>JAFAZV010000054.1 GCA_019239445.1 Solirubrobacterales bacterium
GCGGCGGTGATCAGAGACCCTGACCGCTCGGTCTTCTGGCTCCAGCGGCGTGCGAAATCGCCGGATAGATCGGCGTGGTCGGTCTGGAGCACTACCTGCCAACAATCCCCGACGTCGCACACGATCATGATCGCCTCCGTTCTCGAACTCCCAGGCAGCTTACGTCCTCGCTGTGGCGAGTGGAGATGCCCGCCGTGGCGAGTGGAGATGCCCGCCCGCCCGCTCGCCCGGCCGGCGCCGCAGGCGGCCCGGACGGTAGAAAAGCCCCATACCTGGAAGCCGACGATCGGGATCGGTGACTTTCTACCGCCGGCGCACAGGAATGTCCGTTCGAGGCCCAGCGGAGCCATGGTGAGCCGACTTTTCTGTCGTCTGAGCCGGCCGCACAGCTGCGTCCGGACCAGCCGCCGCAAACGGCCCTGCCTGCCGCTCGCCGGAGCGACCTGAGAGAGCTATGGTTCGCGATCCGGAGTCGAGCCGGAGAGCGAGAGGAGCGAAGGTCATGAACACGCTGGTCAAAGGCGGTCACGTCGTCACCGCGGTCGACGACTACGTCGCCGACATCCTGATCGAGGGCGAGACAGTAGAGGCGATCGGGGCGTCGCTCGACGTGAGCGCGGACCGGGTGATCGACGCCGCGGGGAAGTACGTGATCCCAGGGGCGATCGATCCGCATACGCACATGGAGATGCCCTTCGGGGGGACGGTCACCTGCGATGACTTCACTTCGGGCACGGTCTCGGCGGCGTTCGGCGGCATCACGACGCTGGTCGACTTCTGCCTGCAGGCGCCCGGTCAGTCGATCCCGGATGCGCTCGCGACCTGGCACGAGAAGCTCGAGCGCTGCCCGCCGGTGATCGACGTCGGCTTCCACATGGCGATCACCGACCTGCACGACGGAGGTCGGCTCGAGGACGTGGCCGAGGTCCCCGACCAGGGCGTGACGAGCTACAAGCTGTTCATGGCTTACAAGGGCGCGATCATGGTGGATGACGAGACGCTGTTCCGGACCATGCAGGTGGCCTCGCGAACCGGCGCGCTGGTCATGGTCCACGCCGAGAACGGCGACGTCATCGACGTGCTCGTCAAGCAGGCACTGGCCGAGGGCAAGACGGAGCCGCGCTGGCACGCCGCCACGCGACCGCCCCACACGGAGGCCGAAGCGACCGACCGGGCGATCAGGCTCGCCCACTTGGCCGGGTGCCCCCTCTATGTCGTTCACGTTTCTTGCCAGGAGGCCGTCGAGCCGGTGGCGGCAGCCCGCGCGCGCGGCTGGCGCACCTGGGCCGAGACCTGCACCCAGTACCTGTTCATCACCGAGCAGCACCTAGCGGAGCCAGACTTCCAAGGGGCGAAGTACGTGTTCACGCCGCCGGCACGCGAGCCCCACAACCACGACCGCTTGTGGCACGCGCTGCGGACCGGCGTCCTTTCCGCGGTCTCCAGCGACCACTGTCCTTTCCGGATCAGCGACCAGAAGACGCTCGGGCGCGACGACTTCTCGAAGATCCCCAATGGCGCCCCCGGCATCGAGAACCGCCTGCACATGCTGCACCACTTCGGCGTGCGCGAGGGGCGAATCACGATGAACCAGATGGTGGACCTCTGCTGCACGCAACCGGCGCGCCTGTTCGGCATGTTCCCGCGCAAGGGGACGATCGCGGTCGGCAGCGACGCCGACCTCGTGATCTGGAACAGCGAGAAGCCGCTGACCCTGTCGGCGGCGACCCATCACAGCAATGTCGACTACAACCTGTTCGAGGGCGCGGAGGTGATCGGCGCTCCCGACGTCGTGCTGATGCGCGGCCAGGTCATCGTCGAGAACGACGAACTCGTTGCCGCGCCGGGAGCGGGCGGGTTCCTGCGCCGGGCCCGGTTTGGCGAAGAGCTGAGATCAGCGGCCGAGCCTCGGCTCGCGCGCGCGTGAACGCCCAGGTTGAGCCCGCGTTCAGCCGTCGTACCGATGTTGACGACACCCGACGTGATCAGGTATACAAACGCATACAAACATTTGGAGAGGGCTCAGCGGCCGCATGCTGGAGCCGGGCACAACGAGACCGGCCGTTCCCTCGTCGGCGCTTGGTTCGAGTGGCGCTGATTGCTCCGCGTCGAAGGAGAGGAGCGCAATGAGAATCCGGGTGGTGAACGAGCGTCCCCCGAGCGATGAGGGCGACGGGTCGTTTTCTGAGATCACGCGTCGTGACGCACTCATCAAAGGTGCCGCGGGCGTAGGTGTGGTCGCCGGCATCCCGGCCCTGGCTGCATGCGGAGGATCGAGCTCGAGCTCGAGTCCGGCCAGCGGCGGGGGCTCGAAGGCCAGCGCATCGACGCTGCGCGTGCTCGGCATCGGCGTGGACCAGAACCCGGTGCTGGCGGCACAAGCTAAGAAGGACCTGGGGATCACGCTGCAGTACACGATCACCGACACGCCGACGACGACCCAGAAGTCGATCACCCAGCCGCAGAACTTCGACATCCTGCACGGGTACGTGCATCAGGTCCCGCAGATCCTGCCCGCGGGCGTGATGCAGCCCATCGACACGAGCAAGATCCCGCTCTGGCAGGGCGGCCAGACGCCGTGGCCGGCGCCGTCGTCCGAGCCATCCAACCTGTCGCTGTCGGCGCGGGGCTTCCAGGTGCCCCACACCAGGTCGGTGCCCAATGAGGTCGCTCCCGTGCTCATCACCGGCAAGCTGAGCAGCAACGCTCAGGCCAGCTACGGCGTCGGTGATGCCGCCTACCGGATGCTGCCGCTGAACCCGAACAGCCCCTCCCAGCTCACGGCGGCGTCGAACCCGTTCCAGGCCGCCACCGCGCAGACGGTGAACCCGTCGAGCAAGATCATCGGCATGCCGGGCGTGTTCAACGTCGACTCGATCGGCTATGACCGGACGAAGATCCCGGTCGTCACCAGCTGGGCCGAGCTGTTCAACCCCGCTTTCAAAGGCCGGGTGGCGCTGATCAACGATCCTCAGATCGGGCCGATCGACGCTGCGCTCGCGGCGCAGGCGTCTGGGAAGCTGACCTTCCAGAACATCGGCTCGATGACCAAGGGCGAGATCGACAACCTGACCAAGATGCTCATCGACATGAAGAAGGCCGGCTTCTTCCGGGCCTTCTGGTCGACCTTCACCGAGTCCGTGAACTTGATGGCGGGCGGCGAAGTCGTGATCGAGAGCATGTGGTCGCCGGCCCAGACGATTCTGCTCGAAAGCGGCAAGAAGGTCGGCTTCGCGGCGCCGAAGGAGGGCTTCCGCGGCTGGTGCGGCTGCACGATGATCTACAAGCACGTCAGCGGGCCTACGCTCGACGCGGCCTACAAGTACCTCAACTGGTGGCTCTCCGGCTTCCCGGGCGCGAACATGGCTCGGCAGGCGTACTACAGCCCCCGACCCGACACGACCAAGAAGTTCCTCTCCAACGCCGAGTGGGACTACTGGTATGGCGGACTGCCGGCGGCGCAGAACCTGGTCGGCCCGGACGGCAAGCCGGCGATCCCGAAGGGATCGATCCGCGAGGGCGGCTCGTTCACGCAGCGAATCCGTCGCTACTCGGCGTGGAACACGACGCAGCCGCAGAACGACTACATGGGGACGCAGTGGAATAACTTCATCTCTGCGTAACTCAGTGCTCTAAGGAGGCAAGGCGGGGTGGCAACGCAAGAGCAAGTCGGTGAACCTGGACCCGAGGTGGGCGAGGCGCGAGCCAACGGCACCTCGGGCCCCGCAGGGCTCGAGCTCCGCCGGCTCACCAAGCAGTTCGCCGACGTCGTCGCAGTCGACGACGTCAGCCTGAACATCGACTCTGGCTCCTATGTGGTCCTCCTGGGACCCTCGGGGTGCGGCAAAACGACGATTCTGCGCATGGTCGGCGGGCACGAGCATCCGACCTCGGGCGACATCCTCCTCGACGGGGAGTCGCTGGTCGGGATCCCGCCGGCTAAACGCCCGACCACGACGGTGTTCCAGCACTTCGCGTTGTTCCCCCACAAGACCGTGCTCGGCAACGTGGACTTCGGTCTGCGCATGCAGGGCATGTCCAAGCAGGAGCGGGAGAAGCGCGCGATGGACATGGTCGACCTCGTCGGCCTCTCGGAGATGCGCTTCCGCCGTCCCTCCGAGCTCTCCGGTGGCCAGCAGCAGCGGGTCGCGCTGGCGCGCGTCCTCGTCACCAACCCGAAGGTGCTGCTGCTCGATGAGCCTTTCGGTGACCTCGACCGGTTGCTCCAGCTGCGTATGCGCGTCGAGCTGCGCGAGCTCCAGCGCGAGCTCGGGATCGCGTTCGTGCACGTCACGCACAACCAGGAGGAGGCGCTGTCGATGGCCGACCGGATCGTGGTCATGGAGGGAGGCCAGATCCAGCAGGTGGGCTCGCCGGCGGAAATCTCTCAGCGCCCCGCCAACGTGTTCGTCGCCGCCTTCATGGGCGACAACAACATCCTTCGCGGGTCGGTGGCAGAGGTGAATCGTGACCAGGCCGTCGTCGATGCCAATGTCGGCCATCTGGCGATCCCGACCGGCGAGCATTCGCACAGCGTCGGGGACAAGCTGACGGTGGCGGTCCGCGCCAACTGCGTCAATCTCGCTGCGGGCGAGCAGGCGGCGCGGCCGAACGAGGTGGTCGCCACGGTCGCTGCCACCGAGTATCTGGGCGACACGATCAAGGTGCACATGCGCGCCGGAGAGCACAACTTGCTGGCCAAGCTGCCCGAGCAGCGCTACACCGAGATGTCCAAGCTGGTCGGAAAGCCCGTCGTCGCGAGCTGGGACGCGATGAACGTCCAGTTGCTCCGTGACTGAGCGCGGCGTGACGGGCGAAGAGCCCCCTCGCGAGACGCTGAGCAGCGAGCGAGAGCTGCCCGGCGGCATCGCCGTCTCCGACGCCACCGCGGCGGAGATCTACGGCGAGGAGGTTCCGGCCGCACGCGCAGCCAAGACCGCGCCCGGGGCCTCGAAGCTGGTTACCTTCCTGTGGGCCCTGCCCGGAACCGTGTGGCTGATCTTGTTCCTGGTCGCGCCCGTGATCGTCGTGCTCGTGGTCTCGTTCTTCACCGGCACGATCACCGGCTTCTCGAAGACCTGGACGACAGACAACTACACGACGATCTTCTCCAGCACGTCGCAGTACCTCGACACCCTCGGAAAGGTGGCGCGCAACGCGGCGATCGTGACCGTGGTCTGCCTCCTGATCGGATACCCGGTGGCGTACTTCCTGGCCGTCAAGGTCAAGAAGGTCCAGTACTCGTTCGCGCTGTTCATCATCGCGCTGGCCCCGTTCTTCACCAGCACGCTGATCCGGGTGGAATCGTGGATCCCGACGATGGGCGAGCACGGCGCGGTGAACGAGATCCTGACCAAGATCGGTCTGATCAACCACCCGCTCAGCATCCTCCTGTTCAGTGACTTCGCGGTCAGCGTCGCGCTCGTGCAACTGCTGGTGCTGTTCATGGTGACTCCGATCTTCTTCCAGCTCGCGGCGCTCGATCAGAGCGCGATCGAGGCCGCGCGCGACCTCGGCGCCAGCGGCTGGAAGGTGTTTCTGCACGTGACGCTGCCGCTCACTCGGGCCGGGATCATGATCGGCTCGGTGTTCGTGTTCGTGCTGGCGATGGGCGACTTCGGCACCTATCGGCTGATCGGCGGCGGCAAAGTCGGCTCGATCGGCGTCAACATCTCCAACCTGGTCTCGCTGTTGCAGTACCCGCAGGCCGCCGCCCAGGCTGCCGTGCTGGTCGTGGCGATGGTCATCGGCGTTGTGCTGCTGCTGCGCTTCGCAAAGCTCGAGCAGGGGTTCTGATCGTGTCTCAGCAGCTCAAGGATCGTCTCTCGAAGTGGGGCCTGGGGATCTGGTTCGGGATCTTCCTCGTCTTCCTCTACGGCCCGATTCTCGTGATGCTCGTGCTCTCCCTGCAGGACTCGAGCGGAGGCTCCACCTTCCCGGCCCGCGGACTGATCAGCGGCTACTGGTACAGCTATCTGGGCAACTCGGCTTCCGCCGCGCTGCGCACTGCCGCCGGGGTGTCGGTCGTGCTGGCCATCATCGTCGGGCTGATCGCCAGCGCTCTGGCGCTGTCGCTGATCATGGCCTACCGGCGGATGAGTCGGCGCGCAGCCCGTGCGTTCCTGTATCTGATCCTGCTCTCGCTGATGACGCCGGGGATCCTGCTCAGCCTCGGCATGAGCCTGTGGTGGAAGCTCCTGGGACTCAACGTGGCGTTGTACCCGGCCGGCCTCGGCGTGCAGGTGGCGTGGGCGTTGCCGTTCGGCTTCCTGGTGATGCTGGCCATCTTCAACCGCTACGACATCGCGGTCGAAGAGGCGGCGCGTGACCTCGGTGCCTCCGCCGTCCAGACGTTCACGCGGATCACTCTGCCGATCATCTGGGGCGGCGTGTTCGGAGCTGCGCTGTTCGGTTTCACGCTTTCCTGGAACGAGTTCGAACGCACCCTGCTGGTCTCGCCCACCGCCACGCTGCCGCTCGAGATCTACGGTGAGCTGACCAGCGCGACGCTGCAGCCGAATCTGTATGCGCTCGGAGTCATCACGACGTTCGGCACGATCCTGCTCGTGTTCCTGATGCTGATCATCGTCGCGCTTCTCGTTCGCAGAACCGCCCGCGCGCAGGCCGCCGCCCTCGCCGAGGACAGCGTCGAGGCCGTGGCGGCGATGCCGGCGCTCGAAGGCGCCTAGATGGTCGCTGCCACGAGAGTCATGTCCGTCTGCACGCGTCTCGCGGCACCGGATCGCCACCCGCTGAAGGGGCCCGTGGCGCTGCCACTGTGCCCCTTCCGCGTGCGGCGCCCGGCACTCGCGACCCACGCACATCCGAACATGCCCCCCGCAGCACCAACCATCTAATCCGATGCCGAACCCGCGGAGCAAGTCGACCGCGACGAAGGAGAACGCCCTCACCGACGGCGAGCGCGATGCGCTGCTGGGCGTACGCCAGGACGCGCGCTTGGGCACCAACCGCGGAGACGGCTGGTGGCACATCACGCCGATCTGGTACGTCTGGGAGGACGGCTTCTTCCGGCACACCCTCGGCGCCGGCCGCCGGCATCTGCGCAACCTGCGGCGAGATCCGCACGCCACCATCTGCGTGGATCAGGATCCACGGCTCAAGGAGGGCCTGCAGGCCGGCGCCCGCGCCGCGGTCTGCTTCGGGACGGCGGAGCTGTCGACCGATGATGAGCTGATCCGCGAGGTCACCGAGCGGATCCTCGTGCGCTACCTCGGGCCCGACGCCACCGCATACCTCGACCCGATCATGGCCGAAGGGCGAACGATCGTCACGATCAGGCCTCAGGACTGGCTGACGTGGGACTACAACAAGGATTGACCTCGACGGCGGACCCGGAGCGGATGCTCGCTGATCTGCGAGCGTTGGCGGAGTTGACCGGGAACGAACGCGGAGCTCAGCGCGTGGCCTGGACCGACACCTGGGCCAAAGCGCGTGAATGGGAGAGCGGGCTGCTGGCCGAGCTCCCGGTCAGCGTCGACGTCGATGAGGCAGGAAACCAGTGGGCCACGCTCGAGGGCGAGTCGCCACAGACGCTCATCATCGGCAGCCACATCGACTCGGTCCCGGACGGCGGCTGGCTCGACGGCTGCCTCGGCGTCCTCTCCGCGCTCGAGGTGCTGCGCGGGCTGGCTCGGAACGGGCGACCGCCGCTGACGGTGAAGCTGATCGACTGGGCGGATGAGGAAGGAGCGCGGTTCGGGCTCAGCCTGCTGGGCTCGACGATGACGACGAGCGGGCTCGAGCCCGACTACGTGCGGGCGCTGCGCGACGTGGGCGGGATGACCGCCGGCGAGGCGCTGGCCGCGCACGGCGTCGAGGTCGAGCGGATGGCACAGGCGCGCTCGCGGCTGGATCAGGCTGTTGCTTATATCGAGCTACACATCGAGCAGGGACCTGTGCTCGAGGCCCGCGACCTTCCCCTGGGCGTCGTCAGGGGCTGCTACGGCACCGAGCGCTGGGAAGTCCGCTTCGCCGGCCAGGCCGCTCATTCCGGCTCGACGCCGATGGATCAGCGCCGCGATTCACTTCTGGCCGCGGCGCGGGTCGCGCTCGAGGTGCGCGAGCTGGCGCGACGGCTCGGCGGGGTGGGCACGACGGGGAGGATCTCCTCAGAGCCGGGCATCCCGACCGCTGTGGCCGGTGTCTCGACGCTGCTGGTCGACCAGCGACACGAGGATCCAGAGGTACTGGGCGAGCTACACGAGCAGGCCGTGCAGGCCAGCCGCCGAATCGCCGCCGAGGAGGACGTCGAGGTCAGCTGGTCGCCGCTGTTCCGGATCGCGCCGATTCCCTTCGACCCGTCGCTGATCGAGTCCGCCGCGGCAATCGTGAACGACATCCAGGGCACCGACGTCCGCCTGCCGAGCGGGCCGTTGCACGACGCGGCGCGTGTGGCCGAGTTCGGCGTGCCCACAGTGATGCTGTTTGTGCGCAGCAAGCGCGGGCTCTCGCACACCAAGGAAGAGGACACCGACGAGGCCGATCTGGCCCTGGCGCTGAACGCGCTCGACCGACTCGTCCACGAGCGCCTGGCTCAGGGCACTCGGTCGTGAGCGCGACTCAGCCTCGCCCGCAGGACCGCCTGAGGCTGCGCGAGGGCGCGGCGCGTCCGGAGGACCAGGTGATCCAGCCCCGGTCGATCGTTCTCTGGACCCTCGTTTCGCTGCCCCTGCTCGGGTACTTCGTGTGGTACTTCCGCGCGCTGCGCGACTGCGCACGCCTGCTGGATGACGACTCTGACCCGTGGTTCTGGATGGTGATGCTGTTCCCCGGCATGCTCCTGGTCATCCCGTATGCGGTCGCACAGGCGCGGCTCGTGGCGCGGGTGGAGATCGCAACGCGGCGCCCGTTTGCGCTGGCGGCGTATCTCGGTCTCTGCATCGGCGGCTTCTTCGCGCCCGCGCTCCTGCCGCTGACGCTCCAGCCGCGGCTCAACCGAGCGGCGCGGATGAGCCACGACGAGCTGCGCCGGCTCACCCTGTAACCGTCAGCCTCCCCGCGAGCAGCTCGGCCGGCGCGCTCGGTGCCGCCAGGGCCACAAAGGCGAGACGCACCTCGTCGGTCGGGGCGCCCGCGGCCAGCAACAGGCGCAGCAGGATCCGCGCCTGGGCCGCGGTCATCGCGCCGGCTGGGATCAGGCCGCGCCCGATCAGGTCCATCTCGGAGCCCTTGAACTGGTAAGTGTGCTGCAGCAGCTCGCCGGCTCCGGTGCGCGAGGCGAGCACGACCGGCATCTCTGCCGCCAGTCGCTCGAGCTCCTCGACGCAGGCCGCCGTCGTGTGACCGCCGCCGGTCGCCTCGACTACGAGGCCTACGTAGCCCGCTGGCTCGACCGCGTCCACCAGCAGTCCCTCGTCGCCGGCGCCGATGCTCAGCAGCGCCACCCGCGGCGACTCGTCGACAGCGGCGAGCCCCAGCCGACGTCGGCCCACCGGCCGAGCGCCGACGCGCACCGCGCCTTCGCTCAGCCATCCAATCGGTCCCACGGGTGAGGAGCGAAACGGCATCACGCTCTGGGTGTGGGCCTTGCGCACGTAGCGGGCGGCGTGAATCTCGTCGGCGAACACGACCACGGCGCCGATCCCGCGCGCGGTGGGGTGGGCGGCGGTGCTGACGGCGGCGAGCAGGTTCGCCGGGCCATCGGCGCCGGGGAGCGTCGGATTGCGCATCGCGCCGGTCACCACCACCGGAGCATCCCCGCTCACGAGGAGGTCGAGGGCGAACGCCGTCTCCTCGATCGTGTTCGTCCCCTGTGTGATCACGACGCCGGCATCGCCGTCGTCGATCCGCTGCGCGATCTCCGCCGCCAGCGCGGTTAGGTCGGCGAGCGTCAGCTCGGGCGAGGGAACCTGGCGGAAGGTCTCGGCCCGGATCCGGGCCACGTCGGCGAGCGCGGGGACGCTCTGGACGAGCTGCTCGGCGCTCAGCTTCGGCGTCACTCCGGCGCCGGCGCCGGTCGAGGCGATCGTGCCCCCGAGCGCCAGGACGCTGACGCTCGGCAGCTCCCGGGCCGTCATGACACGGCGGCGTCGACGCGCGCCAACCGCTGGAACGTGTTCAGCGATTCCTGCAGGCGCGTCACGTCGAGCCCCCGCGTGATGAACACGATGCTCGCTGCCGGATCCGCGATCTCCTCCCGCGGAATGTGCTCTGGCATGTGCATCACGTGCTGAACCCCGTTGACCGACACGAGCGTCCCGCCGTCGAGCTCGAGCAGACCCTTGACCCGGAGCACCTGCTCGCCTCGTGCGTGCAGCAGCATGCTCAGCCACACTGCGAATCCGAGCCAATCCACTCGGTCGTTCGTCGCCACCGTGAGGCTGCGGACGTCGTCAGTGTGGCCCGCGAAGTCGGGGAGGCGTTCGGCCGCGGCCGGCGCCTTGCCGGTACCGGTTCGCAGCGGCGGATCGTCGCTCAGAACCCCGTGCAGAGCCGTCCGCAGGGACGCCGCCGGGTTGAGCTCCGCCAGCCGGGCGATGAGCGCTTCGGGAGCGTGCTCGAGCAGGTCGACCTTGGTCACCACCAGCTCATCTGCGAGCAGCACCTGCTTGGTCACCTCCGGGTGCGCGGCCAGCTGGTGGGAACCGTTGACGGCATCGACGGTGACGATCAGCCGCCGGACGTCGAAGTGGTGGCGCAGCATCGCATCGTGGGTGATCGTGAAGACGATCGGAGCCGGGTCCGCGAGGCCGCTGCACTCGATGACCACTCGCCTGAGCTGGGCGCGTCCGCGGTCGCGCGCGTCCAACAGTTCTCTCAGCGTCTCGGCGAGGTCCTCGCGCCGCGTGCAGCACGCACATCCGCCGCCGACGAGCTCTACCCTCTCCTGGGATGCCCGCAGCAGCTCGTGATCGAGGCCAACCGCGCCGAACTCGTTGACGATGACCGCCGTGTCCGGTTTGCCGGTGAGCATGTGGCGCAGCCGGGAAGTCTTGCCCGAGCCGAGAAATCCGCTGATGATCGTGACCGGGATTCGGCCCGGGCTGTTCACGCCGCGCCGTCCTCCACCGAGGGAGCGAGCCGCTTCAGCAGCTGCGAGTCGAGCGGATCTAGGGGGCGACCGGCAAGCCGCTCCCCCGCCACCCATACCTCACCCAGGCCGCCCGCGACCTCAACGCTGCCCTTGCGATTAGAGATCAGCGCCGTGACGCCGCTCGGATCATCGCTGTAATCCAGGCCGTGCGCCCGCATGATCTGGTCGAGCATCGCGCGCCGCCGGGCGCGGACGCTCGCGCGCGGCTCGTGCCCCACCCGAGCGTCCGTCCAGTGTTCCTCGCCCGTCAGCCCGTAACAGAGGATGCACACCCGCGCTGATCACCCCTTGAACGGGAAGCGGCGGCGGAAGTCGTCGGCCGCCTGCTCCATCGTCATCCACGTCACGCCTTCGTGCTGGTTCAGGTAGGCGATCAGGCGCTCGAGCATGAGCAGGACCTGCGGGCGGCCGCTGACGTCGGGATGAATCGTCAGTGCGTAGACCGCGTAGTCCATATTGGCGTACACCCAGTCGAACTGATCCCGCCACAGTTCCTCGATGTCACGCGGGTTGACGAAGCCGTGACTGTTAGGTGACTTCTTGATGAACATCATCGGCGGCAGGTCATCGAGGTACCAGTTGGCCGCGATCTCGACCAGGTCGATCTCCTGGCCGCGCACCAGCGGCTTCATCCATTCCGCCGCATCCTTGGTGTAGTCGATCTTCGTCCACTGATCACCTACGCGGGAGTAGAACGGCGTGAAGTCGTTGTAACCCTGGCTGTGGTCGTAGGTGAACCCATAGTTCTTGAGCAGCTCCGCCGTCACCGCCGACATCTCCCACCAGGGCGCCACATACCCGCGCGGTCTCTGACCGGAGACTTTTTCGATCAACTCGACGCTGCGCGCCAGCACGTCCTCCTCCTGCTTGGGCGTCATCGCGACTGGATTCTCGTGCGAGTAACCGTGTGCACCGATCTCGTGGCCGGCATCGACGATCATCTTCACCGAGTCTGGAAATGTCTCGATCGAGTGCCCAGGGATGAACCAGCTCGCTGGTATGTCGTACTTCTGAAACAGCCTGAGGATCCGGGGTGAACCCACCTCGCCGGCGAACATCCCGCGCTGGATGTCGGACGGTGAGTCCTCACCGCCGTACGATCCAAGCCATCCGCCGACGGCGTCGATGTCGACGCCAAACACCGCGATGATCTCCTTCGGCACGACCTCTCCCTTCGTCCGGATCAGTTCGCGTACGACTGTATACCGAGATGGGCGCCGCGAGCAAGCACGGAGGTTGACCACCGGTTTGTCCGTGACGCGTGCGGCGGGGGCGCCCGGTAGGGTTCAGGCGTGGCCCTGTATGAATACCGTTGCCCGCGCGGTCACAGCAACGAGGTCTTCCACCGCATGGACGAGTCGCCCGAGGTGCGATGTGAGGTCTGCGACGCGCCGGCACAGCGCGTCCTCAGCGCACCCATGATCCACACGCAGTACTACTTCTCGCCCCAGGTCCGCGGCGCCAAGCGGCCGCGGCACCGGCCGTCGAACCTGCCTCACCAACCGGCGGCGTAGCCGTCCTTGCGCGAGTCGGATCCACCGATCAGCGTTCCCTGATCATTGCGCAGGATGAGCTGGCCGCCGCCGAACAGGTAAGTGTTCGTCTCGGCCACCGGCTCCAACCCCAGCCTTGCCACCTCCTCGGCGTGCTCCCACAGCCCTTGCTCGAGCAGGACCCGCCTGCCTGAGACGCGGAAGCGTGGGCGATCGAGCGCCGTCTGCGGATCAAGTCCCTCGTCGAGCAGGCCATGCACGAGCTGCATGTGCGCCTGGGCCTGGATGAACCCGCCCATGACGCCGAACGGCCCTCGCAGCTCGCCGTCCGCAGTCAGCAGCATCCCTGGAATGATCGTGTGGTAAGGCCGCTCGCCCGGCGCCACCACGCCGGCGACGTCGAAGCCGAAGCCCCGGTTGTGCAGGATCACTCCGGTCTCCGGGGCCACCACGCCCGAGCCGAAGCGCTCGTAGAGGCTCTGCACGAGCGACACCGCCATGCCATCGTCGTCGACGGCGCAGAGGTAGACCGTCGCGCCTCCGGGTTCGAACGCGAGCCGGGGCGGCTCGCGGACACGTCGCGCCACTGCCTCGGAGGCGATCAGCGACCTGACATCGCTGCCGTCGCGAACGTCCCGGAAGGCATCCTCGAGCGCGAGCCGACAGCAGTTGATCTGCGCTGACAGCGTCCCGTCGGTGTGGGCGAGCAAGCCCAGCGCCTCGAGCGCAGCGATCCCCTGCGTGGGCGGCGGAAGCTCGAGCACGACGTGCCCGGCGTACGGCAGCGCGAGCGGCTCCACGATCTTCGCGCGATGGGCGCGAAGGTCGTCTGGCGCCAGCCACGTGACTTTGCAGATCGCCTGTCCCACGCGGCCGCCATAAAACGCGCCTGGCCCGGCTTCGGCGATCCCCGTGAGCGTCGCACCCAGCTCCGGGAGGCTGATCCGGTCGCCCGGCGCGGGCGCCGGCCGAAAGCCCTCGGGCAAGTTCGGTGCCGTCGCCCACGCGGAGGCGCATCGCGTGCCCACGGCAAACCCGCCGCGCGCCGTCCGGATCGCAGGCTGCAGACACGCCTCCAAGCCGAGCCGTCCGTGGCGCTGCGCAAGCATCTCCCAGCCCGCCACCGCACCCGGTACGGTCACCGATCGGGGTCCGTAGCGGTCGGGTGGTGCCGGCTCTGCGTCGCGCGGCGCGGGGCCGGCCGAGTCGATCGCCTCGACTTGGCCGCCCGCGAACACGAGCGCGAACATGTCGCCGCCGGGCCCGGTGGCCATCGGCTCGGTGACGGTGAGCATGGCTGCCGCCGCGAGCGCCGCGTCTGCCGCGCTCCCGCCGCGGCGCAGCATGTCGAGGCCGGCTGCGGTGGCGGTCGGCTGGCTCGTGGCCACCATCGCGCGAGCAGCGAGTGCCGGCGGACGCACGACCGCCGGCCGGCGCGTCACCGCCGGCGGGCGCGCGAGCGCCGGTGGCCCGGGGCTCAAAGCACGCCGTCGCGGCGGAGCCGGCCGATTTCGTCCTCGCTGAGCCCGAGGTCGTGCAGGACGGCGCCGGTGTCGGCCCCAAGCGTCCACTCCGCCGGTGCGCGCACGCGCCCGGGAGTCGCGGTGAGCTTGGGCACCACGCCCGGCGCGGTCATCGTGCCATGCACTTCGTCTTCGTACTCGATGAGCAGGCCGCGCTCGCGGAAGTACGGATCGGCGTAGACGTCGGCGGCGTTGTACACCGGAGCGCAGACCACGCCGGCCTCGTTCACGATCCGGTCGAGCTCAGCCGCCGTGTACTGAACCGCCCACTCGCCGATCAGCTCGTCGAGCAGGTCCTCGTTCTCTCCTCGGGCGCGGTGGGAGCTGAAGCGCGGATCGTCGCCCAGCTCCGGCTTGCCGATCAGCGCTGCCAGTCGTCGCCACAACGTGTCGTGGTTGGCCGCAATGACTACCCAGCGGCCATCTTTCGAGCGATAGACGTTCGACGGCGCGATCTTCGGCAGCCGCGTGCCGGTCGGCTCTCGCACGACCTCGGTCTTCTCGTACTCGAGCACGGTCGACTCGGTGACGGAGAAACAGGCATCGGCGATCGACGCATCGATCACCTGACCCTCGGCGCCGCGGGCGTCGCGCGCATAGAGCGCCAGCAGGATGCCGGTGAACGCCGATTGCGCGGCCAGCGTGTCGCCGATCGAGATGCCGTAGCGCGGCGGCGCCTGATCTGGGTACCCGTTGATGTAGCGCAGCCCGGAGATCGCCTCGCCGGCCGCGGCGAAACCGGGGCGATCGCGGTAGCGCCCCGTCTGTCCGTACCCCGTGACGCGCGCGTAGATCAACCGCGGGTTGAGCTTGTGCAGGCCCTCGGGTCCAAGTCCCCAGCGCTCCATCGTGCCGGGGCGGAAGTTCTCGAGCACGACGTCACACTGCGCTGCCAGCCGGCGCGCCACCTCCTGTCCCTCCTCCAGGCGGAGGTTGAGCGTCACCGAGCGCTTGTTGCGGGCCAGGATCGACCACCACATCGAGCGCCCGTTGTGACGCAACCGGCCCCACTCGCGCATCGCGTCGCCCTGCGGCGGCGGCTCGATCTTGATCACTTCGGCGCCGAAGTCGCCGAGCAGCGTGCCGACGTAGGGCCCAGCGAGGAGCTGACCGAACTCGAGCGCCCTGATGCCCTGCAGGGGCCCGTCGGTCATCACGTCGGGCGCGGCGCGTTGCTGGGTCGCGCCGTCAGTCTCGCGCTGATCGCGGCGTGTATCCATCTCCCTGATCCTCTCCTCACGCGGGCTCGGTAGGCCGCCGCCGCGCCCGCCCCTCTTGTATACAGCAGCATACCGGCCCTCACCGCGGTGCAGCGGCTCGATAGGCCTCGTAGCGGCGCAGCTTCGCGCGCGCCATGTTGTACAGCGGATAATCGACGAACTGGCCGTCGACGCGGATCGAGGCGACGCCGCTCGCCTCCGCACCTTCGAACGCCTCGACCACCTTCCGTGCCGCCGCCACCTGCTCCTCGCTGAGGTCCGAGAACGCCCGCTGGATCGGTTCGACCTGGCGAGGATGCAGCGCCAGACGGCCCTGAAAGCCAGCAGCGCGGGCGCGCCGGCTGTCGGCCAGGAGCCCGTCGAGGTCGTCCACGCGCAGGAACGGCCCATCGATCGGCGCCGCGAGCCCGGCAGCGCGTGCCGCGACGATCAGGCGAGCGCGGGCGTAGAAGAGCTCGTCGCCTTCATCGGTGAGTTCCACGCCCAGTGCGGCGGCGAAGTCAGCCAGCCCGAACAGCGCGGTGATCGTCCGCGCCGGAGCGCCGAACAGGATCTCCTCGCTGCGCGCGATGCCGCGCGGCGTCTCGAGGATGGCCAACAGCCCAGTCGCGCCGTCGTGCAGCTCGTGCGCCCGTTCCGTTTCGCTCAGGGCCCGGTCCGCCCTCGCGAGCGTGTCGAGATCTTCCACCTTCGGCACAACGACTGCCGCGAGCCCAGGCCGCGTCACGGCGGCGATGTCGTCCTCCAAACGATGGCTCTCCACGCCGTTGACGCGCACGGCCACCAGGCTCGCCGGCGCCAGCGCGGCGATCGCCTCGCTGGCCACCGCGCGCGCCGCCGTCTTCTCGGCTTCGGCGACCGCGTCTTCGAGATCGATGACGATCATGTCAGCGCCGACCGTGCCCGCGCGAGCGAGCTTGCGCCGATCGTTGCCGGGAACGAACAGCAGCGCCCGCAGCAGCGCCGCAGACCAGTCGACCGTCGGCCCGGTGCTCACGTCGTGATACCGGTCTGCGCTCGGCTGACGCCAGGCGCTTCCGCTCCGACGCGGACCCGGTGGCGTGGGCTGATGGCCAGCGCCGTTCCGGCCACGAGCACGGCGGCCGTGGCCGTGAACCAAACCGCTGACCACGAATGGGAGAGATCCTTGACCACGCCTAGCAGCGGCGGCAGGACGGCTACGCCGCCATAGATGGCCGTCAGCCCGCGACCGGTGGCGCGCCCGAGGCCGGCGTGGGCCGCCGGGTCGGTGATCAGCGCCATGTAGACGCCGTTCCAGCCGATCGAGCAGGCGCCGATCAAGACGATCACCAGCCACAGCGTTGGACCGCGCACGCCGGCCGCGATCGCTATCAGCGCGGCGGCACTGCCGGCGCAGATGAGCACGAGCGTGCTGGCGTGAGAGGCGAAAAACCGGTCCGAGACCCACCCCCACGTGATTCTGGCCAGGCAGGCGGCGGCGAACGCCACGCTTAGGGCGACTCCGGCCGTCGTCTTGGAGAAGCCGTGCGTGTCCACGAGATAGACGGTCAGATAGCCAGCGAGGCTCAACTGCACACCGGACATGACGAAGCCGAACAGCGCGGTCGGTCGCCCGCCGGGGACGGACACGGTCACCTCGGGCGTTGCGTGCCCGTCCTCCGGCACGGCCTTCGGCGCCGAGAACCAGCCCCGAGCCTCGCGGCGAGTGACCCACACTCCCGCCACCGCTCCGCACAACAGCAGCGCCACCGCGACGCCGACGGCGCGCCGCCAGCCGAGCGTCGCCGCCAGCCGGGGAAGCGTCGCTCCCGCGATCAGGCCCCCGAGCGTCACGCCGGTCTGCTTCACGCTGAGAAATAGCGCTCGGCGCCGGCGGGGCACGAGCGAGGTCGAGAGGACGTTCGTCGCCGGGTTCACCGCGCCATAGCCGAGCCCGGCGATGGCGACGCCGGCGAGAAACGGCCAGCGCCCAGTGGCGGCGAGCGCCACCACGACGCCGCTGGCGACCCCGAGCTGCGAGACGGTCAGCGTGCGCCCCGCGCCGAGGCGATCCGTGAGGTGGCCCGCCGGCACGGATGCGATCAGCGCGCCGAGAAACACCAAACCCGGGAGCAGCCCGATCTGGAACGTGGTCAGATGAAAGCTCGAGCGCAGATCGGGGCCCAGCGCTCCGAGCCCCAGCGTCGTGAACGTGCTCGTCGCCATCGCGGCCGTCCCGACGCCCAGGCCGACGAGCACGGGGGCGCTCACCCAGCTCATCCAGGCCTACGGAAGCCTCAGAATTCTCCGGCTTCGCCGGCGGCGAGATGTTGGGCGAGCACGTCGCCGCCATGCCGCAGGTGACGGCGCCAGTGCTCTTCGGCGCCGCCCGCGTCGCGCTTGCGCAGCAGCTGGATCAGCTTGCGGTGATCGCGATCCGAACCCCGGCGCCGATCCTCGTCGAAGTAGATGTACGCCTTGTAGAGGAGGGGCAGCTGGAACACCTGCACGAAGCAGCGGTCCAGCGGTGCGTTGCGCGCCGCGCGGACGACGAGCGCGTGGAAGCGCTGGTTGTCACGCGACAGGTGGCGAATCGATTCGATGTGACTGGGCTCGAAGCGCTCGTGCTCCATCTCGTCCTGGATCCGCTCGAGCGCACCGAGTTCGGGATCGGTGATCCGGTCGGCCGCGATCCTGGCTGCGAAGCTCTCGAGATGCGCGCGGAGGTTGTAGATATCGCGCACCTCGTCGCTGGAGTAGCGGCGCACCGCCATCCCGCGCCCGATGCGCGCCACCAGGTTCTCGCGCTCGAGCTTGAGCAGCGCCTCGCGCACCGGCGTGCGGCTGACATTGAGCGTCGCTGCCAGCTGCTGCTCGACAATCCGTTCTCCCGGCGTCAGCGTCCCGTCGAGAATCGAGCGGCGGATGGCCGCATAAGTTTCCTCGCCTGGCGTGAGCGTCGCCAGCGGCGCCTGCAAATCGGCGACGTCCATATCGCCCATCTCAGTATGCAGTCGCATACGGCAACAGTACAGTAGCCGCGGCGACGCTGCCGGACCCTGCCCGAGTTGCCCCGCGAGCTGCGCGAGAACGTGACTGCTTCTACCCTCTTTCCGCGTCCCGGTTCGCGGCGGAGCCGGCTTCGAACCCTGCGACGGGACGTCACTGTGGCTGTGCTGTGGGCGGCGGCGATCGTTCCTGCGGCGATGGGCTTCTGGCTCGTGGCCGGATCGCTTGCCGGAGTACCCCATGCGCGGATCCACACGTTGCTCGCCGGCGCGCTGCTCGCGCTCGGGCTGGCGACGCTGCTCCAGGTCGGCCTCGGCTTTCGCCTGCCGATGTACGAGGGTCCAGCCAGTGCTTATCTCGCGGCGATCGGCGTGGTCGCCGGCGCGGGTCATCACGGCCTCGGCGCGATAACCGGCGGCCTGCTGGCGGCGGGGATATTCGTCGCCGGGCTTGGCGTGCTGCGAGTCGACCGTTTGATGGTTCGCTTCTTCACGCCTCTGGTGGCTCGCGTCTTTCCGCTCGTGGTGATTCTCGCCGTGCTGCCGGCTACGCTCGAGCGCGCAGTGGGAGCCACCCACGGGTTGCCTGGGAGCGGCAGCGCTTGGGCTGCCACGCTCGTCGTCGTCGGGACGGTGCTGGCGATGCGGCGACTCTCCCGTCTGACGCCGTACGTGATGCTCTGTGCGCTCGTTGCCGGCACCGGGATCTACTTCGTCCTCGACGGCGTGCCGCACAGTCAGGTCGCGGGAGGTCTGGCGGGGCCGCCCCTGCTGCCCTGGGGTGCTCCGAACGTGCAGGCAGGTGTCGTCTTCCCGTTCGTGCTGGCGGGTGCGCTCGCCGCGTTGAACACGATCGCCTCGGGCACCGTCATGTCAGTCACGCACGACCTCGAGGTCCGCCCAGGCGCCGCCCGGACCTCGTTTCTCATGCACGGCGCCGCGTTGGCCGGCGGCGCGCTCGTTGGCAACCTGGTTGGAAACGTCTCGCGGCTCGAGTCACCCGGCATCGTCCGGCTGCTGGGTCACCTCGGCCGAGCACCGCTGCTGTTTATGGGCGTCGCGCTGGGCGCGCTGGCCTTCGTGCGACCGGTAGTCGATCTCGCCGCGATGTTGCCACTCAGTGTCTCGGCCGCGCTGCTCGCCGTGCTCCTCGGTGTGGTCGTCGTTCAGGCCCTCGAGGGAATCCGCGAGGAGCCGCCGGCCGTCCGTTGGCTCGTGGTCGCCCCGTCGCTGATCCCGAGCGCGATCTGGATCGTGTTCGGCAGCTCGATGGGCGCGCTGGCGCAGCTGCTGGCCAATCCGATGCTCTGGGGAGTGCTGCTCGCGATGGGGCTCGAGCGCATCGTCAGGCGCCGTTTGCCCGAGACGCCGCCGACGACGTAGGATCGTCCTGCCAACGCGTCTGCTGGAGGGGTTATGCCGAGGGTCTGTGTGCTCGTACCGTTCGCGTTCGATGAGAAAGGGTTGGCCAATCGCCGTGCCCAGCAACAGTCGGTGACGCTGTCCGCCGACATGGGGCTCGACTTCCGTCCCGTCAAGGCGGGGCCCGCGCTGTATGACAGCTACCACGACTATGTCCTGGCCGACTTCGCGATGCTCGAGGCTGGCCTCGAAGCGGCCGACGATGGCTACGACGCGTTGTGCATCGACACGATGAGCGACTCGGGAGCGAACGCGCTGCGCTCGATGCTCGACATCCCGGTGATCGCGCCGGGGCGGGCGTCGTATCTGACCGCGCTCATGCTCGGGCACCGGTTCTCCGTGCTGACGCAGTGGGACGGCTGGATCGCGCTGTATCACAAGGGGGTCCGCGAGTACGGCCTCGAGCAGCACCTCGTCTCGGTGCGCTCGATCAACACGCCGCCGGACGTGGAGAACCTGCTCGGAGGCAAGGAGGACGTCGTCTTCCCGAAGCTGCGCGATGCCGGCTTGCGCTGCGTCGAGGACGGCGCCGATGTGATCTGTCTCGGCTCGACGACCATGCATCAGGCCCACGCGTTTCTGAGCGAGCACCTCCCCGTTCCGGTCCTCAACCCGGGTCCTCTGACTTACAAGCTGGCGGAGACGATGCTCGCGCTGCGCCTCACGCACAGTCGCCGCGCCTACCCGCGCCCCCAGGTGGAGAAGCGCGTGATGATCACGGCGATGGCCGAGGCGGCCGCAAAGCGCGAAGCGGTTCCGGCCTGAGTGCCGGCCCCAGGTTCCTACCGGGTGGCCGTGCTGCCGGGGGACGGCATCGGCCCCGAGGTGATCGCCGAAGCGCGGACGACGCTCGAGCTGGCGGCGGAACTGGGCGGCTTCGCGGTCGAGCTCGAATCCTTCGAGCAGGCCGGCGGTGAGTATCTCGTGCGCACCGGCACGCCGATGGCGACCGAGCTGCCCGGACGGCTGCGCGAATTCGACGCCATCCTGGCCGGGCCGTTCGGCGACCCGCGCGTCGACGACGCCGTCGTCCTGTGGGGGACGATCCTCGAGCTGCGCCAGCGCTTCGATCAGTACGTGAACCTGCGGCCCGCTCGTTCGCTGCCCGGCGTTCCGTGCCGCCTGCGAGGCGTCGACGAGTTCGACGTTGTCGTGGTGCGGGAAAACACCGAGGGCGAGTACGCCGGCGCGGGGGGCCGAGTACACCGCGCCGGCGAGAACGAAGTGGCCATCGAGGCGTCTGTGTTCACGCGCGCGGGAATCGAGCGCGTGATCCGCTACGCGTTCGACTACGCGAGCACGCACGGGCGCCGGCGGGTCACCAGCGCCACCAAGTCGAACGCGCTACGCCACGCGATGCCGTTCTGGGACGAGGTGTTCGGCGCCGTCGCCGGCGAATACCCGCAGATCGAGTCCGACAGCGTGCTCGTCGACGCGCTGGCGGCGCGGGTGGTCAGCGACCCCGGGTCGCTCGAGGTGATCGTCGCTTCGAATCTGTTCGGCGACGTGCTCAGCGACCTGACTGCCGCGGCCTCGGGCAGCCTCGGCATCGCGCCGAGCGCGAACCTTGATCCCAGCCGCGCGCACCCGAGCCTGTTCCAGGCCGTGCACGGTTCGGCGCCCGACATCGCCGGCCGGGGCGTCGCCAACCCGGTGGCGGAGATCCTTGCCGTGGCGCTGATGCTCGAGTTTCTCGGTCAAGCCGACAGCGCCGCTGCAATCGTCGATGCCGTCGGCCAGGGAACCGCCGCGCCGGCCACGCGCACGCCCGACCTCGGTGGCCAGGCGACGACACTTGAGGCTGGCGAGGCGATCCGCAGCGCGATGGTGGCTAGCTGTGCTCCTCGAAGACGTCGAGCCAGAGCCGGCAGCTGACGAGCACGTTGGGCACGTTCACGACTTCCGCCACCCGCAGGTCGGCCGCGACGCTGGCCAGCACGTAGGCCTGCTCCCGCGTCAGCCCACGCTCCGCCTGCAGCCAGTCCAGGAGCTCGAGCAGCGCCCGGCGCGCCGCCAGCGTGAGGTCGAGGTTGCCGTTGGCACCGTCGTCGCTCAAGGGGATGCCGTGCGTCTGAAAACAGGGGCGCGCCTGCCAGTCCGGCGGCTGCGCGTACTCGAGGACTGGAAACCGCGGCCGCCAGGACAACGTCCGGCCTCGGCGCAGCGACACGGACAGTGTGACCGTCGCCGCGACCTCGATCGCGGTGCCGCAAACCTCGCCTTCGCCTTGCGCGAAGTGAGCATCCCCCACCGATAGCAACGCACCGGGGACGAAGACCGGCAGCCACAGTCGGCTGCCCTCGGTCAGCTGCGCGACGTCGAGGTTGCCGCCGTTCTCCCGGGGCGGAATCGTGCGCAGGGCGTGCGACGCGTACGGCTCGTGTGCGGGGACCGCCGAGCGCGGCTCGGGCGCCAGAACCGTGCCCCCGCGCTGCGCCAGCTCGCCCTCGCGTCGCGCCGCTTCGCGCAGCAGTTCCTCGGAGGGAGCCACCGCGACGCAGCCGAGGAACGGCCTTCCTGGAATCGCCACCCCCGGCAGCTCGGCTGAGCGGGCGATGCCGTTGTCGATCTCCCAGCGCACCAGGAATGGCTCTTTGAACAGGTCGCCGAGGAGGCCGAAGCCCGGGATCACCGCGGT
>JAFAZV010000097.1 GCA_019239445.1 Solirubrobacterales bacterium
CTCGGCGAGGAGGTTGACCTCGGCCCCGACCCCCGCTTGGAGGCTCATCACGACCGACTCTCGGATCGGATCGATCGGCGGGTTGGTGACCTGCGCGAACAGCTGCTTGAAGTAGGAGAAGAGCGGCGGCTGGCGGTCCGAGAGAACGGCCAGCGCGGCGTCGTTGCCCATGCTCGCCACCGGCTCCTCGCCCTTGGTGGCCATCGGGGCGATGATCAGCCGCAGGTCCTCCTGCGAATAGCCGAAGGCGAGCTGCTTTGAGCGCAGCGGCTCGATCCGCGGCGTCCGCGGTTCGCGCTCGGGCAGGTCGTCGATGTGGACGACCGAGCGCTCGTACCACTCGCCGTAGGGCTTCTGCCGCGCCACGCGCCGCTTGACCGCCTCGTCCTCGACGATCCGTCCCGCCTCGAGGTCGAGCAGGAACAGCTTGCCGGGAGCCAGGCGGCCCTTGCGCTGGATGTGCTCGGGCGCGACCGTCATGACGCCCGTCTCCGAGGCGAGCACCACGTAGCCGTCGGTGTCCTGGATCCAGCGCCCGGGACGCAGACCGTTTCGGTCGAGCACCGCGCCCGCGATCCGCCCGTCGGTGAACACGACCGCAGCCGGGCCGTCCCACGGCTCGATCAGGCACGAGTGGAAGTCGTAGAAGCCCTTGACGTCGGGGTCGAGGTCGTTGCGCGTGCGGTAGGCCTCGGGGATCATCATCATCACGGCGTGCGGAATCGAGCGGCCGCCGAGCACGAGCAGCTCGAGCACGTTGTCGAAGATCGCCGAGTCCGAGCCGCCCTCGCGCACGACCGGGATGACCTTCTGGAGGTCCTCGCCGAACAGCTCGCAGGCGAGCTGCGACTCCCGCGCGCGCATCCAGTTGATGTTCCCGCGGAGCGTGTTGACCTCGCCGTTGTGGGCGATCATCCGGTAGGGGTGCGCGAGCTCCCAGCTCGGGAAGGTGTTGGTGCTGAAGCGCGAGTGCACGAGCGCGAGCCGGCTGGCGAGGCGGGGGTCGCGCAGATCCGGGAAGTAGCGCGGGAGCTGGGGAGCGGTCAGCATCCCCTTGTAGATCATGGTCCGGCTCGAGAAGCTCGGGAGCGCGAGCTCGCGCCCCGCCGCGCGCTCGATCACCCGCCGGATCACGTAGAGCTTGCGCTCGAACGCCCCCTGGTCGGGGATGTCGTCGCCGGCCTCGATCAGGACCTGCCGGATGTGCGGCGCCGACAGCCGTGCCGTATCGCCCACGTGCCGCTCGTCGACCGGGACGTCGCGCCACCAGATGGCGCGCTGTCCCTCCGCCTCGAGCGTCTCCTCGATCAGCTGCTCGAGCGCGGCGCGCCGCTCGGCCTCGCGCGGCAGGTAGCAGACGCCGACGCCGTAGCGTCCGGGCGGCGGCAGCTCGATCCCGGCCACCGCCGCCCTGAGGAAGCCGTCCGGGATCTGGAGCAGGATGCCGGCGCCGTCGCCGGTGTTCGGGTCCGCGCCCTCCGCGCCGCGGTGCTCGAGGTTCTCGAGCGCGTCGAGCGCCTTCTCGACCACGGCGTGGCTCGCCTCCCCCCACAGCTTCGCCACGAGCGCGATCCCGCAGGCGTCGTGCTCGTTGGCGGGGTCGTAGAGGCCGAGGGCCCCAGGTGGAGCGAAGTGCGTATGCATGAGGGGAGCTCCCGACCGGAGTGGCGGCGGGTGGCGCGCCGCGGGAGCGCGAAGAGTATCAGTGGGTGTTAGTGGTCCGTTAGGGCCGGAGCCCCGATTGCTGGGCATCGTGCCGGCCGCGCCTGGGCCGCGGCGCCTGCGGCGGGGCATCCCTGCCCCGACCCGACCGGCGCCACGTGGGCTCCGCTAGCCCCGTTTTCCGCGTTTGTGTGTAGGTAGTCGCGGCTGCAAATGCCTGTCGGGCTTGGGGTTGGGGTGTTTCGGGGCGGCTGCGGCTGGGCCGCTGTTGTGGCAACTTGATGTTCATGCTGCCGGTTTTTCCGTCCGGAAGGGCCGATAGTGTTGTGGCAACATGTTCGTCAAGGAGACTACCGTCAAGCGCGGTCAGCGCGCGTATACGTACCTGCAGCTCGTGGACGGCTATCGGGACGAGACCGGCAGGGTGCGTCATCGTGTTGTGGCAAACCTGGGTCGGAAGGAGGCGCTGAAGGAATCCGGGCAGCTCGAAGCGCTGGCCGGGTCCTTCGCCCGGCTGGACCCGCCGATGACCGGCACCCGGCGCGAGGTCGGCGCGCTGCTGTTGGCCTGGCACTTCGTGCGGGAACTCGATCTCGTCGGCGTCGTGGACCGCTCGCTGCCGCGCAGTCCGCGTTCGGTGCTTTCAGTCGGAGAGGTCGCCGCCGCGTTGATCTGCTCGCGGTTGTGCTCGCCCTCGCCGCTGTATGACGTGGCCGGCTGGGCGTTCGGCGCGGCGGTGCACGAGCTGCTCGGGATCCCCGCCGCCTTGTTAAACGACGACCGGCTCGGGCGGGCGCTTGAGACCTTCGCGGTGCACTCCGAGCCGGTCCGCGGCGCGCTCGCCGCGCGCGCGATCGAGACCTTCGGCCTGGAGGTCGGCCGGTTGCATGTCGATCTGACCACGCTGCGGGTCGCCGGCGCCTATGAGGACTCGGCGCTCATCGCCAAGGGCTGGGGCTCGGATCGTCATGTCCGCCGTCAGGTCCGGGCGTTGCAGGCCGCGACGGCGGAGGGCGTGTCTGTCTATTGGCGGCCGGACCCCGGTAACAGCTCGGAGCTGGCGTTGGTCGGGCGCAGCCTCGAGCGCCTCGCGAAGATGACCGGACCGGCTGGCGTGCTGGTGTGCGACTCGGCGTGCGGGCACCCCAAGACGCTCGCGCAGATCCAGGCCGCCGGCCTGCGCTATGTCGTGCCCTTGCGCGCCTCCACCGGCTTCCAGCAGAAGTTCCGGGATGAGATCGGGCATGAGTCGCTGCGGCCGCTGAGCTACCTCGCCGCGCGCGAGCAGCATCTCCCCGCCGCCAACCGCACCCAGTACCGCGGGTGCCTGCGCGACTGGACACTGACCTGCCCCGAGGACGGGCGCGAGATCCCGGTCCGGGTCGCGTGGATCCACTCCTCCCAGGAAGGACACGAGGTCGCCGCCGCCCGCGAACGCGCGCTCTGCAAAGCCGAGTCAGAGCTCGCACGGGTCAAGCGCGGGCTGGGTGGCCGCTACTACCCCACCCGCCAGCATGTCGACAAGCGCATCCAGGCGATCATCGGCCCGAACATCGAGACGATGATCACCGTCCGGACCGGCACCCGCAACGGCAAGCCAACCATCTCCTGGACACGCAACCAGGACGCGATCGCGCACGCCGCCCAGACCGACGGCATCTACCCGCTCGCGACCAACCAACCCGGCCGCCTCACCGCCCTCTCAGTGCTGCGCCAATACAAGGACCAACAGATCGTCGAGCGCCGCCACCGCGACGCGAAACACACCCTCAAAGTCCGGCCGATCTTCCTACACAACGACGACCGCATCCACGCGCTCATCAGCATCGTCGGGCTCGCGCTCCTGATCTTCGGCCTGATCGAAACCCGAACCCGCCACGCGCTCGGCACCAGCGAGCAACTCCCAGGACTCTTGCCCGAAGGGCGCGCGGCGATCCCAACCGGCGCCAACATCCTCGCCGCCTTCCAAGGACTCGGCCTCACCTACACACCCGCCGGGATCCGCCTCGACCGCCTCACCCACACCCAACGCCGGATCCTCGACCTCCTCCAAATCCAGCCGCCCTGGCCCGAGCAAGACACCTAACCCGTCTCAACTGCGGAAAACGGGGCTAGCTCTTGGCCTTCGCGCGCCGCTTGCCGGCGCCGTCGGGCTCCTCGGCGGGTGCGCGCTTGCGGGGGCGCTTGGGCGCCGGCGCAGGCTCGGGGGCGTCGGAGCGAACCGCGGCCAGGCTCGCCTCGAGCGCGGCCATCAGATCGGGCGCCGCGGCGGGCTCCTCGGCCTGCGGCTGGACCGCGATCTCCTGCCCGGAGGCCTTCGCTTCGATCAGCTCCAGCACCCGCTCGCGGTATTCGTCGTGGTACTTGTCGGGCTCGAAGTCGGCCGACAGCGACTCGATCAGCTGCTCGGCCATCGTCAGCTCGCGCTGGGTCGCCGCCGCCTCGGTGATCGAGTCGAGCTCGTCCAGGCGGTCGGGCGAGAGCACCTCGTCGCCCCACAGCATCGTCGTGAGCGTGAGCACCTCGCCGGCGGGGCGCAGCGCGCACAGCTGCTGCTTTGAGCGCAGCACGACGCGGCCGATCCCCACCTTGCCAGATTCGCGCATCGCGTCGAGCAGCAGCCGGTATGCCTTGGCGCCGCCCGCCGTGGGCGCCAGGTAGTAGCTGTGGTCGTAGTAGATCGGGTCGATCTCGGCCAGATCGACGAACTCCTCGATGTCGATCGTCTTCGTCGCCTTCGGGTCGAGCGCGTCGAGCTCTTCGGGCTCGATGACCACGTAGCGGTCCGGGGTGATCTCGTAGCCCTTGACGATCTCCTCGTAGGGAACCTCTTCATCGGTCGTGGGATCGACGCGCTTCTGGCGGATCCGGGCGCCGGTCTTGCTCGAGAGCTGATGGAAGCGGACGGCCTTGGGCGAAGTCGCCGTGAAGAGCTTGACGGGGACGTTGACCAGCCCGAAGCTGATCGCGCCAGACCAGATCGCACGCGCCATATGAGGTTTGTATAGCGAATGCGCGGGACGATCAAGCGATGAGCGGTGGCTTGCCGGTCGTCAGCGGTCCGCAGGGTTGGTTGCGTTATGCTAGCGTTGTGGTGACAATGTCGACGCTGCACGTCAGGAACGTGCCGGATGATCTCTACGAGCTGCTGCGCGATCGAGCGGCCGCTCACGACCGCTCGATCGGCGCCGAGACCGTGCAGCTGCTTCAGGAGACGCTCTCGGGTTCGGGGGCGGCGGGCGCCCGCCCTGCGGGGCGGCGGTTCCATCTCGGCGGGCGGCGGCGGTCGCCCGGGAGCGGCACCTTCGCGCGGTTCGCCGCCGGCGGCCGGCAGGTGGTGCTAGACGCGCAGGAGCAGGCGCGAGCGCTCGGACACGACCACGTCGGCACCGAGCATCTCCTGTTGGGGGTGCTGTGCGCCGATGACGAGGAGCCGGCCGTGCATGGTTTGCGCGCGGTGGGCCTGACGGCGGCCGCTGCACGCGCCGAGGTCGAGCGGTTGGTCGGTCGCGGAGACACCCACCGGCTCGGCCAGCTCCCGTTCCACCCGAGCGCGAAGCAGGCGCTCGAGCTTTCGCTCCGCGAGGCAGCCCAGCTTCGGGACGGCCACATCGGCCCCGAGCACATCCTGCTCGGCGTGATCGCACAGGGCAGCGGGGCGGGCGCGGAGATCGTCCGCGCGGCTGAGCCCGATGGGGAGAAGCTGCGAGCCGTCATCGTCCGCGAGCGGCACGGCGCAGCTTTTGCGCCGCGGACGGCACGGTTCCGCGTCGTGCAGCTGAAGGGCGACGCAGCCGCGTGGGAAGCCGCGCTCAACGACGCTGCGCGCAGCGGCTACGAGCTCGCGTACGTCGTCGAGGGCCGCGCGATCTTCAAGCTCCACTAGCACCATCTCACGCGGCGGCCCTGCGCGGCGTTTCATCCGCAGTGAAGCTTCCCCCCTTTCAGAGCCTCCTCGACGCCCACGGCCGCGACGTTCACCGCTTCCTCGTCGCGACCGTGGGAGCGGTCGACGCCGACGACTGCTACCAGGAGACCTGGCTGGCGGCGCTACGGGCGTACCCACGGCTGCGGGACGCGGCCAACCTGCGCAGCTGGATCTTCACGGTGGCCCACCGCAAGGCGATCGACCACGTCCGGCGCAGGCGCCGGCAAGCCGTCCCGGTCGCCGACCCGCCCGAAGGCGCTACCGACCCATCCCCCGAGCCCGATGAGGAGCTATGGGCGCGCGTACGCGCGCTTTCGCCAAAGCAGCGCATGGCGCTGGCCCTGCGATACGTGATCGACGCCGGTTACGACGAGATCTCCGCCGTCATGGGCACGAGCGAGGAAGCGGCGCGGCGAAACGTCCATGAAGGCCTGAAACGACTTCGAACGGAGTACGAAACATGAACGATCGACTTGAGCGTGCGCTGACTCACACGGCGCACGAGTGGACACCCGACCCACCCGACATCAGCGCCGCCGCCGCCAGGGCCGGCCTGCTCGACGTCGCCTACGCCACCGTGGACAGCCCCGTCGGCCGGCTGCTCCTGGCCCGCACGCCGCGCGGACTGGTGCGAGTCGCGTACGTGCCGCCGGACGGCGAGGACGCCGTCCTCGAGGCGCTCGCGGGCAAGCTCTCCCCCCGCGTCATCGCCGCTCCGCGCGCGCTCGACGAGGCCCGGCGCGAGCTCGACGAGTACTTCGCCGGCGCCCGCACGCGCTTCGAGCTCCCGCTCGACTGGCACCTCATCCGCGGCTTCGGCCGCCGCGTCCTCGAAGCCACGGCGCGCGTGCCCTACGGCGCCGTCTCGACGTACAAGCAGGTTGCTGCGCAGGCGGGCAACGCCCGAGCGTCGCGCGCCGCGGGCAACGCCCTCGGCTCCAACCCCATGCCGATCGTCGTCCCGTGCCACCGCGTGCTGAACACCGGTGGCGGCCTCGGCGGGTACACCGGCGGGCTCGAGCGAAAGCGCCTGCTGCTGGCGATCGAGCGCGGACAACCGGTGCTCGAGGGGCTCGGCTGACGCCTAGGCGCCAGCCGGCGAGAGCTCAGCGACCCGCTCGGCTTCGCCGATCGGGTCGCCCGTCAGCAGCACGAGTCCCGAGGCCTCGCCCAGGCTGTCTGCGCGGGCGGCGTTGCCACCGATCGCGATCCTGTGCCGGCGCGCGAGCCCGCTCAGCTCGGCCTTGACCGCCGTGACCGCGTGTGCATGGACTGCGCTCAGGACGACGACGCGCGCCTCGACCCGGTGCGCCACCTCCTCGAGCATCCGGACGGGCGTGTCGCTGCCCAGGTAGACGATCCGCCATCCCCTCGCCCGGAGCGCGAGCCCGAACGCGATCAGCCCGATGTCGTGCTGCTCGCCCGGTAGGCACGCCAGCACGGCGACCGGACCGACGCCCAAGCCCCAGTCGCGCGCCAGTCCCAGCATCCGCCCGCGCACGATCGCCGACGCGAAGTGCTCTTGGGCGACTGATGCCTCGCCGCGCTCCCAGCGCTCTCCCAGCTCGTGCAGGTATGGGAGGACCACGTCGCCGAGCAGCGTGTCGAGCGTCGCCACCGCAAGCAGCCGGTCGAGCACGGTCTGCGCGCGGGGCTCGTCGAAGCGATCGAGCGCGGCGGTGAGCGAGGCGCGCAGCGCGTCGGGGCGGAGGATCTCCTCGCCCGGCGCCTCCTCGGAGACCGCGCTCGACGCCAGCGCGGCGGCCTCGGCAGCCGCGAACCCGGCCGCGAGATGCTCACGCATCACGCGCACGCGCTCCAGATCCTGAGGGGAGTACAGCCGCAGGCCACCGGGTGAGCGCGCGGGTTTCAGCAGGCCGTAGCGCCGCTCCCACGCCCGGAGCAGCTCGGCGCTGACGCCCGAGCGCTTGCTGAGCTCTCCGATTCGCAACAGTTGATCGACGGCCATCGGGATGAATATACAGGAGCTGTACAGGGCCTTGACAAAGGCTTATCTGATCGCTACCGTCATCTTTGTACACAACCTATACAGGAGGTAGACAATGAAGAAGCTCGATGC
>JAFAZV010000162.1 GCA_019239445.1 Solirubrobacterales bacterium
AAGGTCCAACGCGGCGAGCTGCAGGCGATTCAGGTGACCAACGGCCGCCGGAAAGGCCTAAGAATCGAGGTTCCCGGCGCAGGCTTGGACCGTTTGATCAACCAGTAACTGCGGAGGTGCAATGTGAAACAAGACCGGGCGGGCCGATCAGGCAGACGTTGGCGTGCTCCTCGATCCACGCCAGCTGCGCCAGATGCATCACCAGCGGGCGCTCGGCCGAGGGTTGGGCAGTGAAGTCGAAGTCCTCCAATGTCTTGTGCGCCGGGAAGCCGGCGTGCCGCGTGCGCTGCCGGGCGCCCGACGCTTCCCGGGCGAATACCTCGGCCTCGCACAGCGTCTCCAAGAACTGCTCATAGGGCCACTGTTCTTCCCGGGCCCGCTCCGCGGTGGCGGCCAAGCGTTCGGCGATCCTCGGGGTTTTGAGCGCAGACAGCAGATATAGCAGGCGCTCGCCGACCTTCTGCTTGGCCGGGGTCATGCGCACAACTCCGCATAGTCCGCCAGCGCCGGCGCGTCGATCACCCGCAGCGGCAGCAAAGGCCGGGCGGGCGGTGGTGGCGGCTGCGGTCGCATCCGCGGCTCGGGCAGCCACATCCCCGGCCGGTAGCAGCGGAGTACTCAGCGACGCGCTGACCACGCCAGCAGATCCACACCTGATCGCGCGAGGCGTGCAGCTCGACTCCTTGGTGCACCAGCTCGACCGGTGCTCGGTAGAAGCAGCCGGCATACCGCAGATAGCCGTCAGTCGGCACTCGCACGGTGCGGTTTAGCGAGAAGTCAAACAGCGCGGGAGGCTGCGGCCGGAGCGTCTGGCGCTCTTCGGCGAGCCGCTCGGCGACGATGAACCGGCCGGTCGCGTGCCGCCGTCGGTTGGCGAGCTGATCGCGCCAGGTGGCATAGACCAGGTCGAGCTCGGGCAGGGTGGCGAACCGCCGCGCCGGCCAGAACCCAGTCTTGACGTAGCGAACGGCGCCCTCGACCGACCCCTTCTCCCGCGGCGTCGCCGGAGTGCACGTCGTTGAGTGAAACGCGTAGTGACCCCGGAGGTGCAGAAACCGCTGGTTCCAACGCACCACCTGGCGGCTGTTGCGCTTGCCCACCACCGATCTGAGGTTGTCGTAGACACACTCGCGCGGCACCCCGCCCAGCCGATCAAACACGCGGACGTGACCTTCCAGGAACGACTCCAAGGTCATGTCAAAGCTGAAGTGCGCGGTCTGCGCGCCGGAGAACGGCAGCGACGCGATCAGCGCATAGACGCGTCGCTCGATCCCGGCGATCCGGGGGCGGGTCGGCAGCTCGCCCCAGTCGAACTGGACCACCTGCCCCGGCCGGTAGCCCGTGCGCTGCGCCGGACGCTCCTCCCGCGGGCGCAGCCCCTGAAGCTTGCGACGCACCAGATCGACCGACCCCTCATAGCCATGCTCGGCCCTGAGCAGCTCCGTCAGCCTGGGTGCTTTGATCTCCGGCCACTGCTCCAGCACCCGCCGGATGACCGGCATCAACGGATCCAGCTGCGACCCCGCGGGCGCACGCACATACCGCGGCGGCTGATCCGCCGCCAGCGCTCTAGCTACCGTCCGGCGGTTGATCCCCAGACGGCTGGCGATCTCCCGCTGCAAGATGCCGTCCTTCGCCAGCGCCCTGATCTCAGCCCACTCCAACGCGCTCACCACCTCTCCCGGCCTCCTCTCGTCGATATCGACGAGCACACTGAGACCGGCCTCGGTCGCCACCGAAGTGGCGCACTTTTCGATTCCTAGAAGTGGCGCACTATTGGGCGCCCGGCGTCAAACACGTACCGGCGGGGACATTCGTCCCGCGACGGCGACTACGGCAGCCAGAGGGGAGGATCGCCCTCGGTCGAGGTAAAGCTGACTCGATGATCGTTCGATCGGCGCTGAGGGACGAGAAGAACGCTGGATGGGAGCAACTCTCGGCCACACGGACGCCCGGTGGGAGTCGGCTCCTCTCAGCGTCCGAGGATCGCGTCAGGGCACATCGGGCGCACGACGATCTGGGGCCGCTACCCGCCCCGAGATCGTCGCCGCGCACGCGGTCAACGGAGGGTGCTTGCGAGGTGGGGCGATCTTCAGAGGGGATCTCGGGTAACGGCGTCGAGGCGCGTCAGGCACGTGGCACCATCTGACTGGATGGTGCTAGGATGGCGCGGAGATGGAACCGGGGTCAGATATCCCGCGGCTGAGGAAGGCGTCCGAGGTTGAGAAGAGTGAGAAGATCACCATCAACGTGGGGCTGATCGACCTGGGTGAGATCGATCTGCTCGTGAGCGAAGGCTTCTTCGCGAACCGCACGGACTTCATCCGAACGGCCATCCGCCGCCAGCTCGAGAGCCGGGCAAGCAGTGTCGAGAGCACCGTGACCCGGCGCCGGCTGACCCTCGGTAGCGAGCACTACAGCCGGCATGACCTCGAGGAGCTGCGCGACTCCGGTCGCACGGTGGAGTTGCGCGTCCTCGGGTTGGCGAGCATCGCCGACGACGTCTCGCCGGAACTCGCGCTCGCGACCATCGCCGCGGTTGAGGTGCTGGGGGCGTTCCGGGCGCCCAGCGCGGTGAAAGCGGCCTTGGCCTTGCGCACAAGTTGACTTCTCGCGCGCGTCGCGACTCCGACCGCGCGGTGGCTGTACATCGAGGCAGAGCAAACCAATCCCTGGGCGCCAGGCGCCTACCCCAGCAAAGGACATGCGATGAACAACGACCCGAACACCACGATGGCCGAGGCGCTGCGGCTCACTCGCGCCGGACGGTTGGGCGAGGCGTCTGCGCTTCTGCAGCAGGGTGTCGCTGGTGCTGGCAGCGTCTCGCCCGAGAAGTCGACGTGTGGTGAGCCGCGCGACGGTCGCGGCCGCGTTCGTTTGCCGCACGGGGACGGCCGCCATGACACCGCGATGCGAGCACGGGGTACGCTTGCCGCGCCACGCGACGGTCTCCTTCGCGGCGCTAAGACCACGCCGCCCACCCCGCTGCCCGGCAGCAACCTCCTCGAGCTCTCTGGCGCAGCAAAGCCGTCCCGGCCGGGCGCTGGAGCGATCCGTGGGGCCGCCCCGGGCGGCGAGATTCGCCGCCTCAACCACACCGAGACCGCCGGAACACGCAGCTACGACCTCTACGTCCCCACCGGGTACGCCGGCCAGCCCGTTTCTCTGCTCGTGATGCTCCACGGCGGCAGCCAGGACGCATCGGACTTCGCGGCGGGCACCCGAATGAACGACCTCGCCGAGCGCCACACCCTCCTCGTCGCCTACCCCGAGCAGTCACGCACCGCCAACCACGGCGGCTACTGGAACTGGTTCTCCACCTCCCATCAGCACCCCGGTGCGGGCGAGCCAGCGATCATCGCCGGCATCACCCGCCAAATCATGCGCGACCACGCCGTCGACCAAACCCGCGTGTATATCGCCGGGTTGTCCGCCGGCGGCGCGATGGCTGCGGTCATGGCCGCGACCTACCCCGACCTCTACGCCGCGGTCGGGGTCCATTCCGGAATCGCCTATCGCGCGGCACACGACGTCGGGTCTGCGTTCGCGGCGATGCGAACTGGCGGAACACCGACGCCTAACAGCACGGTGCCGCTGATCGTCATCCACGGCGACCGTGACACGACGGTCGCTCCGATCAACGCAGACAAGCTCATCGCCTCCCGGCTAGCCGCAGGAGACACCACAAGCCAGCACGGCCCGCTCACCACAACCGATCACAGCGGCCGCTCCTACACCCGCACCGTGCACAACAACCCCAGCGGGACCGCAGTCGCCGAGTCCTGGATCGTCCACGGCGGCCGCCACGCCTGGTATGGCGGTAGCCCGGCCGGGTCCTACACCGACGCTCAGGGCCCCGACGCTTCCACCGAGATGATCCGATTCTTCCTCCTGCACCACACAGCCCCGCACTCACTCCAAGGCAGCCCGTCGCGGCGGCAGTCCTGAGAAGACGCCTCGGCCCCCTCCGGTGCGACGAACGCCCATCGGAGACTGCCGCTTCGGGCGGCCACGCGGCAGTCTCAACCAGACTGCCGGTTTTCGCGCAGAGCGGTAGCCGCGCCGACGCGACCGCTATAGGCGCGTGAACCGGCAGCGCCGTCGACCAGCGCCGCCTGCTCTGCGACTGCCACGGGCATCCCGGAGCCCGGCGGTCGCGGCCAAAGATTGCTGTAAATAGGCGTCGGGTGCTGTCAGAGCGACGGCGTAGGTTCCCTCTCTATGAACGGGGGTCTGCTGTCAAGGCCGTTTGTTCTGTGTGTCAGGTTCCTTGACGCGCTCAGTGTTGATCGCCGGGTGAGCGGTGTCCTGTCGAGCGCCTCGGCATGCTCGCTGTGGGGTGCGGTTGGGCCCGATGGCGCTTGACAGGACAGCGTGAAGCTGGCACTCCTGGTCACGGTGCGCGGGCGGGTTGGGCTGGTAGAGCAGCGCTCATCTCTCTATCGCGCTCATCAACTTCGAGGACCAGGTGATCGGGGCTCGCTCCGGTGGCGCACTTCAAGTGTGGGCTGTCAGGCAGCCAGAGGGAACGGGGCGCCTGCCGGAGCGAAGGGTTGGTTTCGGGTGAGCATGTACCAGATCGCCTCCGCGAGCCTGCGGGCGAGGTCGATCTGCGCGACCTTGGCGCCGCGCTGGCGGCCGTGCCGGCGCTTGAGGGGCTGGTAGCGGTCTTTGTAGAGCGGGTGCGAGCACGCGTGGGTGGTGGCCTCGATCAGCCCCCAGCGCAGATATTTGGGGCCGTGCTTGGACACGGGGCCGCGTCGGTCGACGTCGCCTGATTGCGCCACTCTGGGGCACAGGCCGGTGTAGCCGGTCAGCTTGGTCGGCGAGGAGAAGCGGTTGATCTCGCCGATCTCGGAGGCGATCGTGTACCCGATGATCCAGCCGATCCCCGGGGCGGTCAACAGCAACGGGATGTAGCGGTGTTCGGCGCCCGAGTGTTTGAGTTCCTCCTCGATCGCTGTGATCCGTCGCTCCAGGTCGTCGATCAGCTCGAGGCTGGCGTCGACGTGGGAGCGCCACGGCTCGGGGAAATCGAGCTCGGCCAGGAGCTTTCGGCCTGAGACTCCGAGCAGATCGGACATCGAGCGTTGATACCCGAACGCGATCAAGCTCGAGTGAATCCGGTTCTTGAGGATCGAGCGGTGCTTGACCAGGTGCAGTCGGTAGCGCGAGCGCTCGCGCTCGCGGCGCAGCTCCGGGGTTGGCAGCCAGATCGCCGGCACCAAGTCCCGGAACGACAGCTCCGCCAAAACGCGCGAGTCGATCTTGTCCGTCTTGCAAGCGAGTGGCGCCAGGCCCCTTGACCTTCTGCGCGTCGGCGATCAGCACATCCCACCCATGAGCGACGAGCTCGTCGTGCACGAACCGGGCGCCGTTCATCGACTCCACCACCCCGCGCACCCGCTCGCCGTACACAGCGACCCGACGCGCCAGCCCGTACAGGCCGTCGCGGTCCGCCGGCGCCGCGAAGTGATCGATCAGCTCGCCCTCGCTTGAGATCAGGCACACATCGATGCGCTTGCGACTGAGATCCAAACCAACATGCAGCATCAGACTCTCCTCTCCCGGCCGCAGCGAGCAGGATCAGCCCAGCCCACCGCGTACCGTGACCAGTGGTCGGTTCTCTACCTCGAATGGCCGGCCGCGCGGGGGCTACCGCGCGCGCCTGATCAACGCTGTTCGACGCGGAGGACCGACCACCTGCGACCGACCACACCACCGCCCGGACGGCCCCGTTCATCGCATTCAGGTCCAGAGACCGCAAATTGGGTCGTTTTCTCGACAGGGTGGACGCCCCGGAAGCAGGGGATGTTGCCGCGCTGTTGCCACACTTTGTCGACGGCCGCGCGTTGCTGGGCGGCGTGTCGCCCTGGTCCTCAAATCCGGTAACGCGGCAGCGACGCAGGTGGCCGCGCCGGTTGTCTTTATCCTCGCCCTGTTTGCGATCGTGTGGATCCCGCTCGCCGACTATCTTGTGAGGCCCACGGCGACGCAGGCGAGCCTCGAGAGCTTGAGCGCTTGGGCGCACGCACACCGACGACTCATCATCGCCGTGGTCGCCGGAGTAATCGGTGCCTACCTGATCATCGTTGGAGTCACGAAGCTCTAGTGGCGCTGGTGAGTAGAACCGGATTCCGTCAGGTGACAGCAATCGCCGATGATCACGATGCCGCGACGATTTATCAGGCGACACGTGTTCCCCTGCGCCACGAGCTCGGATCTCGCGGCTACCGGATTCATGACGCCAGGGGCACAGTATTCGGCGAACGCTCAGTGTCCGTTAGCCAGCGAAGAAACGCCTCGACCGGCTGCCGGTCGGAGCCGATG
>JAFAZV010000213.1 GCA_019239445.1 Solirubrobacterales bacterium
GTGACGTTCGAGAGCTTCGGCTTCAAGTACGGTCAGGTGCGGGATCCCGACCTGATGTTCGACGTCCGGTTCCTGCCCAACCCGCACTACGAGCCGGCGCTCAGGCCGCTGACCGGCAACGACGCGAGCGTCGTGGCCTTCATCAACCGCGAGGGCGAGCTCGACGCCTTCTATGCCCACCTGCACCCCCTGCTCGACTACCTCCTGCCGCAGTATCTGGCCGAAGGCAAGGCGCACCTCGTGCTGGCCGTCGGCTGCACCGGCGGCCGGCACCGGTCAGTGGCGATCGCCGAGCATCTGGCCGAGCGCTACCGCCCGCTCGACGAGTATCTAGTCGAGGTGGCGCACCGGGACGTCACCAAGCCGGCGTGATCGACCACATCGGCTTCGAGGTCTCGGACCTGGCGCGCTCAGCTCGCTTCTACGACGCGATCTTCTTCGCCCTCGGCGCGCGGCGGATGTTCGACTCCGCGCACGCGATCGCGTATGGGCACAACGATCCGGAGGTGTGGATAGTCGTTCGCGGGCGCGCCCCCGGCCCTGGGTATGGCCACGTGGCGCTCCGGGCGAGCGGCAAGGCAGCTGTCGACGCGGCGCACGCCGCCGGCCTCGTGGCGGGTGGGGTCGATGACGGGGCGCCGGGCGGACGGCCGCAATACGGACGCCGCTACTACGCCGGCTACATGCGCGACCCCGACGGTCTCCGGGTCGAGGTCGTCGCGCGAACGTGAGCGAGCCGGCGTGCGCGGGGCGGGTGAGCCACCGCGCGCCGGCGAGCGAGCCGGCATGCGCGGGGTGAGCGAACCGCCGGCTCGAGCGCGCGTGGGGCCCGTGCACCGGCAGCGGTTCGGGTAGCCTTGGCTTCAGCCGACAGACGTCGGCCTTCTTTTTGGCGCTCGACGAGAGGGAGGAGCTCGGCATGTCGGTCCGGGTGGCAGTCAACGGTTTCGGCCGCATCGGTCGCAACGTTTTCCGCGCGGCGTACGAGCACGGCGCCGACATCGAGTGGCTCGCGGTCAACGACCTCGTCGACCCGAAGACGCTCGCCCACCTGCTGCGCTACGACTCGAACTACGGTCCGTTCCCGGGCGAGGTGGAGGCGACCGACAACGGGATGCTCGTCGACGGTAAGGAGATCCGCGTGCTCGCCGAGACCGATCCCGCCGCGCTGCCGTGGGAGGAGCTGGGTGCCGAGGTCGTGATCGAGTCGACAGGCCGGTTCACCGACCGCGAGAACGCGGCCAAGCATTTGGAGGCGGGGGCGCAGAAGGTGGTGATCTCCGCGCCGGCGACCGATCCCGACGTGACGGTCGCGCTCGGGGTGAACTTCGAGGAGGCGTACGACCGCAACCAGCACCGAGTGATCTCGAACGCCTCCTGCACGACCAACTGCCTGGCGCCGGTGGCCAAGGTGCTGCACGACACGATCGGGATCAAGCACGGGCTGATGACGACGATCCACGCGTACACGGCCGACCAGCGCCTGCAGGACATGCCGCATCGTGACCTGCGGCGTGCCCGCGCCGCCGCGGTCAACCTGATCCCCGCTTCGACCGGCGCGGCCAAGGCCATTGGCGCCGTCATCCCCGAGCTCAACGGCAAGCTCCATGGCTTCGCCGTACGCGCCCCGGTGCCGACCGGCAGCGTCGTCGACCTGACCGTCGAAGTCGAGCGCGAGACGACCATCGAAGAGGTCAATGACGCCATGCGACGCGCCGCCGACGAGGCGCCGCTGCGGGGCTACCTGGCCTACACCGACCACCCGATCGTCTCGAGCGACATCGTCAAGAACCCGGCCTCTTCGATTCTCGACTCCGAGCTGACGGCCGTGATGGACGGGACGATGGTCAAGGTGATCGCCTGGTACGACAACGAGTGGGGGTACTCGAACCGGGTGGCCGACCTGGTGCAAAAGCTCCTATGAGAAGCGTGGGGGACCTGGATGACCGGGACGGCCAGCCGGTCCAGTTGAGGAGCGTGGGGGCGCTGTCGTGAACGGGCGCACGCCGTTCGTCGCCGCCAACTGGAAGATGCACAAGACGGTGGCCGAGGCCGAGGCGTTCGCCGCCGCGCTGCTGCCGCGCGTCTCCGACGCAGAGGGAGTCGACGTCGCCGTTTGCCCGTCGTTTCTCGCTCTCGGGGCAATAGTTGACTCGACGCGCGGCTCGCGCGTTCGGGTGCTGGCGCAGAACATGCACTACGAGGCCTCCGGCGCGTTCACCGGCGAGGTCTCGCCGCCAATGCTGGCCGAGCTTGGTGTTAACGGCGTGATCCTCGGCCATTCCGAGCGCCGCGAGCACTTCGCAGAAACCGACCGGGCGCTCGAGCTGAAGATGCCGGCGGCGCTTGCGGCGGGGCTGCTGCCGGTCCTGTGCGTCGGCGAGACCGAGGAGGAGCGTGAGCGGGGGGACACAGAGCGCAAGCTCCGCCACCAGGTCCAGGAGGACCTTTCGCAGGTGGATAGCGCCCAGCTCGGCGACGTAGTGATCGCGTACGAGCCGATTTGGGCCATCGGGACGGGGCTCGTGGCCACGGCGGAGCAGGCGCAGGAGGCGATCGCGTTCGTCCGCGCGCTGGTCGGTGACCGCGCCCCAGAGCAGGCCGAGCGCGTCCGGATCCTCTACGGCGGGAGCGTCAACCCCGATAACGCCGCCGAGCTGCTGGCGCTACCGGACGTGGACGGGGCGCTGGTCGGTGGCGCCAGCCTCGAAGCCGAGTCGTTCGCGGCGATCGTGGCCGCGGCCGGCCGGCGCTGAGGGCGCCGGCTCAGCCTTCCGGCTCAGCCTTCCGGCTCAGCCGTCCGGCTCAGCCTTCAGGCCAGACCGCGGCAGGCCGCGCGTCGAAAAGGTCGTATTCGTCGTCTCCTGGCCGGCGAGTACGTCTTTTTCGCTCTATTTCAGCGAAATGGTCGCATTGACCTGGCTGGCGTGCACGAGTAGGACGTTTTGCATGCCGGCGGCCGTCGCCCCGTCGCGGGGGCTGTGGGCTGACCGACGCGCTGCGGGGGACCCGTAAGGCCAGCCATCCTTGCCCGCTGATAGACTTGACACAGCCAGACTTAGATTTCATAATGTCGGGCAGTTAGTAAACGTCCGTACGAGAGGGTACGATATGGCACTAATTCGTTGGGAGCCGGTGCGAGAGATCAACACGATCCAGAACGAGATGAACCGCCTCTTCAACACGCTGTTCGAGTCCCCAGCCCAGGCTGGAAACGCCGGCGGCGCCGGCGTCCGCCGGTGGATTCCGGCGATGGACCTGGTCGAGACTGACGAGGACTTCGTGCTCCGGGCCGACCTTCCGGGTCTGACCGAGAAGGACGTGCACATCGAGCTCGAGGACAACGTCCTCACGATCTCGGGCGAGCGCAAGGCCGAGCATGAGGAGCGCAAGGAGGGCTACTACCGGGTTGAGCGGTCCTCAGGCACGTTCTCACGCTCGCTGACGCTGCCCGAGGGTGTGGATCCCGAGGCGGTCAAGGCGAGCTTCGATCGTGGTGTCCTCGAGGTCCGAGTACCGAAGCCGGAGGAGCGCAAGCCGCGCAAGGTCGCGATCTCGGTCGGTGGCGGTCCGAAGACGATCGAGGGCAGCGAGAGCCAGGGCGGCGGCGAGAGCGCTTCCTAAGCATCGACTGACGCTCGACTTCTTCGCAGTAGGGTCCGGGCCGTGTTCACGGTCCGGACTCGTTGTTCTGAGAGCCTCGCTCGCGTCGGTACGCTAAGGCTCGCGCACGGCGAGGTCCAGACGCCGGCTTTCGTGCCCCTGGCGACGAAAGGCGCGCTCAAGCTGCTGGAGCCGCGCGACGTCGAGGCGCTCGGCTATGAGCTGATCCTCGGCAACACGTTTCACCTGCTGCTCGCGCCCGGTCCAGAGGTCGTGGCGGCGCTGGGCGGGTTGAACGAGTTCATGCGCTGGGAGCGCCCGATCATCACCGACTCCGGCGGCTTCCAGGTCTTCTCGATGGGGCACGGCACGGTTGCCGACGAGATCAAGGGACGACGCGGCCGCGCCGGCAACGGGCAGGACGGAGCCATCCTCGCGATCGACGAGTCAGGCGTCCGCTTTCGCTCCTATGTCGACGGCCGCGAGCGGATGCTGGGCCCGGAGAGCTCGATGCAGGTACAGGCGGCGCTGCACTCCGACATCGCGCTGGCGTTCGACGAGTGCACTCCGTTTCACGTCACGCGCGAGTACACCGCCCGCTCGACCGAGCGCACGCACCGATGGCTCGAACGCTGTCTGAGCTGGCACGGCGAGCACGGGCCCGCCGACCAGGCGGTGTACGGCATCGTCCAGGGCGGGGTCGAGTACGACCTCCGGCTCGGGTCGGCGGCCGCGGTAGCCGCAAGCGGCTGTGACGGAATCGCCATCGGCGGGACACTCGGACGCGAGAAGGCCCAGATGCACGAGGTCGTATCGTGGGTTACGCGCGAGCTCGAGCGGCTGGCGCCGGAGCGGCCGCGTCACCTGCTCGGGATCGGCGAGGTGGACGATCTGATCGCGGGCGTCGAGCACGGCATCGACACCTTCGACTGCGCGATGCCGACGCGACTCGGCCGCCACGGTATGGCGCTCGTCCCCGACCCGAAGCATCGCTGGCGGGTCGACCTGACCAAGTCGGCTTGGCGAGCATCGGAGCTACCGATTCTCGACGGCTGCGCCTGCCCCGCCTGCGCGCGTGGGTTCTCGCGGGCCTACCTGCACTACCTGCTGCGCTCTGGAGAGCTCACGGGCCAGCGGCTCGTCACGCTGCACAACCTGAACTTCATCGCCCGGCTGTTGGATGATCTGCGTGGCGGGATCGAGGCGACACGGCTCGAGGCGGTCGCGGCGGAGCTTCGCGCCGGCGGAACGCCGGGGCTACTTGGTGTTGGTGCCGATTAGATCCTGCAGGCTCTTGACGGCGCTATTGAAGTCGTTCGACACCACGTGCCGCAGGTGCACCGCGGTGTTGGACGTGTCGGTCGCCAGCACCACCGCGACCGCCACCGCCGCTGTGAACACGATTGCCAGCGCGACCAGGATGAGGAAGCTGCGCAGCGCCGAACGCGGCTTGCGCGCGCGGGGGGCACTGGCCGCGCGTACGGGCTCGCGCCGAAGCTCCGCGACCGGTTCCCGTGCCGCAGTGCGGCTGGGCACCGAACGCGCGCGCGTCGGCTGCGCAACCTCGGACGTCGTGCGCGGCGCGACGCGGGTGGCGGCGGTTCCCGCACCGCGGTTCGGGAGCAGCCGAGTGGCCGCAGCCGTGCCCAGGTGCTGAGTCGTCGCGCCGGCGGGAAACGGTGAGATCCCGTGGGCGCCATTGCGAAGCCCGCTGCCGAACGCGGCGGCGTCCGGCGGGCGCCCCTGCTGGTCGATCGCAATCGCGCTCGCCACGGCGCGTGCCAGCTCGCGCGGCACCTGCGGGTTCAGCTGGTCCAGCGGAATCGGCGCCTCGCGCTGCTGCTTGAGCGCGAGCTCGGACAGCGAGTTGGCCTCGTAGGGCAGCCGCCCGGACAGAAGCTGGTAGGTCACCACCCCGAGCGAGTAGATGTCCGACCGCGGCCCGGCCTCCTCGCCTCGCGCTTGCTCGGGCGCGAGGTAGGCGGCCGTGCCGAGGACCGACCCGACCTGGGTGATGCTGGACTGGTCGGTGGCGCGGGCGATCCCGAAGTCGGCGAGCTTGACCGCGTCGGCCTCCGAGACGAGCAGATTCCCGGGCTTGACGTCGCGATGGATGACGCCGTTGCGATGCGCGTAATCGAGCCCACGGCACGCCTGGGCGATGATCTCGATGCTTCGCTCGACCGGGAGGTGCCCCTGGTCTCGCAGCAGCTCGGCACACGACTGTCCCGGCACGTGCTCCATGACGATGAAGTGTTGGTGGCTGCCGTCGTCGAACCCGAAGTCGAACACCTGGACGATGTTGGGGTGAACCAGGCGCGCGGCGGCCAGCGCCTCGCGGCGGAAGCGTGAAACGAACGTCGGGTCGTCGGCCAGGTGCTCGGCGAGCAGCTTGACTGCGACGTAGCGCTCGAGTCGCTGGTCAAAGGCCAGATGGACGGTAGACATGCCGCCGACCCCGAGGCGGGATTCGATCCGGTAACGGCCTGCGATTGTGGTGGTGCCAGTCATTGTGCGTTTCCGTTGCCAGCTTGAGCGGTGCCGTTGCCCGCGGCCGCGGCGCCGCCGGATCCGTTGCCGCCGCCGCCTCCGCCCAGCGCGGCGCCCCCGCTGCCGCTGGTCGTGGCATTACTACCCGAGCCGCCGGAGGAGGTTGCAGAGCTCGTCGTCGTGGGCGTGCTTGTGCTGGTCGAAGTCGGGGTGCTGGTCGGCGTGCTCGTCGTGGTCGTCGTGCTCGTGCTCGTGCTGGTCGAGCTGCTCGTGCTGGTCGAGGTCGGAGAGGTGCTGGTCGAGGTCGAGCTGGTCGACGTACGACATTCCTGCTCCGCGAGTCGCGTCGCCGTCGCGGCGCCCTGCCTGAGGTTGGTCGCGAGCGCGGAGTTGACCGACCGAGGGAGGTTGGCGATCGCGTTGTTCAGCGACGTCGAGGCGCTTGCCGCGGCGTCACATTGACCTGCGCTGACCGCCGAGGAGAGCTGATCGAGCTGCGCGCTCAACGTGTTGGCCTGATCGCTCGAGAGCAGGCCGGCGCCCCCGCCGCCGCAGGCGGCGAGCAACGACACAGCGACGCCAAGCCCGCCGGCAAGTAGTGCGCGGGGTCCGTAGCCCATCCGCGCCTGACTTTAGAGACTGGTCGTGTTGACCGCAGGTTAGGCACCCTGCCCCTGAATCACTGGCCAAAAGACAGGCGCTCGGCGAGGGAATCGGGCAGCCTGGCCGAGCGGATTGCCGCCGCCGCGCCCGCGATGTCGTACTCCGTGCGCCGGTAGAGCGCGGCCATCGCACCGAGGTCCAGCTCGAGCCAAGCCGCACGTGGGTCACCGTCCCGCGGCTGGCCGACGCTCCCTGGGTTGACCAGCCATTCGCCCGCTCGCAGGTCCAGCTCGTCCTCCGGAGCTCGTGTCTCGCCGCTGGCCGGGGCGCCGGAGGGCCGCCAGAACGACAGCGCCACGTGCGAATGGCCGATCAGGCAGACCCGGTGACGCTGCTCGTCGAGACACAGCTCAGCCTGCAGGGGGGAGAGGACGTATTCCCACACCGGATCGCGCGGACTGGCGTGGAACAGGCCGACCGGCTCGTCGAGATTGCTCGGCTGAAGCTGCTCCAGGTAGTCGCGCGTGCCCTCCCTGATCGTCTCCTGAGTCCATTTAGCGGCCAGCGCGGCGCCGCGCGAGAACTGCTCGAGTGGGAGTGCGCCACACACGCCGAGATCGTGGTTGCCGGCCAGGCAGACAGCGGCGTGATCGCGGGCCAGCTCGACGCACGCATCGGGATCGGCGCCGTAGCCGACCAGGTCGCCGAGGCACCACATTTCTTCGCAATCGGTCTCGGCGATCGCGTCCAGCACCGCTTCGAAGGCCTGCCGGTTGCCGTGGATGTCGGAGACGATGGCGATCCGCATGCCACTACAGTCTTGCCGGTGAGAGACGCTCGTGCCGTTGCGCCGATCCTCGCCGCGGTGGTGGCCGCCGAACTCGGTGTGCGCCTCCTCTCGCCGCGCCGGCCCGCGTTGCGTTCGCAGGCGATCGACGTGCGGGCGTACTTCAGCCCCGAGGAGATCGAGCGCGGATCGCGCTTCGCGCGGCCACAGCTGGCACTGTCGCTAGCCCGCGGCGCGATCGACAGTGCCGCGCTCGCGTATCTCGCCCGCCGTCCGCCGCGCTGGAGCGCCCCGTCGGCGCCGACGCCGGCGCTGAGCGGTGCCGCCGGCGCCGCCGCGCTCACGGCGGTGCTCTCGCTGCCGCCGCTGCCGCTCGCCGCGCTGGCGCGCCGACGCGCGATCAAGGTCGGGCTGGCGACTCAGTCGTGGCGAGGCTGGGCGCTCGACCTGGTCAAAGCGAACGTGATCCAGGCCGCGATGGCGGCCGGCGCCGGCGGCGCGGTGGTCGCGATCACGGGGCGCTACCCGCGCCACTGGTGGGCGCCGGCGGCCGCCGGCTCGGTGGTGTTCGGCGCGCTTCTGGCCGCGCTCGCGCCAGTCATCCTCGACCCTTTGTTCAATGACTTCACGCCACTGCCGGAGGGCGACACGCGTCACGATGTGCTTGAGCTGGCGCGATCGGCAGGGGTCAAGGTGCGCGAGGTCTATGGCGTCGACGCCAGCCGCCGGACCACGGCGGCCAACGCGTACGTCACCGGGCTTGGGCCGACCAAGCGCGTC
>JAFAZV010000283.1 GCA_019239445.1 Solirubrobacterales bacterium
CGCCGCTACCGTCTCGCCATCGAGCTCGCGCGCCGACGGCTGGCTCGCGCCCACGGCGTTTACGTGGGCGCCAGGACTGAGCCAGTCGCGCCGGAGCACCGGCTCGCGTGCGGTGGTGGCGGTGACCACGACGTCGGCCCCGGCGACCGCCTCCTGCGCGCTGGTGGCGATGCTCACCTCGAGCCCGTCGCGCGCCGCGGCCTCGGCCAGCGCCCGGGCGTGAGCCTCGGTCGGGGCGTAGAGGCGCACCGCCTCGAACCGGCGCTCGGCGCAGAGGGCGGCGAGATGCGAACGCGCCTGCACGCCGGCGCCCAGGATCGCCAGCACACGCGCATCCTCCCGAGCCAGCAGCCGTGTCGCCACCCGGCTCACGGCGGCGGTCCGGATCGTCGTAATCGCGGAGGCGTCGAGGATCGCCCAGGGCACTCCGGTTTCGCCGTCGAACAGCGTCACCGTTCCCTGGTGGGAGTCGAGCCCGCGCGCGGGGTTGCTCGGGATGATGCAGATCGACTTGAGCGCAAACACGGCGCCTTCGCCGTCGCCGCCGCCACCGCCACCGCCACTCCGCCAGGCCGGCATCAGGCCCATCAGCCCGGCCGCGCGCGGAGGCGCGATCACCGAGCGCAGCGGCATGTAGCTCTCCTCGCGCGCGTGCGCGGCAAGGCTCTCGGCCATGGCGTCGGCGCACGCGTCGGGCGGGAGTGCGCGTACGACGTCGTCGTGACTGAGCACCAGCAAGGTCATGAGCCGAACAGGCGGCCGAGCTCGGCCCGATCGTCGAGATCGAGCGGACGCTCGAGCGCGTCGCGTACCGGATCGAGGTGCTCCGGACGCCCGGGACCGACGACGATCTGCTTCACCCGCTCGTCGGCCAGCAGCCACGCGAGCGCTGTGGCGGCGGCGCTCGAGTCGCGACGGCGCGCTATCGCCTCGAGCTGCTCCAAGCGGTCGAACGTCTGCGCCCGGACGAGCGGCTGGTAAGGCTCCGGCCGCTGCCTCATGCGCGAGCCCGGCGGGTACGGTGCGCCTCGGCGGTACTTGCCGGTCAGCCACCCGCCGGCCAGCGGACTGAAGGCGCTGTACGCCACGCCCCGCTCGGCGCACAGCGGCAGAAGCTCGCGCTCATCGCCGCGCTCGAACAGCGAGAGCGAGTTCTGGATCGCTTGCGGCTCCCCCGCGTCAAGCGCCTCCCGCAGCTGGCCGACGTCGAAGTTGCTGACTCCGTAGGCGGCGATCGTGCCCGCGGCGCGCGCCGCTCCAAACGCCGCGAACGTTTCCCGGAGCGCCACGTCCGGGTCGAACTCGTGCGCGAGATAGAGCTCCACGCGCTCGACGCCGAGGCGCTCGAGGCTCGAAGCGAGCTGGCGCTCGACCCGCTCGCGCGAGAGCCCGTGGTCGCCGCCGGCGCGCATCGGGTTGAAGGTCTTCGTTGTAAGCGTTGGGCGCACGCCGCGGGAGCCGATCCAGCGGCCGATCGCGCGCTCGCTGCGGCCGCCGCCGTAAGCGTCAGCGGTGTCGAAGTGGTGGATGCCGGCTTCCCAAGCCGCGTCCATCACCTTGAACGCTTCCTCGTCGCCCAGACCCCGCCCGAAGAACTCCGGCGCCGAGCCAACGCCACCGAAGTTGCCGCATCCGAGCGCCACCCGCGCCAACGTGACCTCGCCAGATCCAGCGAGGTGATGCGCAATCGTCGAGGGCTCGGACAACTTCCGCATTTGATCAAATGTCGAGGCCGGGGGCAACGGCGCCGTGGCAGCGGCCGGATCTCGGGGCCATCCGTCATGCGCCGAGCGGCGAGAATTCGTGCGCCATGGCCTACTGCTTCGTGACCCGTCAGCTCCCCGGGACCGCGCTCGAGCGCCTGGCCGCCGTGCACGAAGTCGACATTTGGCCGGAGCGGCTGCCGCCGGATCCGGCCACGCTCCGGAAGCTCAGCGTCGGAGCTGCCGGCCTGCTGACGATGGTGAGCGATCCCGTTGACGCGTCGCTGATCGCAGCCAGTTCAGGGCTCGAGGCGATCGCCAACTACGGCGTCGGCTACGACAACGTCGATGTCGAAGCCGCCACCGAGCGCGGCATACGGGTCGGTAATACGCCGGACGTGCTCACGGACGCCACCGCCGACCTGACGTTCGCGCTCCTGCTCGCCGCCGCGCGGAAGCTTCCGCAAGCGATTGCGACCGTGCGCGCCGGCGACTGGATCACGTGGGAGCCAATGGCGCACCTGGGAGCCGAGGTGCAGGGCGCGACGCTTGGCATCGTCGGCCTCGGGCGCATCGGCCAGGCCGTCGCTCGCCGGGCGCAAGGCTTCGACATGAATGTGCTTCACACCGGCTCGCGGAGCGGTTCCCGGATCTCGCTCGAGAGCCTGCTCCAGCGCTCAGATTTCGTCTCGCTGCACTGCCCCCTGACGCCGGAGACCTTCCATCTGATAAACGAGCGGACGCTCGCCCTGATGCGCCCGACAGCAATCCTCATCAACACCGCCCGTGGACCGATCGTCGACCAGCCGGCGCTGAGGACCGCGCTCGAGAACGGCACCATCGCCGGTGCCGCCCTCGACGTCACCGATCCTGAGCCGCTGCCCGCGAACGACCCGCTGCTCAGCGGGCCGAACTTGATCGTCGCGCCGCATATCGGCTCGGGCACGCGGGCGGCCCGCGAGCGGATGGCGGATCTGGCCGTCGAGAATCTGCTCGCCGCCCTCGCCGGCCGTCGGATGCCCCACCAGGTCAACGAGGTCTAGTGTCTGAGGCAATGCGCTCCGCCGTCGTCGACATCGGCTCGAACACGACGCGGCTGTACATCGCCGAGCTCGATGACGGGCGGATCGGGGATGAGCTCGAGCGGCGAAGTGTTGTCACGCGACTTGGCGCCGGCGTCGACGCCGACGGCCGGCTGCGCGAGGACGCGATGCAGCGCGTCTTCGACACCCTCGACGACTACCACGCGCTGATCGAGCGCCACAGCGCCGAAAAGGCCGTCGCCGTGCTCACCAGCGCCACGCGCGACGCGGCCAACGGGCGCGAGTTCGCGGACACAATCCATGAGCGCTACGGGCTCGAGCCGCACGTCCTGGCTGGTGAGGACGAGGCGCGGCTGACGTTCCTCGGCGCGACCAGCGGGCGCGATCCCGACAGCACCATCCCAACGCTGGTGGTCGACATCGGAGGCGGGTCAACCGAGCTCGTCATCGGAACCGGGCGCGAAGCTGAGTTCTACGTCTCGACGCAGGCCGGCGTGGTCCGCCAGAGCGAGCGCCACCTCCACAGCGATCCACCTACTGCGCAGGA
>JAFAZV010000286.1 GCA_019239445.1 Solirubrobacterales bacterium
TTGGTTCGGACCCTCCGAACCGATTCTCCAATCCTGGCCGGGGCGGGGTCGGACCGGCTCGAGACTCGGGCGCGATCAGGCGCGCGAGAAAGGGCGGTGGTGGGCCTGCCCGAGGCTGTCGAGGGCCGCGATCAGCGCGGCCTCGGCGTCGACCGGCGGGTCGGCCGGTGCCGTGGACTCGAGGGTGGATGGTGGCGCGGGTGCGGGTTCGGCCGCCGGCGCGGGTGCGGGTTCGGCCGCCGGCGCGGGTCCGGGTTCGGCCGCCGGCGCGGGTCCGGGTTCGACCGCCGGCTCCGGAACGGGCGCTGCCGCCGGCGCCGGCGCGGGCTCGGCCTTCCACGCCGGTGACAGCACAATCGGCTGCCGGCGAGGTCCCAGGAAGAGGTCGCGCAGCCGGTCGACGAATCGCCGCCGCGGAGGATCTTCCGCCACGGCAGCGTCCGCCGGCGCCCCAGTCGCCGCCGGCGCCTCAACCGCTATCGGCGCCTCAACCGCTATCGGCGCCTCAACCGCGATCGGCGCCTCGACCGCAACCGGCGCCCCAGTCGCCGCCGGCCGCGCCGTCAAAATCACCCGCGTCCCCCACCCCGACGGCTCGAGCCGGACCGTGCCGCTCGCATGCGTGCCCTCCCAGGCGACGGCGACTTCGGGCTCGAGTCTCGTGATGCGGATCTCGCCGAACGATCCGTCGAGGTGGCGCGACAGCGAGGTGGCGTCGCTGCACTCCGTCCACAGCTCAGGCGGGGACTTGACGAGCCTACGACTTGCCTCGTGCTGGCGCATCGCTCGGGATTTCGCGCCACCGCCCGCGACTCCTGCCGCCTGGCCTCGTGGTTGCAGAAGGCGACCCGTCATCATGAAGCGTCATGAACACGACCACGCTAGGAGCCTCGGGGCCGACGGTGTCGAGGCTCGGCCTCGGCTGCATGGGCATGTCCGGCGTGTACGGGCATGCCGAAGAGGGCGAGAGCATCGCCACCATCCACGCCGCGCTCGACGCCGGGATCAACCTGCTCGACACGGGCGACTTCTACGGCATGGGTCACAACGAGATGCTGGTCGGCCGCGCGCTCGAGGACGGCCACCGCGACCGCGCGCTGATCAGCGTCAAGTTCGGCGCCCAGCGAGGGCCGGACGCGAGCTGGCTCGGCTACGACGCACGGCCGGCGGCCGTGAAGACCGCGCTTGCGTATTCGCTCCAGCGCTTGAAAACCGATCACGTCGACGTCTACCGGCCGGCCCGGCTCGATCCGCAGGTTCCGATCGAGGAGACCATCGGCGCGATCGCCGAGATGGTGCAGGCGGGCTACGTGCGCTACATCGGCCTCTCTGAGGTCGGGGTGGAGACGCTCAGGCGCGCCGGCGCGGTGCACCCAATCTGCGACCTGCAAATCGAGTACTCGCTGATATCGCGCAGCCTCGAAGCCGAGATTCTGCCCGCGTGCCGTGAGCTCGGCATCGGGATCACCGCCTACGGCGTGCTCTCCCGAGGCTTGATCAGCGGTCACTGGACCCCCGACCGCCAGCTCGAGCAGGGAGACTTCCGCAGCCTGGCGCCCCGCTTTCAGGGCGAGAACCTCGCCCGCAACCTCGAGCTGACCGAGCGTCTGCGCATGATCGCGAACGAGAAGTCCGCGTCGGTGGCGCAGGTCGCGATCGCCTGGGTGCTGACACGCGGCGAGGACATCGTGCCGCTGATCGGCGCCCGTCGCCGCGAGCGCCTCGAGGAGGCCCTCGGCGCCCTCGACCTCGAGCTGACGAGCGGCGACCTGGCTCGGATCGAGGAGCTGGTGCCCGCGGACGCCGCCGCCGGCGCCCGTTACCCAGACGGGCAGATGGCCACGCTCGACAGCGAGCGGAGCTAGACGCCCCGCCTTGCGCCTCCCGGCGGCTGTCCAGGCGGGAGAAATGTCGCGAACCCGCCCGGCCTTCGCGGGCATTTCGACTTTTCTCCCGCGGGGCGCCAGCTTTCTCCCGCGCCACCGCCGCAGCGCCACAGCGACCCGACATTTCTCCCGCTCGGGCCACCCCGCCGGCGTTCGCCCCCCGCGAGAACCCCGCCTGCGCGCCGGGTGATCAGCGCGCAGCTCTAGAACGTCGGCTGGTATTCGCCGAACACGTCGCGCATCGCCCCGCACACCTCGCCCATCGAGCAGCGGTCGCGCAGCGCGAGCTTGAGCGCCGGCATCAGGTTCTCGCTGCCGCGCGCCGCCTCGCGCACGTGCTCCAGCCGCCGCGCCACCAGCTCGGCGTCGCGATCGGCCTTGAACGCCCGGAGCCGCTCCAGTTGCTGGCGCTCGGACGCCGGGTCGACACGCAGGATGTCCGGCACCTCGGGCGTGTCCTCGACGAACTTGTTGACTCCGACAACGATGTCCTGAGCGATCCGGTAGCGCTCGTGGTAGCCGAAGGCCGACTCCTCGATCTCGTTCTTCATGAAGTCGATCGCCTGGACCGAGCCCCCGAGCTGGTCGATCTTGGCGATCAGCTCGCCGGCTGAGGCCTCGATCTCGTCGGTCAGCGCCTCGACGAAATACGAGCCCGCGAACGGGTCGACCGTGTCGGCCGCGCCCGACTCCTGGCCGATGATCTGCTGCGTGCGCAGAGCGATCTTGGCGGCGCGCTCGGTCGGCAGCGCGAGCGCCTCGTCGAACCCGTTGGTGTGCAACGACTGGGTGCCGCCGCACACGGCCGCGAAGCCCTGCAGCGCGACGCGGACGATGTTGTTCTCCGGCTGCTGCGCCGTCAGCGTGACCCCGCCGGTCTGGGTGTGAAAGCGCAGCCGCCAGGATCGCTCGTCCTGGGCGCCGAACCGCTCTCGCATGATCGAGGCCCACATCCGCCGGGCGGCGCGGAACTTCGCCACCTCCTGGAAGACGTTGTTGTGGCCGTTGAAGAAGAAGGCCAGCCGCGGTCCGAAGCGATCGACCTCGAGACCGGCGTTCAGTGCCGCCTGCACGTAGGCGATGCCGTTCGCGAGCGTGAACGCGACCTCCTGCACCGCCGAGCAGCCCTTCTCCCGGAAGTGGTAGCCCGAGATCGAGATCGTGTTCCACTTGGGGACGTTCTCGTTGCAGTAGGCGAACAGGTCGGTGGTCAGGCGAATCGCGCCTTCGGGCGGGTAGATGAAGTTCCCGCGGGCGATGTACTCCTTGAGGATGTCGTTCTGAGTCGTCCCGCGCAGCTGCTCAGAGGCGACGCCCTGCTCCGCACCGACGAGCTCATACAGGAGCAGGAGCACGCTTGCCGGCGCGTTGATCGTCATCGAGGTCGACACCTGGTCGAGCGGGATGCCATCGAACGCCGTGCGCATGTCGTCGATCGTGTCGATCGCGACGCCCGTGCGGCCGACCTCGCCCAGACAGCGAGGGTCGTCGGAGTCGAGGCCGAGCTGCGTCGGCAGATCGAATGCCATCGACAGGCCCGTCGACCCGTGCTGGAGCAGGTAGCGGTAGCGCTCGTTCGACTCCTTGGCGCTGGCGTAGCCCGCGTACTGGCGGTGCGTCCACAGCTGCCGCCGGTACATGTCGGGATGGATGCCGCGCGTGTACGGGTACTGGCCGGGCTCGCCGAGACGCTCCGGCAGGTCCGCCGGCAGGTCCTCCTCGGTGTACAGGGTCTTGACCTCGATCCCCGAGTCCGTGAAGCGCCGGGGATCGTCAGGCCCGACGATCGGGGCAATCGTGCGGTGCTCGTCGGTCGTCGCCATCGTGGCAGGGAGGTTACCGGTGAGCCGGGGTCTAGCCTTACGGACATGCAGGTCAACGTGCGCTTGTTTGCGGCCCTGCGCGAGCGTGCCGGAGCGGCCGAGGTCGAGCTCGAGCTGCCGCCCGGAGCCTCCGTCGGCGATGCCCTCTCGCGGCTGAGCCACCTGACCGAAGGCGTGCCGGTGGTCATGGCCGTCAACCAGGAATACGCCGAGCCCGAGCTCAGGCTCGCCGCCGGCGATGAGCTGGCGCTGATCCCGCCGGTCTCGGGCGGCTCGGTAGCCGCGCTGCACGCACGCGTCACCGAGGAGCCCCTCGGGCTCGACGCGCTCGTAGAGCGCGTCCGGGATCCTCACGCCGGCGCGATCGTCACGTTCCTCGGCGTCACTCGAGAGGTCGACGAGCTCGACTACGAGGCCTACCGCGACATGGCGCAGCGCAAGATCTCCGAGATTGTCGCCGCAGCGCTCGAGCGCCATGGGCTATGCGCGGCGGCCGCCGAGCATCGCGTGGGGAGGGTTCCGCTGTCTGAGCCGTCGGTCGCCATCGCGGTCTCCGCGCCCCACCGCGACGCGGCCTTCGCGGGCGGGCGCGAGATCATCGACGCGATCAAGGCCCAGGCCCCGATCTGGAAGAAGGAGGAGGGCGAGTGGGTGGCGGGAACGACGCCGCAGCCGCACGCCTGAGGGAGCTGCCCGCGGTCCACGAGCTGGTCGCGAAGCTCGGAGCCCCGCATGCGCTCGCGGTGAGCGCCGCCCGGCAGGCGATCGAGGAAGCGCGCACGGCCCTGGTGGGGAGCGCGTCCGGTCTCCCGGCCACCGACGCCGATGCGATCGAGCGGCGTGCGCGCGGACTGCTCGAGTCCCTCAGCCGGCCGACGTTGACGCGCGTGCTCAACGCCACCGGCGTGATCCTCCACACGAATCTCGGCCGGGCACCCTTGGCGCCGGCGGCCCAGCGTGCG
>JAFAZV010000070.1 GCA_019239445.1 Solirubrobacterales bacterium
GCCGGGGCGCCCATCTCGAGGGCGTCCCACAACGATCCGGCTTGATAGACCCGCTCGAGCCACGGCATCCCGTCGTAGGAGGGCGACACGAGTACGACGACGTACTCGGGTCCGCGCTCGCGCTGCGGCGGCGCGCCGTGCTCGTCCGCGACCCGAGCGCCTCCGAGCCACGCCGTCTCGATTGGCCAACGATCGCTGACCCGGTCCAGGTAGCTCCGCAGCTCGCGCCGGTTGACGGGAGTGCCTGGTGCCACGCGGCGATTGTCGCGCGTCAGCACGGGCGGGCGCAAATCGCGTCAGTAGCGTGCGATCGCCGCGACCATCGGCCCCAGCATGTGAAGCGCGGGATCGTTGTCCGGCCCGTCGAGGAAGAACGCGAACGCCAGCATGTGCCCGCCGTGGCTGTGACACACGCCGGCCAGGTTGGTGACGTAGTCGAGCGTGCCGGTCTTGGCGATGCAGTTACCTTCAGCGGCGGTGTGGTTGCCGACGACGCGAGCTGTGCCATTCACTCCCACCACCGGCAGCGATGGCAGCAGGACGCGCCCGACGGGCGTGTGCCACACGCGGCTCAGCAACGTCACGAACTCGTGCGGCGAGGAGCGGTCATCGTGAGACAGGCCTGATCCGTCGAGGATCTTCGGGTGAATGCCGTAGCGTCCGAGCTCTTGCGAGACGACGCTCGCGCCGTCGTCGGTCGTCCCGCCGTTGCCAAACATCCTTCCCAGCTGTTTGGTCAGGAGCTCGGCGAACAGGTTGTCCGAGCGGAAGTTCATCAGGTCGATCAGTGAGCTCAGCGTGGGCGAGTGGACCGAAGCCAGCACCTCCGCGTGCCGAGGGGCCTTCGCGGCGAAGCTGGCCGGCTCCGCCTCGATGTGGGCATTTTGCATGCTGAGCGTGAGCTGCCTAACCGCGAACGCAGCCGGCGAAAGCTTGCCGTCGGTGTCGCCATGGTCGTAGGTGAGCGCGCTCAGCTGCCCGCCGAAGTCGGGGATATCCGGTTGGAACGCCGTGAGCAGGCCGCCCCGCCGCGAGTCGAACAGGGACTCGTCGGCAATCACCCGGCCGCTGACCCGCCGGATCCTGCGTGCGAGAAGCTGGGCTGTCAACTGGTCGGTGGTGGCGCCGTAGCCGCGGTTCCAGACGTGGTTGAAGGTCGCGTCGCCAAACGTGGGATCACCGCCGCCGCGCAGATAGAGGTCGCCCTGCCATGTCCCGTCGCGGCTCAGGTGGCCCGCTCCGAGCACCGTGGTGCGCACGCGGAAGCTCGGCGGCAGCGCCCCGAGCAGCGCTGTCGTCGTGTAGAGCTTCTCGAGCGATGCTGGCGGACGCATCGTCTGTGAGCGCCACGAGAACAGCGAGCTCGCCGTCGTCAGGTCGTAGACCTCGGCGCCGTTGTGCGGTCCGGCCTTGCGCAGTGCCGATGCGAGTGTTGCTTGCAAACGCCTGAGCTGCGGCGACGGAGGTGGCGGTTTCGCGTGCGGCGGCGGCTCGGAGGCGTGGACCGGCCCGGAGGTGACGGCCGACGCTGCCGCGCTCGTAGCGCTGGCGGCGGTGGTAGTCGTGCGGGCTCGGTGGGAGCTCCCGCCCCCGCAAGCCCCGAGCGCGAAGGCAGCCGAGCCCAGCCCCGCCAGCAGGATCCTGCGGGCTATGCGGCCTCCAGCTCGGCGACCGTGTGCGGACCGACGACGGCGACCGACAGCTCGTCGGCGACCCGGCGGGCGATGTCTCGCACGTCGGACAGCGTCACTTCGTCGAGCAGCTCGATCGTGCCGTCGGGATCTACGTCCTCCCGGTAGACGATCGTCTGCTGGGCGGCGTGACGCGCGACCGCGCCGGTGTTCTCGAAGGCAATCGTCCGCGCCCCGGCGGCGTAGGCTCGGGCGCGCGTGACTTCGCCCTCGGCCGGGCCGTGCTCGCGCAGCTCGCTGACGATGTCCCTCATCCTCCGATACGCCTCGATGCACTTGCTCGACTCGAGTCCGGCCGAGAGCTGGAGCACCGGCACGTCGGCATAAGCATGAGGAGTCGAGTAGACGGAATATGCGAGTCCGCGCTGCTCGCGGATCTCATCGAACAGCCGCGACCCCATCGACCCGCCAAGCAAGGTCGAGTAGATGACCAGCGCCGCCCGCTGTCGCGGGTCTGAGACCTCGACCTTGGGGCGGTAGGACATGCGCAAATGCGACTGATTCGAGTCGCGCTCGCGCACGAGCACTCGCGGCGAGAAGCTCGGCGCGGGGTCGTAGGGCTCGGGTTCCGGCTGAGCGCCGAAACGTGAGAACAACTCGTCCAACGCCCCATTCGGAGGCAGATGGTCGAGGTTCCCGACGGCAAAGGCCGCTCCGCGCGCGGGCGACCAGCGACGGGCGCGGAAGGCGATGATCCCGTCGCGCGTGAAGCTCTCGAGGATGTGCTCGGGCGGGCCGAGCACGGGGCGGCCAAGCGGATGCTCCCCAAACACTGCTTCGTCGATCAGGTGCTCGGCGACGGTTGCAGGCTGATCGTTGGCGCGCGCGATCTCCTGAACCACGACGCCGCGCTCGCGCTCGAGCTCATCGTTGTTGATCCTCGGGCGTCCGACGAAGTCGGTCAGCAGGTCGAGCGCATCCAGAGCGCGTTGCGCGCGTACGGTGATGTGAAACGCGACCAGATCGTGGCTCGTGTAGGCGTTCAGCACGGCGCCGATGCTTTCAGCGGCCTCGTTGACATCGCGGTAGGTCGGGTACTTCTCACCGCCCTTGAACACGAGGTGCTCGAGGAAGTGCGCCATGCCGTTCTCCTGCGGGCGCTCTGTCCTGGCGCCGGCGTCGAACGCGATCAGCAATGTCAGCGCGCGCGTGCCATCTACCGCGACGCGATACAGCGGCATCCCGTTCGGCAGCACAGAGGAGGAGATCGATGACACGCATAGAACGGTAGCGACCGGAGGGGCGAAAAACCCCGGAAACACTGGCCGGTGCGTCGGTTGAAGCGGCGCACAGGAGCGAAAACGGCCTGCAAATCCCGTTGCAGAGGGGGTCTGACGCTGGCCCAGCGCGCGGGCTGGTCGCTACGCTGCCGCGCACCTTATGGCCAGAGAAAAGACCACACCCAGAACCTCTCGGCGGCGCAGCGCACCCGCTCACGCCGCGCATCCGCGCCGTACCCCGGCCCCCGCGAGCAGCGGGCAGCCGGTGATCGAGTTCCGCGGCGTCTCGAAGCGCTACTCCGGCGGCGATGTCGGCCTCGACGGGGCGACGTTCTCTCTCGGACGCGGCGAGTTCGTCTTCCTGGTTGGCGCCACCGGGTCGGGCAAATCAACCGTGATGCGGTTGCTGATCAAGGAGATCGAGCCGACGGACGGGCGCATAGCCGTCGCCGGGCACGACTTGAGCCACATCTCGCGGGCACGGACGCCGTTCTACCGGCGCAACATCGGCGTCGTGTTCCAGGACTTCAAGCTGCTTCCGAACCGCACGGTGTACGCCAACGTCGCCTATGCGCTTCAGGTTACGGGCGGCTCGCGCCGCGAGATACGGGCGAAGGTCCCGGACATCCTGCGCCTGACCGGACTGTCGACCAAGCTCCACAACTACCCGGACCAGCTATCAGGCGGCGAGCAGCAACGGGTCTCGATCGCACGTGCCTTCGTGAACCATCCGCCGCTGCTGCTGGCCGACGAGCCGACGGGCAACCTCGACCCCGAGACGAGCATCGACATCATGCGCCTGCTCTATCGAATCAACCGCACCGGTACGACGGTGGTCGTAGCGACGCACGACGCCGCGATGGTCGACAAGATGCGCCGGCGCGTGCTCGAGCTGTCTCGCGGGCGGATCGTGCGCGACGAGGCCGCCGGCCTGTACGCGCGAGACGAGTCCACGCGCGAGTTCGCGCGGCGGATGCGTCAGCCCTCGACGCTGCCGCCCTGGCTCTAGGGCATGAGGGTCGGTTTCTTCCTGCGCGAGGCGCTGCGCGCGATGCGCCGCAACGCGGCGCCGTCGTTCGCGGCCTTGGCCACGGTGCTGGTGACGATGCTCGTTCTCGGCGTGTTCATCCCGATCGTCCAGGCGACGAACGGCGCGGCCAACAGCGTGCGCAGCCGCGTGCTGGTCGACGTGTACATGAAGACGAGCGCTACCCCGGCTGACGACGCACGGGTCCAGAAGGAGCTGGTGGCGATTCCGCACGTCAGGACCGTGCAGTTCGTCTCCAAGCAGGCCGCCTATGCGCAGGAGTCGAAGCGGGACCCGCAGGCCTACGCGCTGCTCGCTTCGAACCCGCTCCCGGATACCTTCCACGTGATCCCGGACAACCCGGGTAACGTGCTCGCCGTCCACAGCGCGCTGACGCCGCCGACCGCGGGCGGCGGGACCGGCGCAATCGACGCGTCGATCCAGAGCGTGTCGAACAAGAAGAACGACACGAAGAAGATCCTCGAGGTGACCAACCTCGTGACGATCACGGCGGCGGCGCTCACCGTGCTGTTGACGATCGCGTCGATCCTGCTGATCGCGAACACGATCCGGTTGTCGCTGTATGCGCGCCGGCGCGAGGTGGAGGTGATGAAGCTGGTCGGCGCCACGGACTGGTTCATCCGCTGGCCGTTCGTGATCGAGGGGACGATCGTCGGCGCGCTCGGCGCTCTGCTGGCGATCGGGGTGCTCGGGATCACCAAGGTGGCGTTACTCGACCCCCTGGCCGGCAACTGGACGCTGATCGCGGCGCCGCAGACGATCGCTTTCACGGCGCTGGTGGCGGTGCTGCTGGTCGCCGGCGTGCTCGTCTCGGCGCTCGGGTCGGGATTGTCGCTGCGCCGCTTCCTGCGCGTGTAGCGCAGGGGAGCCTTCTCAAGCCGCTCGCGCGGGCGGCAGGCCGTGGTTCACAGCGTCGCGGATCCGTTGGAGCGCACGACGGTGTTTGGCCGCGCCCGGCTCGGTGTCACGCCACCGGCGCAGCTCGGCCTCGGTGCGATCCGCCCAGTCGCGGTTGAACAGGGCCCAGCGATACAGGTAATCGAACGTGAGTGAGCGAAGGTGGACTTCCTGCTGTTGGGCGTGGCGTCCGTCGAGGTACTCCTGCGCGAGCGGAGCGCCGACCGCGAGCATCTTCTCGGCGTGCTCGCGGGCGACGCGCACGGCCGCCAACAGGTCCTCCGGCCGCGCCTGGCGCCCGAGGAGGATGCGCAGCAGCGGCCCGTGCTCGAGCGCGATTCCCTCTGGTTCGCCGGCCAGCCAGTTGCGCAGTGCCTGACGGCCCTCCTCGGTGATCGCGTACGTGGTGCGGCGGCGGCGGCCGCTGCGCCCCTCGCGAGCCGTCGCCAGCCCGCTCGATACCAGGCGGCGAGCTTCCTCGTAGATCCTGCTCTCCGCGCGCGGCCAGATGAAGCGAAGGTTGCGCCCCATCGCCTTCACCAGTTCGTAGGTCGTTTGCTCACCCCAGCCGAGTTGGCCGAGGATCGCATAGGTGGTCGTCGTAAGCCGGGGGTTGACTCCCGCCATTCTTCAACTCTATACTCCTGGCCGGATACTCCGGTAAGGAGTAAATATTGTTAGCGGAAAGGGGCGATCCGTGGGCACAGTAGATTCAACCGCCACGACGCAGTCGCACATCGATACGGTCCGGTCGGTGTACGAGGCCTTCGGGAGTGGCGACATCCCGGCGATCCTCGAGCTGGTCTCGGAGGACGTTCACTGGGACGATTGGGCCGACTCGTTCGCGCAGCGGGCCGGCGTGCCATGGCTAGAGCCGCGCACCGGCCGCGGGGGCGTGGCCGACTTCTTCCGCATCGTCGGGCACCTTCAGGTCGCCGAGTTCTCCGTGCTCGACATCATGGCCGGCGACAAGCAGGTCGTCGCCGAGATCGTGATCGACGCCACCACTCCGGCGGGCGGCCGCTATCGCGATGAGGAGCTTCATCTCTGGAGCTTCGACGCTGCGGGCAAGATCAACCGGATGCGCCACTACGTCGACACGGCCAAGCACATCGCCGCCGCGGGCCACGCGGACACAACCGCATGAACGATCCGCACCCGGTTGACCGGCTGGCGGCGCGCGTCACCGTGGGTTAGCCTGCCGGGCAGCCTGACCGGACCAACGCCGTGAGGGCTCTGTACCCGACGCCCCATGAGGGTGGGAAGGAGCCCGATGCCGATCTCCGCTCTGTTGCTCGCGCTCGCCGCGGCGGTCGTGCACGCGAGTTGGAATTTGCTGCTTTCAGGGGCCGAGGACACGCACAGCGCGAGCGCGGTCGCGCTCGCCGCCGGGGTGCTCGTGTTCGCTCCGCTCGCGGCGCTGACCTGGCGGCTCGACCCGGCCGCGCTGCCCTACGCCGGGGCTTCGAGCGCACTCGAGGTCTTGTACCTGGTGCTGCTGGCGACGGGTTACTCGCGCGCGGCGATGAGCTTCATCTACCCAATCGCGCGCGGCTCGGCGCCGGTGATCGTGCTCGCGATCAGCGTCGTCGCGCTCGGCGTCAGTGCGTCCGGCCTCGAGGCGGGCGGCGTCGTGCTGATCGCGGTCGGGATCGTCCTCGTGCGCGGCGTGCGCGGAGCCGAACGCCCGCGCGATCTCGTTTTGGCGCTGGCGGTCGGTGCGTGCATCGCCAGCTACACGCTGGTGGACAAGCACGGCATCGCCCACAGCGCCCCCATCGCCTATCTCGAAGTGGTCTTCGGCGTAACCGCCGCCGCGTACCTGGCCGGAGTGTCGCGCGTGCGCGGCGGGCCGGCGGTTCGCTCGGCGGTAACCACTCCGACGCTAATCGCGGGCGTCGGCTTCTTCGGCTCCTACGCGTTGACCGTGGCGGCGCTCAAGCTGGCTTCGGCCGCGTCGGTGGCGGCGGTGCGGGAGTCAAGCGTGCTGATCGCCGCAGTCGCCCTGACGGTCGGCGGACGCGAGCGGATCAGCCCGGGTCGGATGGCCGGCGCGGCGGCGATCGTGGCCGGAATCGCGCTCATCTCGCTCGGCTAGGAGGCGGCAACCAGGTCTACCGCCGGTGACGCCACGTGGCCGACAAAGGCAAGTTCAGGTCCCGGTTAGGACAGCGTCTTGAGTTGGAGCCGAAGTGGGCGGTGCGCTGGCTTTGCGGACCAACCGGGCCATGAGAACGATGGCGACCACGGCGAGCACGCTGACGGTGAGAAACGCGACGGCGTAGCCGTGATCGGAGGCCGATCGTGCCAGCGGAAGGTAGTGCGCGAGATGGAGATTGAATGACCTCGGGTGCAATCCGGTCTGCTCTGCGGCGAACAACGCATTCTTGAACTGCAGCGACTGGCCAGCGGTCAGGTTTGGGAGCGGGCTGTGCGCGATGCTGCTTGTCAGGCGGTTGACGTAGCTGACGTGGAAGGCCACGTAGAGCGCCGCGATTCCCACCGCTCCCCCGAATTGCTCTGCCGTGGCCGACACCCCCGACGCCTGACCTTGGTCCGGGGCGGGGACCATGTCGAGGGTCACCGGGTCGTTGACGGTCAGGATGAATGCCAACCCAACGCCAAAGAGCAAGAGTCCCGGCAGAACGCCAAGGTAGGCATTCGCCGACACGCCAAGTGCCAGTACCACGCCCGAGAGAGCGAGCAGAACGAATCCCAGGATCAGGGGTTCTCGTCCACCTGCTCGGTCATACCATCGCCCGGCCACCGGCGCGATCAGGATCATCGGAATGGTCGTCGGGATCAGTGCCAGCCCAGCGAGCCCCGGAGGCATCTCGAGGTTCAGAATCAAAAGCAACGGGAACAGCAGTGCCAGTCCCATCTCGGCCATTCCCCCGATGAACTGGCTGATGGTTGCCGCTAAATAATTTGAGTGGCGGGCCAGAAGCCCGAAACTCATCAGGGGGCTGCCGCTCCTTCGCTCGGCAGCAACGAACGCGACGGCGGCAGCAACGCTCGCCATCAGAGAGATGATCACGGCCGGGGAGGTCCATCCCCAGGGCTGGGACTGCGTCAGGCCGAATACCACCCCGACGATCGCGATCATCAGCAGCGTCGAGCCTGCTACGTCAACGTGACGGCGCTCATCGGAGGAGGCATCCACTGGCACGGCGCGGAGCGCTGCGATGACGGCGAAGACGGCCAGCGGAACGTTGACGAGGAGAACCGCTCGCCAGCTGAAGGCGCCGGTCAGGACGCCGCCGATCGTCGGACCGAGCGCACCGGCAATTGCAGCTGCCCCGCCCATCGTGCCGAGTGCCCGGCCCCGCTCCCGCTCCGAGAAGGTGGCGCTGACAATGGCGACGGTATTCGGAAGCATCAGTGCTCCACCCACGCCTTGAAGTACCCGGCAGACCAGCAACACCGAGAACAGCGGCGCAAGTCCCCCGAGCGCCGAGGCGCCGGCAAACAGAATGCAGCCGAGGATGAAGATCCTGCGTCGTCCGAACAGGTCACCGAGGCGACCGCCCAGGACCAGCAGACCGGCGAGCGGCAGAAGGCTTGCGCTTAGAACCCACTGCGCCGACTGGGACCCGACGGCAAAGTCGTGCATGATGCTGGGAAGCGACAACGGCACCGCCGTCTGGTCCACCAGCGTCATCGCGTTGGCCAGCGTCATCGACAGCAGGACGACCGTGCGCTTGTTCATCTCGTTCCTGTCTGGCGCGCAGCGCCGGGAACGGGGTGTGACCTCAGCGGATGGCTTCTGGCGCTCACCCCGGTGTAACCGCCATGAACACGCGCGACCACGACAGCGTCAACTGTCGGTTCGCTCGTGCGGACGGTTTTCTTCCGGGCACGCGCCGAAGAACCAGACCGACCCTCTCCGCGATCCACTGCTCTAAGTATCGCCTGCTCAGACAAGTGATGTGCGGGACGCGTGGTCGCGCATCGCAATTCGTCGTGCGCGCGGCGGCCGAGCGAGACGGCCACAAACTCGACCACTGCGACGCTCGGCGGCGGGTGGTCGCAAAACCTGCGCTCAGAGAGCACGGAATGCGACCAGTGGGTCGGACGGCTCCTAGTGTGGTCATTTGTGGTCGTCGGCATGAGGGACAGCTCGGTTCCGCCCTTTGACTTACGGCGCCGCTCGACCCGCCGGAGCTGACTATCCGTTCGAGTCAGGCGTTCGCGACGGCAATCAAACGTGGCGAGCCGAGCTCGTAGGGGTTCCTGCCGTCGGCACCCAGCAGGACGACGTCCTGGAATCCCGCGGCCTGCAGCATCCGCACCAGCTCACCGGCCGTGTGGACGTGATGGGCCGCGCTGGCGCGCTCAACGCGCCCCTCAACGTCTCGGAACAAGTACGCGCTCTCCAAGCGGCTCTCCTCGACGCGATACGAGTTCGTGGTCGTCATGCGCACACCGCCGAACTCCCACTCCGCTCTGGGCGGCACGCCGCTGACCAGCAGCGACTCGGCGATCGTGGTCGACTCAAGGACAAGCTTGCCCGCGGGCCGGAGCGCAGACCGCATCCCGGCCAGCGATCGAGCGGTGTCGGCCGGCGTCAGATACCCGAAGCTGTTGCCCCAGCTGACGACAGCATCGACCAAGCCGACGTCCGGAAGCGCGCGCAGGTCGCCAAGCACGAAGCGCGCCTCGACGCCCGCCCGTGCGGCGGCCTGGCGAGCGCGTTCGAGCTCCCCGGCAGCGATGTCAACGCCCACCGCCACATGGCCAGCGGCGGCCAGACGGACCGTGATACGGCCGTCGCCGCAGGGCACGTCGAGCACTGTGCTCGCGCTTTTGGCGTCGAGCAGGCGCTGGACCAGTTGCGCGTCGTCGTCGGCCATCGTCGCTCCAGCCGCGCGCCAGAAGCGTGCCGCCAGACCTCGCTGGAACCCGACGTACCAATCGTCCGGCACGCGCGCGGGCATCGCGCACGGGCCGTTTTCCTGCATCTCCATGGTGGAACCTCCGAATCGGTGCGCGTGTTGCGCAGGGGGACTAGGCCAGATGGGCCGCGCGTGTGGCGCGAGCCCCGGCTCAGCCGGCGGCGATGCGGAGGATGTGAACCAGGCGCTGCAGAGGCGTCGGGCAGGACCATACGCTCGGGCGGCGGGCGCCGCAAGTCCACTCGCGCGAGGACGTCTGCCGCGCTGCATCTCCGCGATCGCCGCTCGCGCGCTGCTCGCGAGCGCCGCATGCCCCGCGCAGCCCGTGCGCGGGCACGGGATCACGCACCCCGAGCACGTTCGCGACGTGCGTGCTCTGGGGCTCGCTATCCGAGCCTGATGTCACAACCTCGGTGATCGCCTCGAGGTGTGCGCGCTCGTGCTCGCTAGCGACCGCGTGCGCGCCCTCACGGCATTCGCTGGTCGCCGCGGCCGGGCGTGGTCGCTACCGAACGAAGCGGCGATCCTGTCGCACGGCCCTCGCGAGCGCCTGCTGAGCCGCCTGCCGGACGAACGTCAGAGCGGTTCCGGAGGGCCGCCCTTTTGGCTCGTTTTGGCTCTGGAGCGACCCGTGCGGGGTCGCGCCGGGCTGTCAGCGTCCCGACGCCGCAGCACAATTTCTCCCAAACGCGGTGTGTGAGCGTTCACAAACGCCGCGGAGTCGGGTATAACAGCGCCGTCAAACGCACGATCCGCTTGTGGGACTTCCGTCGGCCGGGGCAAGCGGAGAGAGGATGGGAGGATCTATGCACTTCCGCTCCAGTAGGAAGTTGCTCGCCGTGATCGCGGCGAGTGCCCTGACCGTCGGGTTAATCGCCACCCTCGCGGGCGGAGCGTCGGCTCGAAGCTCGAGCCAAGCGCGCACAGCGGCGCCTCGCGGAGGCTGCGTCACGATCAGCGGCAGGATGTGGGGCACGCTGACGATCGCCCCGCACACCGGCCAGCGCGTGAACATCTACACGT
>JAFAZV010000071.1 GCA_019239445.1 Solirubrobacterales bacterium
CCCCGCAAGCGCCCACCTCGATCGTCCGCTGAACCTGCCGCCTCTCTCCTGTGCGCGCGACATGTCGCTCCTTTGCAGTCGTGAACCCTGCCGCTATAGACGCCGGCGGGCGGCTCGCCCTTCCCGAGCGTGGACGGGATTGGGGCGACGGCACGGCCTTGGTCAGCCGGAGGCCGCCGGCTCGACACCCTGTGCGCGGAGCGTCAGCGTCTGCGCTATCCGCGCGGTCACGGCGTAGGGCGCGTCGCGGATCTGCCGCGCGGTGAAGCGGAGCACGATCCAGCCCATGGCAATCAGGCCCGCGTCGCGTCGGCGGTCGCTCTCGAACTTGGTCCGCCCCCGGTGATACTCCCAGCCATCGACCTCGACGATCAGGCGCTCCGCGCGCCAGAGGAGGTCGAGCACGTAACCGTCAAGATCGACGTTCAACTCGGGTGTCGGGAGCGCTGCCCCGCGAAGCAGTTGGCGCAGCCGCCGCTCCCCCCAAGAGCGAGTGAGGGTGGGCTTCTCGCCCATGGCGCTCGGTACGCCGCACGGCCGCGCCCTTGCGTCCGCGGCCGACTCGCGCGAGCACGTCCTTGATCTCGGAGAGCCGGACGAGGTGCCGCTCGAGCGCGTCGTCGAGCGCTTGCTCGAGCTCGTCGCGGCTGACGACGCCCGCGCTGTCAAGCAGCGTCCGCGCCGGCGAGGTGACCGGGAGACGCTCATGGACGCGGATGTCCGGCCCGTCGAGCTGCCGGGTCCCATGTACCTTCACGCCAGCCGGGCGGGGAACTTACCCTCCGCCACCGTGAGCTCGACGCTTCGCCCGGCGGCGAGCAGACGTCAAACCATCGCAGAACTTCGGTGGCTCAGGACCGCTCCGTCTCCGCAGGCGAGCAGCGCCGCCGTCTCGCGGGCCAGCGGGGTCCGAGCGGCGTGCCCGACCGCGTACACACCGGGGTGCTGGGGGTGCAGCCGGCCCTTGGCGGCAGGCGGGCGATCGCGCCGCGAGAGCGCCCGCCGGCCGGCAGTTGACGCCGGCTCACGCGGCCGCGCTGCATCTCCGCGATCACCGCCTCGCGCTGCTCGCGCGCCCCGCGAACGGGCACCGGATCACGCACCCCGAGCACTTTCACGAAGTGCGCGCTCGGGCTCGCTGGTGGTGCCATATGCCGCCGCGTCCCACGCCGCAACCCGGATGAGCGCGGCTTGATGCGAATCGCGACTGGACCGGCGCCAACCTGTCACGCGCCGCAACGATCCCGATGCGTTCGCGCCAGCGGGGCGCCGGGGGGCCGGTCAGCCCGCCGCGCACGCGGCGCCGGCGCGCCGGTCAGCCCGCCGCGTGCGCGCCGCCGGCCATCGCCGGCAAGATCACCAGCGTGTCGCTCGCGCCGACAGCCGTGTCCAGACCGTCGAGTACGCGTACGTCCTCGTCGTTGAGATAGACGTTGACGTAGCGATTCAGCCCGCCGTCATCGGAGAACAGCTGGGTGCGAGTGTCGGGATGGCTCTGCGCCACCGAGCGGAGGATCTCGCCCACGTTCGCGCCCTCGGCGCTCAGCTCCTTCTCGCCCCCGACCGCCGGTCGCAGAACGGGTGGGATGCGAATCGTGGCCATGCGGCCCGGAACCCTAGTGGGCGCCGGCGCAGAACGCGTCGTAGTCGGGGAACACGCCCATCTCCTCGTCGGAGATCGCATCCGGCTCACGGGAGCAGATCGGGCAAGCGGGGTCGCGACGGACCTTGACCTCGGTCACCTTCGCGGCGAGCGCGTCATACATCAGCAGGCGCCCGATCAACGGGTCGCCTTCGCCCAGGATCAGCTTGACGACCTCCGTCGCCTGCAGCAGGCCCATCGTGCCCGGCAGCACCCCGAGGACGCCGTTGGCGCCGCAGGATGGCGCAAGCTCGGCCGGCGGCGGCACCGGGAACAGGCACCGGTAGCACGGCCCCTCGTAGGGCTTGAACACCGACAGCTGGCCTTCGAAGCCGAGGATCGCGGCCGACACGACCGGGATCTGGAGCCGGACCGACGCATCGTTGAGCAGATACCGGGTGGGGAAGTTGTCGAGGCCGTCGACGACGATGTCGTACCCGGGCAGCACGTCCATGATGTTCTCCGGGCCCAGCCGCAGGGCGTGCTTGACAACCTTGACGTCGGGGTTGAGCGCCCGGATCGTCTCTTCGGCCGAGTCCACCTTCGGTACGCCGATCCGATCGCTGGTGTGAATCACCTGCCGCTGCAGGTTCGACAAATCGACGTCGTCGTTGTCGACGATCCCGAGCGTTCCGACGCCCGCCGCGCCCAGATAGAGCGCCGCCGGCGACCCGAGCCCGCCGGCGCCAAGAAGCAGGACCTTCGCATCGAGCAGCTTCAACTGCCCCTCGATCCCGACCTCCGGCAGCAGCAGGTGGCGGGAATAGCGCTCCCGTTGCTCCGGCGTCAACGTCCGCGGCGTCTCGACGTCGTAGCCGCGGTCCTTCCACAGCGTGAAGCCGCCGGTCATCGATTCGACGTGCTCGTAGCCGAGGTCTTCGATCAGCGTCCGCGCCGCCCAGGCTGAGCGGTTGCCGGACTGGCAGTACAGGATCACGTGCTGGGAGCGGTCGGGGGCGGCGCCCTCGATCCGCGACTCGAGGTAGCTCTTCGGGACGTGCTTGGCGCCCGGGACGTGGCCGCCGGACCACTCTTCGGCCTCGCGCACGTCGACCACGACGGCACCGTTCGAGACCTGCTCGCGCACGACCCCGGGATCGACCTCGTCGATCCGGTTCTTGATCTGGCGGAGGACTTCGGCTCCGGACGGGCTCATCGCAAAACTCCTAAAGGCGGTCAGGAATCAATACTTCACGAAGTATAGCGGGCGAGACGGGCTGGTGGCACTCCGGTTTGGCGGGCTCTGTGGTACCTCGGCGGAATGTATCGGTAGGCCGCGCGAGCCAAACCGGAGCGTCACCCAGCCCGCTCAGCTGAGCCCCGTTATGCCCGTCTCTAGCATCGGCTGGGTGCGGGCTCCGGTCGATCACATACATGCGCCGGCGTTTCCGCCGCGTCTGCCGTGGATCAACGTTGCGATGGTGCGCATGGATCAGCAGCTGGGGCATCCGGTGCTCGTTGAGTTCTGGGACTTCTGCCGGCCGAACTCGGTCCGCACTCTGCCCTATCTGAAGGCGTGGCACGAGGGCTACCGAGCCGACGGACTGCGGATGATCGGGGTGCATGCGTCCGGGTTCGCACCCTCGCGCGATCCGGCGGCGGTTGCGGGGGCGGTGGCGCGGCTTGGGGTGCCCTACCCGGTCGTGGTCGACGTCGACTATGAGATCTGGCAGCTGTACGGGAATCTCGGCTGGCCGGCGCGCTACCTGTTCAACCAAGCGGGAACGCTGTTCGACTACCACTACGGCGAAGGCGGCTACCAGGACACCGAGCTGGCCATCCAGGAGCTGCTCGGGCTCTCGCGCCCGACGACGCCGCCGCTGCGTCCCGAGGACGCGCCGGACGCGCTCCTGGCGGTCCAGAGCGAGGACGTCGAGGGGCCGTACTCGGGGGCGTACGAGGCCGGGGCGGTATGGGCCGTGCTCGACGGCGCCGGCGCGGTCCGAGCCAACGGGCGCCGGCTCCTCGTCGATCATCCCGGGTGCTACGAGCTCATCGTGCACCTGGAGAGCACGACGGGAGAGCTCCAGCTCGAGCTGGACAGCGGGGTGAACTGCCACGCGGTGTGCTTCACGCCCGGGCTCGCAGGCGAGCCGCGTCGAGCAGGTTCGTCAGCCGCGGTGGCTGATCGGCCGCGAGCGTGACGGCGAAGCCGGCGCGATAGGGGCTCTCGTCGGGCCTGGGACCGAGAAAGCTCGGCTCGTGCACCCAGCAGCCGGTGTTGAGCAGCTGCACCCCTCCCGGCGCCATCCACTCCGAGCGATCATCGTGGGCCAGCGGACCGGCGCGGTGGGTGTGGCCGAAGATCACGTGACCCGCCTCGATCTCCAGGCGCGCCACCACCTCGCCGAAGGCCCGCAGCGCCGCGCGCCGCAGCTCCGGTCCGGACACGTCGGCGGCGAGCGGACCCACCTGGGCACGATTGAGCGCCGCCACGAGCGCCGGGAACGCCGCGATCAGGCCCCGGCGGCGCAGGCGGGCGGAGCGCGAGGCGCCGTCGCGGTCGCGTCCGGCGAGCGTCCGCCAGGCCCGCGCCGAAGGGCCGTGGGAGCTGCCCGCCAGGCTCGGGCCGCCCGACTGGGCGAGCGCGTACAACCAGGCGTACATCGGCGCCAGGATCGCTTCGTAGTCCTCGGCGCGGCGCGGCCCGGCGGCGGGCTCGTCGATGATCCGGGCCATCACCCCGGCGCCGAGGCGCTCGAACATCGGCACCGTGGTGTGACGGTCGCAGTAGTGCCCGTGCATCGCGTAGACGTCACCCCGCAGCCAGACACCTGGGTAGGCCACACGGACCTGCGCCGGAGCCATCCTGCGGATCACCGTCGCCAACGTCTCGCCCTGGCGCCAGTCGACCGCCTGCTCCAGGCTCAGCGGCGGCGGCGGTGCTTTGCGCGCGCGGCGGTCGAGCCAGCCCGTGAGGAGGTGATGATCATGGTTTCCGGGCACGATCACGATCTCGCCGCCCGCGCCGACCGCCTCGCCGAGTGCCGACAGAGCAGGCTCGGCCGCGCCCAGCGCCTCGCGCACCGGCCCGTGACGGAGCTCGATCACATCCCCGAGCAGGACGACGCGCTCGACCGTGCCGGAGGCCTCGAGCAACGGCGCAAGCCGGGATGGGTCGCGCAGCACGTCGCGCCGCGAGCCCATGCCCAGGTGCAGGTCGGAGACGACCAGCGTCCGCGGTGCGGAGGGGCTCAGCTCAGCCGGCGGGGGTTGCGGCGGCCGGTTCGCGGATCGCCTTGGGGAGCATGAAGCGAACGTCCTCGCGCACCACCTCGAGCTCCCGCACGTCGGCGGTCCCGCGGGCGCGGAAGAATTCGATCAGCCGCTGCACGAGCTCCTCGGGCGCGCTCGCGCCGGAAGTGATGCCGACGATTCGCTTGCCGATCAGCCACTGCTCGTTGACCTCGAGCTCGTTATCAATCAGGTAGGACTCGGCGCCGTACTCGCGCGCCACCTCGACGAGCCGGTTCGAGTTCGACGAGTTGCGCGATCCGATCACCAGCACGAGATCGCACTCGCGGGCCAGCTGCTTGACCGCCGCCTGGCGATTGGTCGTCGCGTAACAGATGTCGTCTGTCCGCGGTCCGACGATCGCCGGGAAGCGTTCGCGTAGCCGCTCGATGATGGCCTGAGTTTCGTCGACTGAGAGCGTGGTCTGGGAGATGTAGGCGATCCGCTGGGGATCGTCGACCTCGAGCGCGTCGACGTCCTCCTCGCTTTCGATCAGCGCGATCCGCTCCGGGGCCTCCCCCATCGTCCCCTCGACCTCCTCGTGGCCCGAATGGCCGACGAGAACGATCGTGTATCCGGCCGCCGCGAACTTCTTCGCCTCTACGTGCACCTTCGTAACCAGCGGACACGTGGCGTCGATCGTGCGCAGCCGGCGCGCTTGCGCGTTGAGGTGAACGCTCGGCGCGACGCCGTGGGCCGAGAACACAGTCGTCGCCCCAGGCGGGACCTCGCTCTCAGACTCGACGAAGATCGCGCCGCGCTCTCGCAGCTGCTCGACCACGTGCTTGTTGTGAACGATCTCCTTGCGCACGTACACCGGCGCGCCGTAGCGCTCGAGCGCCAGCTCGACCGTCTGCACGGCGCGATCGACGCCTGCGCAGTAACCGCGCGGCGAAGCGAGCAGCAGTGTTTCTGGCGCCTCGGCCATGATCCAGAGTGTAGGACGCCTCGAAGGGACGGGTTTCAGTCGTTCGCCGTCACGGCGTCCAGCAGCCCGGCGAACTGGTGCCGTGCCGCCTCGCGCCGAGCCGGGACGTGCTCGCTCGGAATCCCATCCGCTGGCGCCTCATAGCCGCGCAGGACCTGGCGCGCCACGGATGCGCGGTGGACCTCGTCCGGGCCGTCATAGATGCGCGCCGCACGGGCGTAGCGGTACATCGCCTCGAGCGGCAGGTCGGTCGAGTAGCCGAGGGCGCCATGAGCCTGGATCGCCCGGTCGACGACGTCGTGCAGAACCTGCGCGCCGTAGAACTTGATCAGGCCAATCTCCTCGCGCGCGGCCAGCACGCCCTCGGTGTCCATCTTCCACGCCGCGTGCAGCGTCATCAGTCGGGCCGCCTGCATTTCCGCGGCCGAGTCAGCGATCCAGTTCTGGACCGTCTGGTGGCGCGACAGCGTCGAGCCGTGCGCGTAGCGGTACAGCGAGCGCTCGCACAGCATGTCGAATGCCCGGCGCGCCACGCCCAGCCAGCGCATGCAGTGGTGGATGCGACCCGGATAGAGCCGCTGCTGAGCGATCAGAAAGCCGGCTCCCTGCGCCCCGAGCAGCGCCTCCGCCGGCACGCTCACGTTCTCATAGCGGATCTCGGCGTGGTTGCCGTAGCGGCCGAAGCTCTCCCACGGGTGCTCCATCGTCGCTACGTCGCGGATGATCTCGACGCCAGGCGTATCGGCGTCGACGAGGAACATCGAGGCCCGCTGATGCGGCCGGGCGTCGGGATCCGTGACCGCCATGACGATCAGGAAGTCGGCGATCGACCCGTTGGAGGAGAACCACTTGTGTCCGTCGATCACCCAGCGCTCGCCGTCTCGGACCGCGCGCGTCTTCAGCAGCGTCGGGTCCGAGCCGGCGCTGTCGGGCTCGGTCATGCTGAAGGCAGATTTGAGATCGCCCGCCAGCAGCGGGTACAGGTAGCGTTCCTTCTGCTCGGGGGTGCCGGCGAGCGCGAGGATCTCCGAGTTGCCGGAGTCGGGCGCGGCATTGCCGAACGCCAGCGGGGCGATCGGGCTGGTGCCGAGGATCTCGTGCATCAGCCCGAGCTTGACCTGGCCGTAGCCCTGGCCTCCGAGCTCCGGATCCAGATGCGCCGCCCAAAGGCCACGCGCCCGCACGTCCTGCTGCACGGGCGCCAGGCCCCGCTGCAGGCCCTCCCAGCCGAGTTCGTCCAGCAGCGTCTCGAGCGGCCAGATCCGCGTCCGCACCACCTCGTTCATCCAGTCGAGCTGGCGCTGGAACGCCGGCTCGGTGGAGAAATCCCAGGGCATCGCGAAAGCGTACCCTTCTCGCCCCGTGGGTCTGCTCGAAAGGCCCGCCAGGCCTTTCCGCCGTCGCTGGGGGTTCCTCGATGCCACAACAGCACCTCGACCGCCTGACCTCGATCGACGCGTCCTTCCTGCATCAGGAAGGGCCGGCGTCGCACATGCACATAGGAGGAGTGCTGATCTTCGACGGCCCCGCGCCCGAGTGCGACCAGTACCTGGACCACGTCCGCAGCCGCCTGCACCTGGTACCGCGTTACCGCCAGCGCCTGGCCACGCCTCCGCTCGAAGCCGGCCGCCCGCTTTGGGTGGACGATCCGACGTTCAACCTGGAGTACCACATCCGGCACGCTGCCCTACCCGCGCCGGGGACCGAGCAGCAGCTCTTCCAGCTCACGGCTCGGATTGCCTCACAGCAGCTCGACCGCTCGAAGCCGCTGTGGGAGAGCTGGCTGGTCGAGGGCCTCGAAGGCGATCGCTTCGCGCTGATATTCAAGACCCACCACGCCCTCGTGGACGGCGTCTCCGGTGTCGATCTCGCCACCGTGCTGCTCGACCTCAGCCCGGTGCCCTCGCCAGCTCCTGCCGACCTCGAGCCGTGGCGGCCGCACACCGAACCCTCGTCGGCCGAGCTGATCCTGGCCGGCGTCCGCGGCGCCGTGGCGACGAGCGCCGAGCTGGTCTCGCGCGCGGTCCAGGCCACGACCCGCCCGGCCCGCTCGTTCGAGCTGATCCGCGACGCCGCCGAGGGGCTCGGCGAGATCGTCTGGGCCGGGCTCAACCCAGCTCCTGAAACTCCGCTGAACGTCGAGATTGGACCGCACCGGCGCTACGCCGTCGTACGCCAGCAGCTGAGCGATTACAAGGAGGTCAAGAACGCGCTCGGGGGAACCGTCAACGACGTGGTGCTCGCGGTCGTCTCGGGGGCGCTGGCACGGTGGCTGCGCTCCCGCGGCGTGCGCACCGAAGGCCTCGAGATGCGCGCGCTCGTGCCGGTGTCGGTCCGGGCCGCGGACGAGCGCGGGACGCTTGGCAATCGACTGGCGGCGATGCGCGGGCCGCTACCCGTCTACATCAAGGACCCGGTGGCCCGGCTGAGGTTCGTCAAGCAGGAAATGGACGGCCTCAAGGAGTCAAAGCAGGCGGTCGGCGCCGCCACGCTCGCCGCGGTCAACAACCTCGCCCCGCCGACGATCCTGGCCCAGGCCTCGCGGCTGAACTTCTCGACCCGGTTGTTCAACCTGATCGTGACGAACATCCCCGGGCCACAGCTGCCGCTCTATGTCCTCGGGCGCGAGCTCCGCGACCTGTTCCCGCTCGCCTTCCTACCCGAGCGCCACGGCCTCGCGGTGGCGATCATGTCCTACAACGGCCGCGTCGAGTACGGACTACTGGCGGACTACGACGCGCTTCCGGACGTGTCGCTGATCGCCGAGGGGATCGAGGCCTCACTGCAGGAGCTCGTGCAGGCGGCCCGTGACAAGGCCCAGCGAGCCTCGGCGGCCAAACCCAAGCGTGCCTCCACTCGCAGCAGCAACGGCGCGCCGGCGCCGATCGTCCCGTCGCCGCGGCCACGCGCGCAGAGCGGCCCGGCGGCGGACATGCGCGCCAAGCGCTCGAGCGGCTCACGACGGCCGCGAAAGCCGCCCGAGAGCTGATTGCCCCCGGTACGCCCGGCCGCCGGGACGCCCGGCGGGAGGCACGGTTCGCGTGTCAACTCGCCAACCTGAGCGGGCGTGAAGCGTTATCCCAAGTGGCTGGGGACCTCGGTGTTCAACTGGTTCCTGCCCGTCCGCCCACGTCTCGGCCAGCGAGTACCGCTACCCCCCCAGCGGGAACGTTGGCGGGTGGAAGAGGCTTGAGCGGGTTCGAGGGATCGAGCCCGCTCGAGCCGTCCGAGGAGCCCTCCGCTCAGAGGTCCGGCGGAGTCCGGCCTCAGAAGCCGAGCGCGAACTTGGCGTCCTCGCTCATCCGCTCGGGAGTCCAGGGCGGCGAGAACGTCATCGTCGGCCGGACGTCGCGGACGCCCTCGAGCTCGCCGACGAATTCCTCGATCTGCTCGGAGACCTGCGGCCCGATCGGGCAGCCCGGGCTGGTCAGCGTATAAGTCACGTCGACGGTGCCCTGCTCGTCGATCTGGACTTCGTAGATCAGCCCCAGCTCAACGAAATCGAGGCCGAGCTCCGGGTCGATCACGTCGCGAAGCGCTTCTGTGACTTCATCCACGGTTGCCATCGTTCATCAGTGTACGAGACCGCGCTCAGCCGCCCCGCGGTCGGCGATCCGCAGCTTTCGCTAGCTTTCTGCGATCGTCGGTTTCGATGACAGGCACGGCATTCTGCGCTGCGGCGGCGACGAGGACCGAACCACGCAAGGCGCGCGGCGCCAGGCGCTGACGCGCGCTATCGGCGCCGAGACCGACGTCATCGTTGATCTCAGCGAGCTCGCTTTCGCCGACACCTCGCTGATGCTCGACCTGGCGATGCTGGCTCGGCGGCTGCGGATGCGGGGATGGGCCATCCACCTGCGCGGCGCTCAGCCGCAGATCCGGGCGCTGATCGAGAACATGGGCTTGCACCGGCTGCCGGGCGTGCGGATCGAAGGATCGTGGCCCGCCCTCGCGTAGCGCGGCCCGCCCTCGCGTAACGCGGCCCGCCCTCGCGGCGCTGAGTAGCCTTGATGGTGATGCCCGCCCTGCTCGCGCTGCTCATCTGCTGGCCGATCGCCGAGGTTCTCGTCGCCATCCAGGTCGCCCACGCCATCGGGGTGCTTGCGACGATCGTGCTGGTGCTGGCCGGCTGGCCGCTCGGCATCTGGGCGCTGCGCTCTCAGGGCGCCGCCGCCTGGCGGCGCTTGGGTGAGGCGATCGCGCAGCGACGTGCGCCGGCGCGCGAGGTCGCCGACGGCGCCCTCGTGCTGATTGGCGGGATCCTGCTGATGATCCCGGGCTTCATCACGGACGTCCTCGCGCTCGCGCTGCTGGCGCCGCCCTCGCGAGCGCTGATGCGACCGCTGCTCGGGCGCGGGTTGCTGGGCCGGCTGGTCCTGCGCGCCACCCGCCGAGGCCGCACAGGGTCCGCCTACGACGTCGATTCGACCGCAGTCGACATCAAGCCGCCGCAGCTTCGGCCGTGAACGCGGTCGCCGCCCCGGCCCTCCGGACGGTCGCGTTCGGTGATCTCGACGCTCGTCTTTGGGGGTGCGTTCAGGCGGGCGCTGAAGGCGTGGCCACAGTCGGCAGCACCGAGCCCGAGAGCGAAGCCGACACTGTCACGGTCGCGTTGGAGAGTTCATCGGCGACGGAAGCGTGGAGGGTCGCCGGCCCGGGGCTCGAGCTCACAGTGACCGCAGCGAGCCCGCCCGCCAGCTGGACGGAGCCCGAAGGCTTCGATCAGCTCTGTCGAGTTCGGGGCCGAGCGCAGATCGGCGGCAGCGAGCAGGCGGTCGACTGCCTCGGATGGCGCTCGGCTCGAAGCGGACTCGAGCTGACCCGGTTCGACTCGGTGCGGGAGGTGGCAGCGTGGTTCGCCGACGAGGAGGGGATGTCGCTGAGCGCCTTGCGTCCCGCCGGCGCTCGCGGCCATGACCGAGACGCCCTGCATGCGAGCTGGTTCGAGCCGGCCGGCCCGCTCGCCGTGGCCGAGCCGCGCCTCTCGACAACTTACGCTCGGGGCGGGTTGCCTCTGCACGCCGGCGTCGAGCTCTGGCTGCAGGCCGAAAACGAGCAAGAGCAGTACCCGCGGCGGGCGCAGGGTGACGCGCTCGGTGTGAGCGTGCGACTGCGGCACGACCTGACCGAGCTGCTGGTGTGTCCGCTGCGCTGGCACAGCCGCGGCAGCGAGGGAACCGGCATCTATCTCCTCTCGACGGCGAGCCGCGGATGAGTTCGATCCGGGCCGTCATCAGCGACTTCGGCGGCGTGCTCACCTCGCCCCTGATCGACTCGTTCGCCGCGTTTCAGGACGCCTCTGGGATCTCGCTCGAGCAGCTGGGTCAGGCGATGGCGACGATGGCGGCACGCGATGGCGCCAATCCGCTGTTCGAGCTCGAGACCGGACGGATGAGCGAGGCGGAGTTCCTGGGCTCACTCTCCTCCCAGCTCTCCCGCCAGCTCGGACGCGACGTCGACCTGGACAGCTTCGGCGAGCGCTACTTCGCGCATCTCGAGCCGAACCAGCCTGTGATCGAATACATGTACTCGCTCCACGAGCGCGGCCTCAAGCTCGCGATCTGCACCAACAACGTCCGGGAGTGGTCGGACCGGTGGCGCTCGAAGCTGCCGGTGGAGGAGATCTTCGACGTCATCGTCGACTCGGCCTTCGTCGGCACCCGCAAGCCGGAGCCCAGGATCTATGAGCTCACGCTCGAACGCCTCGGGGTTCCGGCGTCCGCAGCCCTGCTGGTCGACGACATCGAGCTCAACTGCTCAGCGGCCCGCGAGTTGGGTATGCGAGCCGTCTGGTTCCGCGACGCCGAGCAGGCGATCGCCGAGATCGAGGCTGCGCTGAGCGACCCCGCAGGCTGACCGTTCGTCAGTTCTCGCTGCCGAGGCGGTCCCAGCAGTACAGCTGCAGGCACTCGCCCGCGAGCTCGACGCAGCGAGCTTCGGACAACCACGGCAGCACCGTGTCGAGCGCCTGCTCCTCGCCAACGCCGGCCTCGAAGGCCTCCTCGCCGCGAAACCCGGCCGCGATCTTGAGCGCTTCGCGGCGGTTCTCCCCCAGCGAGGGAAACACGTTGACCAGGAACTCCTTGTTCGGCAGCGGGTGCCCGACCTCGAGCGACGCGTGCCAGGCCGCCAGCAGCGACAGGTCGTGCTCGTCCAGGTCGGCAACGGCCTTGGCGTAATGCGACTCGAGCTCCGAGTCGGGTATCTCGTCGACCCACGCGTGCACGACCTCGCCGAGGATTTGGCGCCGGGCCTCGCGACCGACCGAATCGGCGATGACCCGGATTGCGTTCTGCGGCTCGATGAAGCAGAGTGGCATTGCGGCTCCGGCTCGGGTGCGGTGGCCGCAAAGGTAGGGAGTGCTTCGGACGGATCGACGATCAGGCCGGCGGCGTCGAAGCCGGCCCTGGCGGCGGATGCACGGGCAGGATCTCCGGCGGGCGCGGCCGGGCCGCGAAGTCGAAGTCCGCGCGCAGGTCACCGAGCAACGGGCTGGCCTCGCGCACGTCGGGCCGCGGGTCCGGTCGCCCGTCATTGGCCGGGTTCAGCCGCTGCCCGCCCAGGAAGTCATCCTCGATGAACTTGTTGTAGGCGTCGTGGCTGAGCGTCTGGTGGTCGATCAGGTGCTGGCGGGCATACGGGCTGATCACGATCCCCGGCACCCGCAACCCGTAGCCGTTGATGTCAGCCACGGGCGGGACGACGTGGTCATAGAAGCCGCCCCAGTCATCCCAGGAGAGGAAGATTGCGGTGCTGTTCCACTCTGGGCCGCTCATGATCGCGTTGATGAGCCCGGTGACATAGGTCTGTCCGGCGCTCACTAGTGCCGGCGGGTGCTCGGAGAGCTTGCCGTTGGGATCGATCCAGGACACGGCCGGCAGAGTCCCGCCGCGCGCCTGACGATAGAAGTTGGTCAGCGACTGGACGTTGCCCACCTGCCCGTCCTGGCGCACCGTCGTGAACGATGGCAGCGGGTTCCAGATCCCAGGTGTCGCGGCGTTCTGAGGCACGCCGTTGCACGTCACGGCGGTGTCGTCCTCGCAGTCGGGTTCGGTGCCCTTGAACACGTAGTAGCCCCAGCTCACCCCTGCCTTGTGGAGCAGGTAGGTCAGGTCCGTCCACGCATAATGCGCCTGGCCGTCGGACGGGTTGGGGTTCTGCAGCGCGTTCTTGCACGAGAACGGGTCGACTGGGTTAGTGCAGAAGGCGGACCACTCCGAGACCATGAACAGGTGCTCGGGCAGGCTCCACGACGCATTGGGCTCGTACATGTGGTCCTGCAGGACGAAGTCGTTCGCGTAGCGCCAGTAGTTGGGGATCTCGCGCGCGTCGTGGTAGCCCATGACATCGATGCACCGGCTCTGGCCGGCTTGCTGGCAGGGGCTGCAGTTCGGATTGTTCGACGTGCACTTGCGCCCCCTCTCGGCCTGCGCGACGAACCCGCTCATCGCCCCGCCGTTGATATCGGCCTTGGCATTCACCATCCCGTGGGGGCCGCCCGCGTTCTTGTCCGCGGGGTCGTGGAACGGAGCTACGCAGCCTCCGTGCAGCGGATCCGGCACGCACACGCCGGCGGGGATTCCGTCCGCGCCACGGAAAGTGCCGAAGTAGCTGTCAAACGAGCGGTTCTCCTGCATGATCACGACGACGTGGCGGATCTTGTGCACGGAGTTGACGTCGAGCGTCAGCGGCGTAGAAAACGAGCGCAGGTTCTGCCGGTCGGCAGCAAGCCGTGTGCGGACGATCACCGATTCTGAGCCGGTGAACCTGACAGTGACCCGGTAGTTCGACCGGCGGTCGAGCTTCGCTCGCGCGAGCGTCCGCCAGCGGCCGGCCCGCAGCTGCTCGAGCACCACCTGCTGACCGGCGTGCGACGGCGTGACGTGACCGCTGAACGTGATGCGATCGCCGGGGACGGCGGTCCCGGCGGAGGCCACGAGCGTGACCAACGCGCGAACGCGCTCGAGGATCGTCCGACTCCGAAGCCCCTCGCCCGCGACGTACCACGCTCCGTTCGTGTCCGGCGCGCGGACGAACCGGAACGCCCCCGAACCGTCGCTCGTACGTCGCTGTACGACGTGGAAGCGGCGCTCTGCTGACAGCCGCCGCCAGAGCGCCACCCGCATGCCGCGACCCTGCGGCAACCGGGTGCGTCCGGAGAAGACCACGTGCGCGCCCGCCGTGACGGGATTCGGCGTGGCGTTCACGCCGATGCCGGAAGCGCACACGCTGCCCGGGCAGCAGCTCGGCGCAACCTCGACGAGCGGACACACGATCGCGTGGGGCAACGCCGCGATCGCCTGTCCCAACGCGAATGTCGCCCCCGAGGCGATGGCAAGAGCCGACAACAGCAACACGAGCACGCGGCGCATGGCGCTCCTCCGGATATCCCAGACGACGTTTCGCCGCCCAGAACCCGCGCGCCCCGGGTAAGTTGCGGTGGTTACAAACTCATTGCGGCGAGAGCGGCGCTCAGCGCCTCACCATCGGGCTCGTCGGCGGAGCCGAGGCCGAGCGTGGCGCGCTCGCCGCGCTCCCAGTTGTCCAACCCGAGATCGAGCGCCGCCAGCTGAAGCCCACATGCGTCCGCCAGCTCGTTAGCCCGTCGCTCGAGCAGCAGCGTGTCGCCGATCCCGAACGCTCGCTTGGCGGCAACCGTCACGGCGTCGTTGGCGCCGAGCCTGAGCGTGCCAGGCCGTAGCTCGATGACGCCGATGCAGCCCAAGGTGACCAGGAAGTCGAAGCGCGCAACACGGTGCAGGCCCGGCAACGAGAGTCGCTCGAACGCGCGATCGAAGCGGCGTTCCGGCGTCCACGTCGGCTCTCCGCTGATCGCGGTGCGCTGCGATCCCGCTCGCGCCGCCCACGTCCGGTAGGCCTCCAGCGTGCGGGGCCCCCGCCCAGGCTCATGCGCGCTGCGAGGACCGAGCGCGACGCCATCGAGATCAGGCAGCTCGCCGCGCCACGACGTCCTCACCTCGCGGATCGAAGCGAACGGGTCCTCTCCGTTCACCGGGCAGAGGTAGGCGATCAGGAAGGCGAGCCAGATTCGCTCCTCGACCTCGAGGTTCTGCGAAGCAGCCACGGCATAAAGGCCGGGCGGATCGCTGGCCAGTCGCCGCAGCCGTCCTTCGGCGAAGGCAAGCTCCTCGACCAGGCGTCGCGCATCTGCGCTCGAGCGCAAGCCCGGCACGAGCATCGACCCGTAGCCGTCATCGGCCCCCCGCGCGAGACGGCGAACACGCAGCCCCGCCGCCCCGCCTGACCTCGAAGCGGCGCGTGCCCGCGACGGCCCCGGCGCGCCGGAACGGCGTGCACTCTGGGTCTCCGGGCGCGGCAGGCTCGAGCGCGGCGCGCTCGAGGAGAGCAGCGGCCGTAGCTCGACGGCCTGCTCGCGAGAGCAGATCGGGCAGTTCTGGATCAGGCGGTTGTGGCGGCAGAAGTTGGGCATGAGCAACCTTCATCCTCGCAGGCGCGAGCGCGCTTCGAGCGACTGTCCGGTTAAGAAACGCCTACTGCGCGTGGCGCCTGCGGTAGGCGCGGGCTTTGGCACGGTTTCCACACACCTGCATGTCGCACCAGGCGCGCGAGTGATTTCGCGTGTGGTCGTAGAACGCCCACGCACAGCTGTGCTCGCGACAAGCCTTCAGCCGACCCCAGCTGCCGTCGGCGATCGCGCCGTGGACGATCGCGAGCAGGCGCCCCAGCGCGGCATCAACGCCACCGGCAGCAGGCTCGAGTTGCGTCTGCCCGTCGGTGAGGAAGCGCAGGCGGATGCGGGCCCGCTGCGCCGCCGCCTCGAGTGTCAGCGCCGCGCCGGCGGGGACATCTTGACCGTCGTTGTGGGCGAGCAAGACAGCGCGCAGCGCTTCGCGCAGCTCGATCGCGCGTCGAAGATCGGCGTTGCGCACGCTGACCTCCGCCGGCGCCAGCCCGCGATCGGCGAGCCACGCCGCGAGTGCCTCCGGTTGGGCGAGCTCGTCGCGGCCCGCCTCGAGGTCGACCGTGTTGACAAACGCCGAGATCTGCTCGAGCTCGCCCGGCGCCTGAGTCCCATCAGTCATAACCGCCGATGATAGTTGAGTGGTAACACCAACCGCGACCGCCCACGTCCTCGTGGTGGAAGGCGCCAAGACGTCGGAGACTCCCGAGTTCGAGGCGCGAGCGTAGGTGCCTGCGCCGCCGGGCGCGCTGCGGTCGCTTACGAACACAGCGGCGATCTGCGGTTGGGCGGCGATCCCGCCGCGATTGACCGCCGCCACGAGAAATCAGGCGTAACCGGCTAAAATGTATGATGAGTTAGTTAGCTTCCAGTCAAAGGAGCAGCAGCATGTGGTCGCTCAACCTCCTCGCCTCAAGCGAGCGCCTCCGCAAGCTTCGCGCTGACGCTGCTGCCGCGCGCCGGCCTGACGATGGGGAGATTCCGGTCGGGCAGGTGACGCTGCGTTACGCGGCGGCCACCGACGCCTTCCGCTTGCAGGAGCTGGCCGAGCTGGACAGCGCATCGGTGCCGCAGGGTCCCGCGCTCGTGGCCGAGGTCGACGGCCGGCTGCGTGCGGCGCTGGCCATTGACGGCAGCGCTGTGATCGCCGATCCCTTTCACCGCAGCACCGAGTTGATCGAGTTGCTGCGAACCCGCGCCGCTCAGCTCAGCGCAACGGCCTGAGCGCACTCCTCACCAGCAGCCTGGCCGCGTCTCGCAGCGACGGCCTAACCGCGGTCTGCAGCAGCTTGGCCGAGACGCCCAATCCCACCCAAGAAGAGCTCGGTCGCAAACCGAGCGGCGCCGGCCGGGTCAGGCGGGTTGCGCTCGGCCATCCGCACCCCGACCTCGAGCGCCACGCCGGCCATCGCTCCGGCCATGTAATCGGCGTCGAAGGGCGGCAGCTCGCCGCGAGAGATCGCCGCCTGCAGGTCCTCGAGCAGGTCCTGCACGCCGGCACCCAGCACCGGGTCGCCGAACAGCGCCCGGATCGTCCCGGCGTTTCGCTGCAGCAGGTCGAACATCAGCTGGTCCTCGACCAGAAACTGAAACCAGGCCCGATAGGCGTCGCCCACGAACCCCTCGAGCGTCTTAGCGCCACCGCGGGAGGCGCGCAGACGCCGGCGCACCTCCTGCGCACTTTCGTCGAGCACGGCCCGAAACACAGACTCCTTGTCGGGGAAGTAGTTGTAGAACGTGCCCGGCGCGAGCTGCGTCCGTCGGATCACGTCGCGGACGCCAGCGGCGTCATAGCCGCGCTGTGCGAACACGAGGCGCGCGGCGGCGAGGATCGCGGCCCGGTTGTGAGCCTTGGTCCGTGCGCGCTTGCCGCCCGCGAGCGAAGCCGAGCTCATGCCGCGGCGACAGCGGCTGTCTGGGCGGTTCTTGCTCGCGGCGGCACCGGCAGGGTGAAGCCGGCCGTCCGTGCCCGCGCCGCGCCGGCCTTCAGCTCCTTGCGCAGTTCATACAGGTAGTTGTCGAAGTCGACCTGCATGGTGTGGCGCTTCGACGCCACGTAGCGCTTGAACATCTTCGCTCGCTCGCGGTGCATGTCGGCCTCCATCTCCGCTTGCGGCGGCAGGTGGTACTCCCCGCGCAGGTAAGCGGCGAACCAACGGCCTTGGGCTTCGGCCAGGGGCATCGTCGCTCCCAGCGGCTGCAGCAGCGCGATGAACGCGAGGTTGTCGAGGCCCGGCTTGAACACCCGCCGGTAAAGCGGCAGGTCGTTGTCAGGAGCCGAGATGAACTCGGCGTCGAAGAACGGGAAGGAGACCTTGTAGCCGGTGCACCAAACGATCACGTCAACCGGTTCGGCGCTGCCGTCCTCAAAGCGCACCTGTTCGCCCTCCAGGCCGGCGACGTTCGGCTTCCAGGTCATCTCCCCGTGCGCGATGCGGTTGAGAAAGTCGGCCGAGATGGTCGGGTGGGCCTCGCCGATCTTGTGGTCGGGCTCGGGCAGCCCGTAGTCCTGCACCCGGCCGACGCCGATTCGGTAGAGCGTCTGCAGGATCGTACGGCGGAAGCGGAACGGAAGGACCGGGGTCAGGCCGTTGACGCCGATCTGATCGAGCGGCCGGCCGAACAGGTACTTGGGCAGGATGTACGCCCCGCGGCGCGAGGAGATGAACGTCTTGCGCGCGACGAAGCTCGCCTCGACCGCGATGTCCATGGCGCTGTTACCGATGCCTACCACGAGCACGTTCTTGTCTTGGAAGCCGCTGTTCTCGACGTAGAAGTGCGCGTGCATCTGCTGGCCCTCGAACTGGCCCGGGAATGACGGCTCCGGCCAGCGCGGATTCCAGTGGTGGCCGTTGGCCACGAGCAGGGCGTCATAGCGGCGAGTCTCGCCGGTGTCGAGCCTGATCGTCCACACCCCGTCGGCGCCCCGCTCCGCGTGCTCGACTCCGGTCTCGAACGCGATCCTGTCGCGGAAGCCGAAGTGATCGACGTAGGCGTCGAAGTAGGTGGCGATGTGCGTGTGGTGCGGGAAATCGGGATACGAGCTCGGCATCGGGAAGTCCGAGTACTCCATGCGCTCGCGCGAGGTGTTGATGTGCAGCGAGCGGTACGCCGAGGACATCCCATTGCGATTGCCAAAGACCCAGTTGCCGCCGACGCGGTCGGACTTCTCGAAGCAGTCAAACTGGATCCCGCGCTCGTGCAGCGCCTTCGCAGCCGCGATCCCAGATGAGCCCGCGCCGATCACGCAGGCGGACGGAAGTTCGTTCATTTGTCCTCAGGCTCCCTTGCGGTTTCTCTCGGCTTACGGGCTGCGCGCCGCAGCGGTTCACTACCCTAGACAAAGATTGACGGGGGCGTCAAGTTTGCCGGCGCGTGTGGACCGCTGGCTCGCGCGCGCCCGCGGAGGGTGGCGAGCGAGCGCACGCGGCTGCGCTCGCTCATCCCGCCACACAACGACGCCTGCCACCCATTAAAGAGACCGGGAGGCTCAGATCCATCTGAACCCCCCGGAGAGTCAGGGAAGTGGGGGCGCAGTTCCCTGACCGACAAGGGACAGGTTTCCCCGCCCCAAGCTGACCTAAACCTCAAACCATGATGCGCGCCCAGGTGTTAAAGCTAGCAGGAGCTAGCGTCGGCTCTTGAGCGCTTGCAGGCACCCGAACGCCGGCTCTTCACGGCTTGCGCGTACCAGGGCCGCTGAAGAACTCCTCGCCCGGGCGGACCGTTCCCGCCGCTTCGGCTTCGTGGCGCAGCGTCCGGTCGACTTCGCCGCTCCACGCGCCTATCGAGAGCATCTCGCGATCCTGGTCCATCGGTGTCCAGCCGAGGTCCTTGTTGACGATGCGCGCGCATTTGCGGCCCTCGGCGATTGCCGTCACGATCAACGATTGGCCGATCCGCGCGTCGCCGCAGGCATAGACCTGCTTGGCGCTCGACCGGTATGTCTGCCGCGTGCGGATGTTGCCGTGATGATCGACCTCGAGCCCTAGTTCGCGTACGAGCCCATCGTGCTCGGGGTGCTCGAACCCGATCGCGATCAGCACGAGGTCGGCGTCGAGCACGAACTCCGTCCCCGGGACCGGCGTGAGATCGCGCGAGGAAGTGCCCGTGACCTGGCGCGCCCAGACCTTGCTGACGTGGCCTTCTTCGCCGAGAAAGCCCGTCACCTCGGTGCCCCAGCGACGCTTTCCGCCTTCCTCCAGCGCATATGTCGTCAAGGTGCGCTTGGGCGGCAGCGGCCACGGATGACCCGGATCGCGTCCGCCCGGTGCAAGCTCCATATAGACGTCGAGCATGGTCACGCTGCGAGCCCCCTCGCGGTGCGAGTTCGAGATGCAGTCCATTCCCGTGTCGCCACCGCCGACCACGATCACCCGCTTGCCCTTGGCGCTGATCTCGGTGCCGGGCGGCGTGGGTCGATATGTGCGGCCTTCCTGAGCGGCGACGAATCGGTTGCGCTGGTAGAGGTAGTCCATCGCGAGGTGGATCCCGTCGAGCTCCCGACCGGGAGCGTCGAGGTCGCGGGACACACGCGAGCCGATCGTCACCACCAACGCGTCGTGGCGTTCGCGAAGCTCGATCGCGCTCACGTCGCGACCGACGTCGGCGTCGTAGACGAACTCGATCCCCTCCGCTTCGAGGAGGCCGACGCGGCGGTCGATGATCGCCTTCTCGAGCTTGGCGTCGGGAACGCCAAAGCGCATGAGCCCCCCCGGGCCCTCGTCGCGCTCATACACGGTCACGCTGTGGCCGGCGCGGTTGAGCTCGGCCGCAACGGCCAGTCCAGCGGGCCCGGCGCCGACCACGGCTATCGTCTTGCCGCTGCGCCGCGGCGGGGGCTCGGGCAAGACCCATCCCTCGGCGAACGCGCGCTCGGCGATCGCCATCTCGATCTGCTCGATCGTGACCGGATCGTCGTTGATCGCCAGCACACACGCCGACTCACACGGTGCCGGACAGATCCTGCCGGTGAACTCGGGGAAGTTGTTCGTCAGGTGCAGCTGGTCGATCGCCTCGCGCCACTTGCCGCGGTAGACGAGGTCGTTCCAGTCCGGGATCAGGTTACCGAGCGGACAGCCCTCGTGGCAGAACGGGATTCCGCAGTCCATGCAGCGAGCACCCTGACGCGCCAGTTCCTCCTCCGGTTGCAACGCGAAATACGGCTTGTAGTCGCGCACGCGCTGGCGCGGGTCACGCTTGTCGAAGCCGACCCGGTGGACCTTGAGAAACGCGCCCAGCTCGCCCATCGGGGGCGGGAGGCTAGCAACGCCTGCGCTACGCCCGGACCCGCCAAAACGGCCGCCCCTGAGCGCCCATGGCCTGAACCCAACGTCGAAAACGTCGTACTCGTGGTCTCGCGACCGTCGGGTACGACCTTTTCGCTGTATTTCATTCATTTCGTCGTGCTCGCCGGGCCGGCCACCGCGAGTACGACGTTTTTGACCTCGTCTAAGGTCCGTCGCGGAATGCCGACGCTCACCCCCCGTGGTGCGTTTCGCCTCCAGGCGGCCGCCACCTTCGGCTTCGGCCCCACCGAG
>JAFAZV010000133.1 GCA_019239445.1 Solirubrobacterales bacterium
CACACCCCGGAGGAGCTGCCGGAAGACGAGCTCGATCGCTCGCTGCGTCCCCGCCGGCTCCAGGACTTCATCGGCCAGGAAGCGCTCAAGGAGCAGCTGTCGGTCTCGATCGCGGCGGCCGGCAGCCGCGGCGAAGCACTCGATCACGTGCTTCTCGCGGGACCGCCCGGGCTTGGCAAGACCTCGCTGGCGCAGATCGTCGCGGCGGAGCTCGAGGTCCCGTTCGTGCAGACGGCAGGCCCGGCCCTCGAGCGAAAAGGCGACGTCGCCGCGTTCCTGACCGCGCTCGAGCCCCGCACCGTGTTCTTCGTGGACGAGATCCATCGTCTGCCGCGCGCGCTCGAAGAGACCTTCTACCCCGCGATGGAGGATCGCAGCCTGCCAATCACGGTCGGCCAGGGGGCCGGCGCCCGCGTCGTCACGCTCGATCTGCCTCCGTTCACGCTGATCGGAGCGACAACGCGGTCGGGGCTGCTGACCACGCCGCTGCGCGACCGCTTCGGCATCCAGCACCGGCTCGAGCACTACGGGCCAGCCGAGCTGGCGCGGATCGTGCGCCGATCGGCGCGGCTGCTCGATGTGGCCATCGAGGACGGAGGGGCGATCGGCATCGCGCAGCGCAGCCGGGGCACGCCGCGGGTGGCCAACCGGCTGCTCAAGCGCGTGCGCGATTACGCCGAGGTACGTCACAGCGGCGTGATCACGGCGGACGTCGCCGAGGCGGCGCTGGACCTGCTCGAGGTCGACCACGAGGGACTCGATCGTCTCGACCGCGAGATCCTGCGCGCGATCTGCGAGAAGTTCGGCGGCGGCCCTGTCGGGCTGTCCACGCTCGCGATCGCGGTAGGAGAGGAGCAGGGCACGATCGAGGACGTCTACGAGCCCTACCTGCTCCAGCGAGGGCTGATCGAGCGGACGCCGCGCGGGCGGGCGGCGACGCGGCGCGGCTATGAGCATCTCGGGCTACAGGCCCCGGGTCCGCTAACTCTTCTCTAGCTCTTCGGTTACCCCCCGGTCGCAGATCCGCGCCCGGCTATTCTCAGCCCCGATGGCTCGTGAGCACTATTTCATCTGCCCGCACTGCGGAACGCGATCAATGGCTGCGGATCGGAACGCCGGCTTCCGCCGTGAGGCTCGTGGCTGTCAGAAGTGCGGCTTCGCCTACCTGTTTGAGTTGCTCGACGACTACTACCCGGCCCCAAACGCCGCGTTCTTCGCCTGCGATGCCGACGGGAGGATCGTCGACTGTGGCCGCGGCTCGTTTGAGTTGACCGGACTCAAGACCGAGCAGGCGATCGGCCGTCCCGTGACCGAAGTCCTCGGCCTGCGCTTCGAGGACGGCGGCGACCACGTCAGCACCGCGCTCGAGTGGGAGGTGCGCGTCCAGGGCAAGTCCGTCGAGGTCAATGCCGAGTTCGACCTGCCGGCGAGAGCGGTGGCGGACATCTTCCCCGCTTACGACGACGAGGATGGGGGCGTCCTCTTGGTCCTCACACCCTCCAATCACCACTAGTGGCCGCCGCCGTGAGTAGACGCACATTCGAGTCACGCCCGGCACCCGCTCACGGCCACGCCCACTAGCATCCAGCTGACCTGATGAGCGATCGTCAGCGCAACGGCTTCATCCTGCTCTTGGTCGTCGGCCTGCTAGCGGCCTCGATCGCGGTCATCGCCACCACCAAGACGGTCCTCGGGCTCGATCTCAAGGGTGGCGTCGAGCTCGTCTACCAGGGCAAGCCGACCGCGCAGACGCCCGTGGTCACCCAGGAGGCGCTGCAGCGCGCCGTCGACATCATGCGCCAGCGCGTCGACCAGCTTGGCGTCTCCGAGCCGCAGATCCAGACCGCCGGCTCGAACATCTCGGTCGGCCTGCCCGATGTCAAGGACATTGCCCGCGCGGAGAAGATCGTCGGCACGACTGCTCGGCTCGAGTTCTACGACTGGGAAGCCAACACGCTGACGCCGAACGGAAAGCCGGTTGCCGCCCAGCTCCAGCTCCAGGATCCGACGGCGAGCCTGATCAGTCAGGGCAACCAGCTCTCCTCGCCGGGCAACGGGGCCGGCGCACTCAGCCTCTACGACGCGGTCAAGCTGGCCTCGCAGCGAACGCCACAGGTGAGCCCCGACAACGCCCGCCGGGGCAATCAGTACTACATCTTCGGGCCCCCTGGGAGCACGGCGTGCGCGGTCGCGGCCAAGGCTCAAGGCAAGACGCCGACCCCCGGAGCGCGCTGTCTGCTCTCCGGGCCCGACGACAACCGCCAGGACCTTCTGTCCGGTCTACCCGCCGGCGTCGGCGCCAGCCAGGGCCAGGAGCTGGTCGTGCCGCCGGGCACCGTGGTGATCCAGGCCGCCGACGCGAGCGCCAAGCAACAGACGAGCTTCACCGCCCCGAACGCGCGCTTCTACGTCCTCACGGATCACGTCGCGCTGTTCGGCAACGACATCACCAACCCCCAGCAGTCGACCGACCAGTCCGGCAATCCTGACGTCACTTTCTCCTTCACCGCGAACGGCCAGAAGGCCTTCCAGAGCGTCACCTCGCAGATCGCGCACCGCGGCGATCGCGTGAGCGGCCTCGGCCAGCAGCTCAACCAGCATTTCGCCGTCGCGCTGGACAACAAGCTGATCACGGTCCCCCAGATCGATTTCAAGACCTATCCCGACGGCATTCAGGGCGGGGGCGCTGACATCACCGGCGGGTTCACGATCCAGTCGGCTCAGGACCTCGCGACCCAGCTGCGCCTGGGGGCGCTGCCGATCAACCTCAAGCTGATCTCAGAATCGCAGGTCTCCGCGACGCTCGGAAAGCAGGCGCTACACCAGGGGCTGATCGCCGGCGCGGCCGGGTTGCTGATCGTGGCGCTGTTCCTGATCGCCTTCTACCGCGTGCTCGGCGTGATCGCCACCGCCGGGCTGATCGTCTACGGCATCTACTTCTACGCGCTGATCAAGCTGATCCCGATCACGCTGACGTTGCCCGGGATCGCCGGTCTGATCCTGACCATCGGCGTTGCCGCCGACGCCAACATTGTGATCTTCGAACGCGTCAAGGAGGAGATTCGCGCCGGGCGGACGATCCGCCAGGGGATCGTGACGGGCTATCGCAAGGGGTTGACCGCGATCATCGACGCCAACGTAGTCACGATCATGACCGCGTTCATTCTGTTCGTCCTCGCCACCGCCGACGTCAAGGGGTTCGCCTTCACGCTCGGCATCGGCACGTTCGTCTCGTTGTTCACGGCTGTGTTGGCCACCCAGGCGATCCTGATGACGATGGGCAACTCGCGCATGATCTCGCGCCCATCGGCCCTGGGCGCGGGCGGGGGGCGCCGGGCGTTCCGCTTCGACTTCATGGGCGCCTCGCGCTACTTCTTCTCGATGTCGGGCGTGATCCTGCTCGTCGGCGCGTTGGCGATCGGCGGCCGGGGCCTCAACCTGGGGATCGACTTCACCTCGGGTACGCGGATCGCCACCGGCCTCGTCCGCTCGGCCACCGAGCAGCAGGTGCGAACCGTGGTCAGCGACGCCGGCGTGTCCGATCCGGTCGTGCAGAAGGTCTCAGGCGATAGATCGCTCGGCCCGAACGGCTTCCAGATCTCGGCCAAGGAGCTCCAGCCGGCGGGGGTTGCGCGCGTGCGCAGCGCGCTGCAGGCCAATTTCGGCATCTTGAACGCCGGGCAGAACTTCAACAGCACGTCGGTCGGGCCGACGTTCGGCAAGACCGTGGCCAACAGCGCCGTGATCGCGATCATCGCCTCGCTGCTCGTGATCTCCGCCTACGTGGCGCTGCGCTTCGAGTGGAAGTTCGCGATCCCCGTCCTCATTGCGCTCGCGCACGACCTGCTGATCACCAGCGGCGTGTACTCCCTGACCGGCCGGGAGGTGACGACAGCGACCGTGGCCGCGCTGCTGACGATCTTGGGCTACTCGCTCTACGACACGATCATCGTCTTCGACCGCGTGCGAGAGAACGTGCCGCGAATGCCCAGGGCGGCGTTCTCGCAGATCGTCAACCGCTCGATGTCCGAGGTGCTGACGCGATCGCTCGCCACGACGTCCTGCACGCTAATGCCGATCTTGGCCCTGCTGCTCTTCGGCGGCGCGACGCTCAAGGACTTCGCCTTCGCGCTGCTCATCGGCGTCGCATCCGGCGCCTACTCGTCGATCTTCATCGCCTCGCCGGTGCTCACGCACTGGAAGGAGCGCGAAGCCGGCTACCGCGCCCGGCGTCACCGGATCGAAGCCGAGCGCGGCTTCGTGCCCGCTTACGCCGACGCGGGCGCGGACGTGGAACCGGCGGCCAAGCGGGCGCGCCGCGCGGCGGGGCGGATCACCGAGCCCGATCCCGAGACGGTGTCGGCGGCCGAGTTCGAGCAGATGAAGCGTGATCTCGGAATCGAGGAGGAGCGGGCATCACGCACGACCTCGACACTTACCAAGCGACTCGCACACAGCGACGAGGCCGAGGCCGAAGCCGCGACCGCGGCGCGAGCATCGAAGCGCGCGGGCCGCGGATCGTCCACCGCAGCCAGGCCTGACCGCTCCCGCGCCAGCCAACGCACCCCGGCGCCGCCGGCCGCGGCCGAGCGAACCCCAGCGCCGCCCGCCGCCCCCGAGCGGACCCCAGCGCCGCCCGCCGCCCCCGAGCGGACCGCGGCGCCGCCCGCCACTGAGCGCGCCCCCGCGCCCGCCCGGCCCGCCACTGAGCGCGCCCCCGCGCCCGCTCGGCCCGCCACCGAACGCGCCCCGGCCCCCGCTGCGCCCGACGGCGACGGTGATGGCGCCGCCGTGCCCGCGACGGACGCCGGCCACATCGAGGCTCCGAGCTCTCAGCCGAGCGAGACGACCGCCGCCGGTCCCGAAGCTGCCCCGCCGGCTCCTCGCGGGATCACGGGGGACGGCGATGGAGAGGCCCCGGCACCGGCACCCGACATTCCGGAGAACGAGGGCGTCGCCCCGGTCCGCAAGGACAAGCGTCCGCCCAAGTCACGCTCGCGCAACCGCCGGCACGGGAGACGTCGCTGATGGGCATGCTCGCGTGGGTGATGATGGGGCTGGCCCTGTGGCACTTCACGATTTGGCTGCCCGACCGCTACTGGGGCGGCATCGTCGGCGCCTTCATCGGCGCCCTGATCGGCGCTGTGATCAGCGGGCTCCTGTTCAACTCCTTCTCGATTCCAGGCCGCCACGACACCCATCTGGCGACGACGCTGGAGGCGATTCCGGGCGCCCTACTCGGGATGGCCGTGATCTATTTCATCGGCATTCGCCGCGAGCAGGCGCCGGCCCCGCTGCGCGCCTGACCGCAGCTACCCCTAACCGCGGCTACGCCTGACCGCGGCTTCCCGCCACCGGCGACGATTGACACCGGATCGGGCGGCCCGCCCGATCCGTCGGGAGCGCGGCATACGCTGCCGGCATGCCAGAGGCAGCGTCCCAAGACCTCGCGCTGTTCGACGCCGACCCGGCGCCGCGCCTGCGCGTGGCGCCGCCGCGGCAGACGCTCCCGCCGACGGAGTCACCAGATCCGCCGCCTCCTGCGCCTCGTCTCGAGTTGCCCTCGCCGCGCCTCGAGATCCCGCCCTACGACCTGGGCGCGGCGCTGGCGCTCGAACGCGAGCTGGGGATCAGCCACGTGTTCTCGCAGGTGCTCGTTCGCCGCGGCCTCGGCGATCCGGCGGTCGCGCGCGCGTTCCTGCATCCGGATGAACGCCACGACCCGGCCGCGCTGGCCGGGATCGATGAAGCGCTCGCCCTCATCCGCCGCCACATCTCCGCCGGCGGGCACATCGTCGTTCACGGCGACTATGACGTCGATGGCGTATGCGCGACGGCGATCATGGTGCGCGCGCTCCGCTCCCTCGGCGCGAACGTCACCTGGTTCATCCCGAGCCGCCTCGACGACGGCTACGGCCTCTCCGAGCGGACGATCCGCCGCCTGCGGGCGCGCGGGAGCGATCTGCTGATCACCGTCGATTGCGGCATCACCTCGGTTGACGAGGTGGCGGCCGCATGTGCCAGCGGCCTCGAGGTCATCGTCACCGACCATCACGCGCCGCGACCGGACGGCGTCGTGCCGCCGTGTTCCCTGGTTCATCCGCTTCTCGGTGGCCACCCCTGCGCTGAGCTGTGCGGGACTGGGGTCGCGTTCAAGCTGGCGCAGGCGCTCGGAGCGCCGAGCGCCGAGGAAGATCTCGACCTGGTGGCGCTCGCCACCGTGGCCGATCTCGTCCCGCTCGTGGGCGAGAACCGCACGCTCGTCCGGACCGGCCTGACCGCGCTCGCCAACACTGCCAAGCCGGGCCTCCGCGCATTGATGAGCGTGGCGGGAGCCGACCCGAGCGGCCTTGACGCACATGTCCTCGGCTTTCGGCTCGCACCGCGGATCAACGCTGCCGGACGCGTCAGCCGCGCGGACGCGGCGCTCGAGCTGGTGCTCACCGACCACGCCGACCGTGCCCGCGAGGTCGCCGCTGAGCTCGACGCGCTCAACGCCGAGCGTCGGGCGGTCGAGCAGCGGATCCTCTGGGAGGCAGAGGCGCAGGTGGAGGCGGCGGGCGAGCGCAGCGCCTACGTGCTTTCCGGCGAGGATTGGCACCCCGGCGTGATCGGGATCGTCGCGTCGCGCGTCGTCGAGCGCCATCACCGCCCGACGATCATGGTCGCGCTCGAGGGCGCCTCGGGGATCGGCTCCGGACGCAGCGTGCCGGGGTTCGATCTCCTCGGCGCGCTGCACGCCGTCTCCGGGTGGCTCACCCGCTACGGAGGTCACCGCGCCGCCGCCGGTCTGACCATCGGCGCAGACGGGATCGACGGCTTCCGCGAGGCGGTCGAGGCGCACGCCGATGAGCTGCTGACGCCGGAGCTTCGCCGTCCGCTCGAACGCGTCGACGCAATCGTCTCAGGCTCCGAGCTGGGGCTCGACTTGGCCGAGGAGCTGGCGTTGCTCGAGCCGTGCGGGATCGGCAATCCGAGCTGTCGCCTGCTCGTACCGGGTGCGCGCTTCGGCGACCTGCGGCCGATGGGGGAGGACGGTCGCCATGCGCGGTT
>JAFAZV010000134.1 GCA_019239445.1 Solirubrobacterales bacterium
TTCACCTCGACCTGCCGGTCCCGGCGTCGCAGCCGCTGCTCGCCTGTGGCGCGGAGCAGAAGAACACGTTCTGCCTCGCCAAGGGCTCGCGGGCGTGGGTCAGCCACCACGTCGGCGATCTCGAGCACTACGCGACGCTGCGCGCCTTCACCGAGGGGATCCAGCACTTCGAGCGTCTGTTCGCGGTCGAGCCGGCGCTCCTGGTGCACGACATGCACCCGGGCTATCTCTCGACTTCCTACGCGCTCGAGCGCGACGATGTCGAGCTCGTCGCCGTCCAGCATCATCACGCCCACCTCGCTGCGTGTCTGGCCGAGCACGGATCGGAAGGCCCGGCCGTGGGCGCGATCTTCGACGGCACCGGCTACGGAACCGACGGCACCGTGTGGGGCGGCGAGCTCCTGGTCGGGGATCTCGTCAGCTTCGAGCGGCACGGATGGCTGCGGCCGCTCCGGATGCCGGGCGCGACGGCTGCGATACGCGAGCCGTGGCGAATGGCGTTCGCCTGGCTCGCCGAGGCGTTCGGTGGCCCGCCGCCGCTGCCGGCGCGGCTTGCCCGCGCGGTGGATGAGAAAACCTGGGCAACGATGGGCCGTCTCGCGGCCGACGCGCAGCTCTCGCCGCTCACCAGCAGCATCGGGCGGCTGCTCGACGCGGTTGCGGCGCTGTGCGGAATCTGTCCCCGGATCAGCTACGAAGGCCAGGCGGCGGTCGAGCTCGAAGCGGCAGCCGCACGCGCTCGCTCGTCCCGGTCTTACGAGATCGCTCTGACCGCCGAGCTCATCCTGGATCCGCGGGCGGCGCTGCGCGGGGTGGCCCGAGACCTGAGCGACGGTGCGCCGGTGGCGAGCGTCGCGGCCGGCTTCCATCGTGGGTTGTCCGACGTCACCGCGCGTGCGTGCCTGGCGCTCGCAGCGCGCGCTGAGCTGCGGGACGTTGTGCTCAGCGGCGGGGTGTTCCAGAACCGCCTCCTGATCGAGGCTGTGGGCACCGAGCTCGAGAGTGCCGGCCTACGCGTGCTAACCCCGACCCGGCTACCGCCAAACGACGGCGGTATCTCGTTCGGGCAGGCCGCGGTCGCCGCCGCGCGAGTCCGTGCCGGCGGTGCCACACTTGCCGCATGAGCAGCGAGCCTGGTAGGAGCGGGTCCCGTAGGGCCTCGCACTCCTGTACGGCCGCGCTTAGGCGGGCATGAAACGCGAGGACGTCACACCGAGTCGGCTGATCATGATCGGCCGGGGCTCCACTGGTGCTATCGGAGAATGACTGATGAGCGGACCGCCGAGTTCACCCTGCAGCGGTCCTCTCTCTGATTTCTTTCTCGACAGCCCAGAGAAGCTGGACGACCCGTTCGCCGATTTAGCCTGGCTGCGTGAACACCACCCCGTGTACAAACACGAGACGAGCGGACAGTGGTTCGTCTTCCCCTACGACGAGGTCTCCTCGCTGTTCGCCGATCGGCGGCTGAGCGCAGACCGAATCGCAGCGTTCGCCGAGTCCGCGCCGCCCGAGGTGCGCGAAGACGTAGCGAGCGTCGTCCCGTTCCTCGAGACCTGGCTGATCTTCCGCGACGGTCCCGAGCACGGGCGGCTGCGGCGCGCGCTGCACGAGGGCTTCAACGCTACCGCGATCGCCGCTCTACGCGCACCCGTCGAGCGCGTCGCCAACGCTCTGCTCGATCAGGCGATCCACGACGGCCGCCTCGACGTGGCGGCCGACTACGGGTTTCTGCTTCCCGTCTACGTGCTGGCGGAGTTCATGGGCGTCCCCGCCGCAGACCACGATCGGGTCGTGCAGTGGTCGGTGGACTTCGTCGACTTCTTCAACGTCATCCCGATCACCAGCGACACCGCTCAGCGGATGGTGCGGAGCTCGGACGAGATGGCGAGGTACATGCGGGGTCTGCTCTCCGCGCGCGCCACTCACGAACGTAACGATTTTCTCGGGCTGATGGCGCGCGCGGCGCGCACGGGCGAGATCGGTGACCAGGAAGCCATCGGCAGCACGATGCTGCTGCTGATCGCCGGGCACCTTCCCGTCCGCAACCTGATCGGCAACGTCGTCTGGCTGCTTGGCCGCCGTCCGGATGACTTCGCGCGCGTGCTCGCTTCGCGGGACATGATCGACGGCGTGATCGAGGAGACGCTGCGCTACGAGCCGCCGATCGGGGCGATCCCGCGGACCACGATCGAGGACATCACCGTATGCGGCCGCCGCATTCCAGCCGGCGAGGTGATCCAGCTCTCGATCCTCGCCGCCAATCGCGACCCGGGCCACTTCCCGGACCCGGACCGCTTCGAGATCACCCGAAAGCCGCACGGGGTGCTCAGCTTCGGCCACGGACCCCATGGCTGTCTCGGCGCTCGGTTGGCGCGCGAGCAGGCGCAGATCGCGCTCGAGGTTCTATTTCGCCGGACCGGTCCGCTGTGGCCGGACGGCGAACGCGAGACCCGCTGGTATCGCAACGCTGCCAACCGGGGACCGGAGAACCTGCCGGTCAAGTTCGGCTGACCCTAGCCCGGACGCGTCCACGCGCACCGCCTCACCGTTGGCGGCAAGCGAGAAAGGTAAGGTCCAAGCGTGCGCGCCGCTCTCTTTCGCCGTCCGGGACCTGCGCCCGAGGTCCTGAGCGTCGAGGACATCGACGCTCCGGCGCCGCGAGCCGGGGAGGTGCGAGTGCGGATCGCCGTCTCAGGCGTCAATCCGACCGATTGGAAGGAGCGCTCGCGACCGGGACGCCTCGAGGGGATCGCCTTCAAGGTCCCGAATCAAGACGGGGCCGGGGTGATCGAGTCGGTCGGGGAAGGCGTCGATCCCGCACGTGTCGGCGAGCGGGTGTGGCTGTATTTCGCCGCCTGGCAGCGCCAGTACGGGACGGCGGCCGAGCTTTGTGCGCTGCCGGCGGACCAGGCGGTGCCGTTACCGGATGGTGCCGGCTTCGATCTCGGCGCCAGCCTCGGCATCCCGGCCCTGACCGCGCACCGTTGCCTATTCGCCGACGGGACGCTGGCCGGGCGGACCGTGCTAGTGGCCGGCGGCGCCGGCGCGGTCGGCCACTTCGCCATCGAGCTCGCCCGTCGGCGGGGCGCGCGTGTCCTGGCCACCGTGTCGAGCCCCGAGAAGGCAGAGCTGGCGCGGGCCGCGGGCGCGCACGAAGTGATCGACTACGTGCGCGAGGACGCTGCCGCGCGCGTGCGAGAGCTCGCAGGCGAGGGCGTCGACCGGATCGTCGAGGTCGCGCTGCATCACAACTTCGACCTCGACGCTGCGGTGGCGGCGCCGAACGCGGCCATCAGCGCGTACGCAAATGGTGGGCGGACGAGCCTCGCGCTGTCGCAGCTGATGAGCAACAACGTCGTCGTTCGCTCGGTGCTCGTCTATACGATGCCGCGCGCGGCGCTGCGTACAGCGATCGAGGAGGTCAGCGCGGCTCTGCAGGCAGGCGCGCTATCCGAGCTGCCGGAGCACCGCTTCCCGCTCGAGCGCATCGCCGCCGCACACGACGCGGTCGAGGGCGGCGCCACCGGGAAGGTGCTGGTCGACGTGAGCGAGGACGCTCCGCCCTCGACCGAGCGCTAGCTCGGCACGCCGCCGGTCGCGCCGCTGGCACGCAGGACGAGCACGGCCAAGTCATCGCGCGGATCTCCCGGCTGCCACTCGCGCGTCGCGCGCTCGATCCGCCTGGCGATCTCGTCGGCCGGAGCGCCGGCGAGACCGGCCAGGAGGCCGTGCAGCGGCTCCTCGCCCAGCGTCCCGCCCGGCGCGGGCACATCGGTGATGCCATCCGTGTAGAGGACGAGCGAGTCGCCGGCATGCAAACGGGTCTCGTATGGCCTCAGGCGCGGCGACTCCGAGAGGCCGAGAATCGTGCCGGGCGCGCTGACGGGTTCGATCCCGCCGTCGCTGCGAAGCACGAGCGCCGGCGGGTGCCCGGCGGTCACGACTATCAAGCGCACCGCCGCGCCTTCCGGTTGGACCCGAGCGGCGACCACCGAGCACAGCTGCAGGCTCTCCTCGCTCAGCAGCGCGTCGTTGGCGGCGAGCAGACAAGGCGTCGGGTGCTCCTCGCGCTTCGCGATCGCGCGGATCGTCTGTCGCACGACCGCCGTCAGCGCCGCCGCCGTCGGCCCCTTGCCCGCGATGTCGCCTATCACCGCGAGCCACGCCCCGTCGCGCAGCAACACGAGGTCGTAGAAGTCGCCGCCCACCTCGATGCCGGAGCCCGCTGCGCGATACCGCGTCGCCACCTCGCAGCCGGGGACGGGCGGCAAGCGCTGGGGCAAGAGCCGTTGCTGGAGCACGTGGGCGATCTGCAGCTGCTGCGCGAGCAGCGTCTCATGCGCGTCGCGAAGCTCCTTCTCGATCGTGATCTCGTGAAACAGCGCTGCCACGCCGATCACTTCGGTCTGTTCGCGCACGGGCAGCCAATGCACCCGCCACCAGCGCTGCACGCCGGGCAGGCGTGGCGTCTCGCCGCTTACCTCGTCACCCAGTATCGGCCGGTCTTCCTCGATTGCGCGGCGCACGGCCGGGCCGTAGCGCGCGGCGAGCCCCGGCAGCAGCTCGCTCCACAGCCGTCCGGCGTGCTCCGCTGCCGGGATGCCGTTGATCTCGGCCGCGGCCTCGTTGACGGCCACGAAGCGCAGGTCGCGATCGAGCAGCGCCAGCGCGAGCGGCGAGCTCGCGAGCAGCTCGTTCGCCATCGCTCGCGTGAGGCGATCCACAGGGCCTTCCGAGACGTGCGCAGGCACCGTCGAAGGTTATCCGCGTCCTGCCTCAGCCCTCCGACGTTGACGCGCTGCGGATCTCCTCCGGGAGAACCGCTCCAGGGTTCAGGAGATGATCGGGATCGAGAGCGTCTTTGAGCGCCCGCATCGCCGCCACCTCCGCCGTGCCGCGCGCCCGCTCGAGCCAGCGTGCCTTCTCGACGCCGACGCCGTGCTCGGCGCTGATCGTGCCGCCGGAGTCGAGCGTCAGCTCGAGCACTGCGTCGTCGATCCGCTCGTCCTCGGGCGCCGCTCCGAGGACGTTGACGTGCACGTTGCCGTCGCCTAGGTGGCCGAACAGGATCGTCCGCTGACCACCAGCTCTCCGCACCACGTCAGGAACGGCATCCAGGAAGCGGTCGAGCTGGTCGAGCGGGATCCCGACGTCCAGCTTGTGCGGCGTGCCGGCTGCGTTGATCGCGTCGGTATGCCCTTCGCGCAGCTTCCACAGCCCTTCGCGGCTCGTCGTGTCATCGGCCACCAGCGCGTCCTCGACGCCCGCGGCCTCCAGCGCCGCGGCAAGCTCGTCGGTGGGATCGCTCTGCGCCGCGCATTCCGCGAGCACGTACACGGGCGTCCGCGTCCGCACGGGCGACTCGCGTCGCTGGTGCTCGAGCACGAGGGCCAGCCCGTCGTCGAGAAAGAAGTCGCAGCTCTCGAGCGAAGGCGCTTGCGCGCGCAGGGTGGCCAGCAGCTCGGCGGCTTCGCTCGCTGTGGCGAGTCCGACCAGCACCGCCACGCGAGATCTCGCAGCCGGAACCAGCCGCCAGCGGACGCGCGTGATGATCCCGAGCGTTCCCTCAGAGCCGACGAGCAGCGCGGGCAAGTCGTAGCCGGCGTTGTCCTTGGTCAGGCCGGAGAGGCGCGAGATCACCGATCCGTCCGCGAGCACGGCCTCGAGTCCGGCCACGTGCGCGCGCGCGGTGCCGTGGCGTAGCGCCCGTGCACCGCCGGCGTCGCAGGCCACCACGCCACCGACCGTGCACGAGTCGCGGGCACCGAAGTCCAGTCCCGCGTCGAGGTGAGCGGCGCGCGCGGCGTCTTGAAGTCCGGCCAAGGTGCTTCCTGCACCGACCGCGACCTGACCCACAGCCGAATCGACCTCGCCGATTTCGCTCAGGCGCCGCAGCGAGATGACCACCTCGTGATTGCGGGGCACGCTCGCGCCGACGAGCCCGGTGTTGCCGCCCTGGGGCACGATCGCGGCGTCATGTGCTGCGCACGCAGCCACTACCTCCGCCACCTCCGCCGTATCGCCAGGCCGGATGACGAGGCGCGCTTGCCCTCTGTAGCGACCTGTGTAGTCGCGCTCGTACGGCGCGCGCAGCTCGGCGTCGCTCAGCACGTGCCGGGCGCCGACGACCTCGATCAGAGCGTGCTCAAGGTCCATGGCGGGTAAGCGCTACCCAGGGAGAGAACACTGACAACAGGAGGGTGCAGCCATGGCTTCCGACCACGAAACGATCGTCACGATGGAGGCCACGCCGGTGAAGTTCGGCACCGGCGCCTCTGCGGACGCGGGTTGGGAGCTGAAGCGGCTGGGGATCAAGCGGGCGATGTTGGTCACCGATCCCGGCGTCGCGGCGCTCGGTCATCCGGAGCGAATCAAGAAGCTGATCGAGGCGGAGGGAATCGACGTCGTGCTCTACGACCGCGCCCGGGTTGAGCCGACGATCGACTCCTTCCAGGACGCGGCGGATTTCGCGCTCGAGCACGAGGTGGACGGGTTCGTCTCGGTCGGTGGCGGCTCGAGCATGGACACGGCCAAGGTGGCGAACCTCGTTTCCACTCATCCCGCTCCGGTCATGGACTACGTGAATCCGCCAATCGGTGATGGCAAGAAGCCACCATCGCCGATCAAGCCGCACGTGGCTATCCCGACGACGTCGGGAACGGGCTCCGAGGCGACCACGGTCGCCGTGCTCGACATCCCCGAGATGAAGGTCAAGACCGGGATCTCGCATAGGTATCTGCGGGCGACCCAGGCGATCGTGGACCCTGATCTGACTCGCTCGCTGGCTCCGGAGGTGACCTCCTCGACCGGCCTGGACGTGGTCTGCCACGCCGCTGAGTCGTTCCTGTCAAAGCCGTTCGATCACCGCCCCCGCCCGGATTCCCCCGACGAGCGCCCGCCCTACCAGGGGTCCAACCCTATTGCCGATGTCTGGTCGGCCAAGGCACTCGAGTTCGGCGGGCGCTTCCTGCGCCGCGCGGTCACGGATGGGGACGACGTAGAGGCGCGCGGGTACATGATGCTCGGGGCGACCATGGCCGGCGTCGGCTTCGGCTCCGCCGGAGTGCATATCCCGCACTCGTGCGCGTACCCAATCGCCTCGGTCAAGCACGAGTACCAGCCGTCCGGATATCCGGACGATCACCCATTCGTCCCGCACGGTCACTCGGTGATCGTGACCGCGCCCGCGGCGTTCCGCTTCACCTACGACGCGATGCCCGAGCGACACCACCAGGTCGCCGAGCTGCTGGCGGGTGAGCCGATCGCCGATCCCGGGCCGGACACCCTTCCGGAGGTGCTGCGGGCGCTGATGCAGGATGTCGACGCGCCCCGGGGCGTCGCTGAGTTCGGCTACGCCGAGGACGACATCCCGACTCTGGTCGACGGCGCCCTGAAGCAACAGCGGCTCCTGGCAATTTCGCCCAAGGAGGTCGGAGAAGACGACCTGCGCCACATCATCACGGCGTCGATGACCAACTGGTAGTCAGAGAAAGGAGAGGTTGCTATGGCAACCGGAACCGACCTGCACGAGCACCCGACGGCTGCGGCCGCGCACGTACCGGAGGGCGTGAGACTGCACATGTTCGATGGCGGCACGCTCAAGTGTCACGTTGAGAACATCAAGATGAATCAGGGGCTGGGCGAGGAGTACGAGGTCCCGGTGCCATGGTTCCTGGTCGAGCACCCTGCCGGGCTCGTCGTGATCGACGGCGGCAACGCAGCCGAGTGCGCCGAGGACCCTCGCGCCCACTGGGGTGCCGTCTGCGACGTCTACTGGCCTGAGATGACGCCCGAGCAGGCGTGCGTGCCGGCGATGAAGGCGGCCGGCTTCGACCCGAGCGAGGTGCGCTATGTGCTGCAGTCACACCTGCACCTGGATCACACGGGCGCTTTGGGTGCGATCGAGCAGTTCCCCAACGCCGAGGTGATCGTGACGCGCGACGAGTACGAGTATGCGTTCGCGCCCGACTGGTTTGCCGCCCCCGCCTACATACAGAAGGATTTCAACAAGCCGGACGTCCCGTGGGGCCTGCTCGAGCGCACCGATGACGGCTACGACGTGTTCGGCGACGGCGCGATCCGCTGTTGGCGCTCCCCGGGGCACGCGCCCGGTCACCAATCCTTCGAGATCACGCTTCCACGTTCCGGCGCGATGCTCCTCACCGTGGATGCCGCCTACACCGTGGATCACTGGGAGGAGAAGGCCCTACCGGGATTCCTCGCCTCCGCGGTCGACACGGTGCGCTCGGTCAAGAAGCTGCACCGGATCGCGCGTCGAAGCGGGGCCACGGTCGTGACCGGGCACGATCCGGATGCGTGGCCGAGGTTCAAGCACAGCCCGGAGGCGTACGACTAGAGGCGGCCCGGGCGCGCGAGCAGAGTTTCGCGACCAGGTGGGACATCAGGCAAAGGAGACAGACATGAGCGTCTACGACGAGCGACCCTGGCTCGCGCTGTATGGGCCCGGGATCCCGCGCGAGATCGAACCTGAGCACGAGAACATGCTCGCGGCATTCGGGGAAGCGGCCGCGCGCGATCCCGACGCGATCGCGATCCGGTACTTCGATCACCCGATGACCTACCGGGAGCTCGAAACGCTCACCGACGCGCTCGCCGCGGGCCTTCAGGATCAGGGGTTCGGGCGCGGCGAGCGCTTGGCCGTCTACCTTCAGAACGTACCGCAGTTCGTGATCGCGATGATCGCGACCTGGAAGGCCGGCGGCATCATGGTCTCGGTCAGCCCGATGCTCAAGCACAAGGAGCTGGCGGCGCAGCTGGTTGACTCCGGCTCCACGGCACTGATCACGCTTGAGTCGCTCTGGAACACGGTTGGGCGCGAGGTCGTACCTGACACGCAGGTTCGCACGGTGATCACGACCTCGGAGGTCGAGTTCCTCGATGAGGTGCCCGATCTCCTGGCCGGAGCGCGCCGCGAGCGCGACGAGGACGTGCTCGATCTCGTCACGTTGCTCGAACGCTTCCGTGGCCAGGCCCCTGATACGCCGAGCTTGAACGGCGATGACATCGCGTTCCTCACTTACACGTCCGGCACCACGGGTCCATCCAAAGGTGCGATGAACACGCAGCGAAACGTCGTCTTCAATGCCCAGGTCTATCGAGACTGGATCGGCCTCGGCGCTGGCGACGTCACGTTCGGCGTGGCGCCGTTCTTCCACATCACCGGACTGATCGGCAATCTGGCCGCGCCCCTGCTGAGCGGAATGCCGATCGTGATGAGCTATCGCTTCGATCCCGACGTGGCGCTCGAGCTGATCGAGCGCTATGGCGCAACCTTCACGGTCGCCTCGATCACCGTGTTCATCGCGCTGATGAACGCGCCCAGCGCCGAGGAGCGCAATATCCAGAAGTTCACCAAGATCGTCAGCGGCGGGGCTCCGATCGCGCCCGCCACGGTCGAGGCCTACGAGGAGAAATTCGGCGCCTACATCCACAACATCTACGGGCTGACTGAGACCACCTCTCCGTCGCACTGCGTTCCGATCGGGACCCGCGCGCCGGTCGACCCCGACTCGGGAGCGCTGTCGGTCGGCGTGCCGATCTTCAACACCGTGGTTCGTGTCGTCGACGACGACGGCAACGAGCTCGCCGCCGGCGAGGTGGGCGAGTTCGTCACCTCAGGGCCTCAGGTCGTCTCGGGTTACTGGGAGAAGCCGGAAGAGAGCGAGAGCGCCATCCCAAGCGGCCGGCTCCACACTGGAGACGTCGGATTCATGGACGAGCAGGGCTGGTTCTATCTCGTCGACCGCAAGAAGGACCAGATCAACGCTTCGGGCTACAAGATATGGCCCCGCGACGTCGAGGATGTGCTCTACGCCAACGACGCCGTGCGCGAGGCGGCAGTCGTCGGCGTCCCGGACGAATATCGCGGCGAGACGGTGAAGGCGTTCGTCAGCCTGAAACCGGGACAGTCGGTGGACGAGGAAGCTCTGATCGCGTTCTGCAAAGAACGGATGGCGGCTTACAAGTACCCGCGCCAGATCGAGTTCGTCGAGGAGCTACCGAAGACGGCGAGCGGAAAGATCCTCCGGCGCGAGCTACGTGATCGTGCGATCAGCGGCACAGGTGCCTGACGTAGTTGCCTCCGAGTGTGAGTAGCCGCCGCTGTATCGGGAAGAACGCCCCTGCCGGATAGCACCACGGTCGGCGGCACGCCCCCGCCTGCCGAACCGGCCGCTCTCCGGCAAGCCGGACGGAGAGCCAAGCAGGAGGAGGGAGAGCTATATGAGCACCGTCACCGGAGGACGCGGCGTTCCGGCGCCGCGTGCGTCGTCTGGATGGCGCCGGTTGTGGGATCGGCAGTTGCCGCACTACCCGGACACGGCGCCACGGATGGTCTATCTCGCGATCACCGTGCTGGCCACTATCACGCTCTACTACGAGCTCTACATCCAGGGCGCCGTAGCGACCAAGATCATCCAGCACTTCAACTTCAGCTTCACCCAGTTCGTGTTCGTGCTGGTGATCGGAAACGCGTGCGGGGCGTTCGCGTCGCTGGGTGCGGGCCTCGCGGATCGCTGGGGCCGGGCCAACCTCGTGGTCGGAGGGCTGCTGCTGACCGGGCTGCTCATCTTGTTCGCGCTTCCCAACGCGCCGAGCAAGGGTTGGTACACGGTGTTCTTCGCCCTCGTCAGCATCGTTGAAGGCATGGCGCTGGTCGCCACGCCAGCCCTGATCCGCGACTTCTCGCCGCAGGTGGGAAGAGGAGCGGCGATGGCGTTCTGGACGATGGGGCCGGTCCTCGGGAGCCTGGTCGTGACGGAGGTCTCGAGCCACACGCTGACGAGCCACCCGGACTGGCAGTTCCAGTTCCGGCTCTGCGGCGTGGTCGGGTTGATCGTCTGGGCGATCACGTTCGTCGGCTTGCGCGAGCTTTCGCCCAGACTGCGCGACCAGCTAATGGTCAGCTTGCGCGATCGGGCGCTGATCGAGGCTCGCGCCGCGGGGATCGACAGCGAGAAGCTACGCGCGCACCACTGGCGGCAGATGCTCAGGCTCGACATTGTCGGCCCGGCGCTGGCGATCAGCCTGTTCCTGATGCTCTACTACGTCTTTGTCGGCTTCCTAGTTGTCTATTTCGCGACCGTCTTCGGTTACACCGAGGCGCGAACGAACCAGCTCGGGAACTGGTTCTGGATCGCCAACGCGATCGCGCTCCTGATCGCCGGTTTGGCCTCCGATCGGTTGCTGGTCCGTAAGCCGTTCATGATCGTCGGCGCCATCATCAGCCTCATCGGCGTCGGCCTGTTCGCCTCAGCCGCGACGGCGCCGAGCACGGGCTACCACACATTTGCGTTCTATTTCATCCTCATCGCCGGCGGCACCGGACTCGCCTACGTGAGCTGGATGGCCGCGTACACGGAGACCGTGGAGAAGCACAATCCCGCCGCTACCGCCACCGGCCTCGCGGTTTGGGGGTGGACGATCCGCATCGTCGTGACCGCATCGTTCGCGCTGCTGACGGCGGTCGTGCCCGCTACCTCGGCGCTCGTCGATCAAGGACCGCGGGTGAAGGCGATCGCGGCGCAGTACCCGCAGCAGGTGAAGGTGCTCGGGACGGTGGATCCGGCCACGCTCGCGGCGCTCAAGACCAACCCCGGCAACCTGGTGGCTCAAACCAGGGCCCTGTCGCAGCTGTCGGGGCTGCCGCCGGCGCAGGTCGCTCGCGTGGCCTTGCTTGGCACGCGGTATCGGGCCGAACTGGCGACGCTGGCCGCGGTCGACCCCGCGACGCTGGGCACCTTGCAGGCCAACCCGACCAACCGCGCGGCCGGCGCCAGAGCGGTGGGGGAGATCGCCGTGCGGTTCGGCATTCCGCCCAGCGCGGCGCTCGGCCGGCTACAGGCCGTCGGGAGGGTTCCGCCGGCGGATCTGCTGTTCCTGCGCGCCAACGGGCCGAGGGTGCAGCAGGCCGGCGCAGCCTTGCGGTCGGTCTCGACGGTCCCGCCCGCCGATCTCGCGTACCTGGCGCAGAATGGGCCGAAGGTGGCCCAGGCCCAGAAGGACAACCCAGGCCAGTGGCAGACCTGGTGGTGGATCTGCTTCGCCGGCCAGGTCCTGTTCATCCCGGCCGTGTTCCTGCTCACCGGGCACTGGAGCCCGCGTAAGGCGCGTCAGCAGGAGCGTGAGCACGAGCGCATGGTCCAGCGCGAGCTGGCCCGCTTGCAGGAGAGCCGCGCTCCGGCGGGCTGAGTCTTTGGATCTCGCTGTGCCTCAGGGCGAACTGAGATCCAAAGACCCCCCGGCTTCGGCTCATCCGGGTCCTCTCACGAGGCTTTGGGTCCTCGTAAGCGGCCCGGATGAGCCGTTCGCCACGGGGCTACGCCTTCACTGGCTCCGGCTCGCCCGCAGGCTCGGGCACACGCCGGCGCCGCTCACGTCGCTCGAAGTACTCCGCCCCCTCGATGCTGATGTGCGGCAGGACCCGGTCGACCCACCGGGGGATGTACCAGTTGAACTTTCCCATCTTGATCATCAGCGCCGGCACGAGCAAGCAGCGGACGATCGTGGCGTCGAGGATGACCGCGACCGCGAGCCCGATGCCGAACTGCTTCACGGTGGGATCGCCGTTGAGCACGAAGCTCCCGAACACGAACACCATGATCGTCGCCGCCGCGGTGATCACGCGCGCGCTCGTGATCAGCCCCGAGACCACCGAGTCGCGGTTGCTCTCGCCGGCGTGCACGTGCTCCTCGATCTGGCTGACCAGGAACACCTCGTAGTCCATCGACAGGCCGAACAAGATCGCGAACATGAACAGCGGCACGTAGGAGACGATCGGCACCGAACCCTCGAGTCCGATCAGCCCGTGCAGCCAGCCGTACTGGAAGATCGCGGTCAGCACGCCGTATGCCGCACCGATCGAGAGCACGTTCATGATTGCGGCTTGGAGCGGCACGACCACGGTCCGGAACGCAAGCATCAGCAGCAGGAAGCTGAGGCCGATCACGACCAGGATCTGCAGCGGCAGCTTGTTCGAGATCTTTGAGGCCAGGTCGACGTTGCTGGCGGTGGTGCCACCAACGTAGGCCTTCATGTTGTTGCCCTTCTCCGCACTCGGGATCACGCTCGAGCGAAGCGTGTTCACCAGGTTCGCGGTGGCCTGGTCGGCCGGCGCGGACTTGGCGATGGCGTTGAAGTACGCCGTCGTACCGGATTTGTCGAGCTGGACCGGGGTTACCGCCGCCACGCCGCTCGTGCTCGAGACGTCCTTCTCGAGCGTGCTGAGGCGAGAATCGCTGGTTCCGCTGGCCGGCGAGCCGAGTGAGACCGCGACGATCAGCGGGCCGTTCACGCCGGGGCCGAAGTTCTCCGAGATCAGGTCGTACGCGCGACGCGCGGTCGTGGTGCTGGACAGGGCGCCGACGTCCTTTTGCCCGAGGTTCAGCGACAGAAGCGGGACGGCGAGCGGAATCAGGATCGCCAGCGCAGCGAGCCCCGCCAACACCGGCCAGCGCGCGATCTCGTGGGCCAGCTTCGACCACAGGCCGGGCTTGGGGTGCGGGTCTCGATGTCGGCCGCGCACGCGCAGCGAGTTGATCCGCGGACCGACGACGGCAAGGATCGCCGGAAGCAACGTCACCGCGGCGAGCACCGCCACGACCACCGCGACGGCCGCCATCAGGCCCATAGTCGTGACGAGCGGGATGTTGGCGACCGCCAGCGAAACGAGCGCGATCGTCACAGTCCCGCCGGCGAACACGACGGCACCGCCGGATGTCGCCGCGGCCCGAGCGATTGACTCATCAAGGTCGAGGCCAGCCTCCAGCCCGCGGAAGTGCCGCGTGACGATGAACAACGCGTAGTCGATCCCGACGCCGAGGCCGATCATCGTCGCCAACGTGGGCGCGACGGTGGAAACGGTTGCCGCGTGGCTGAGGATCCCGACGATCGACAGGGTGCTGGCCAGACCGACGATCGCGGTGAGGATCGGGAGCAGCATCGCGACGACGGTGCCGAACGTGAACGTCAGGATCACCATCGCGGCCAGGATCCCGATCAGCTCGCTCGACTCCGTCGCCGGCTTTGACACCTTCTGGCCGAGCTGGCCGCCCGTGTCCACCTGGATTCCCGCTGCTTCAGCGGGCTTGGCCGCAGCGTCGATGATCTTGTGGGCATCATCGACGGACACCGCCCCAGGATTGACTGACAGCGTCACCGACAGGTACCCCGTTGCCTGGTTCTTGCTCAGAGCTGAAGCGCCCTGCTGGGTCAGCGGGTTCACGACCGACGCCACGTACGGCGCCTTGGCGACGTCGCTCGCGGCCTCATTGACCGCGTTCGCATACTTCGAGTCCGTGAGCTTCCCGTTGCTGACGTGCAGCACGATCGGGCTCGACCCGTTCGCCTGGTCGGGGAACGACTTGCCGAGCGTGTCGGTCGCGCGCTGGCTGCCCGTCCCGGGCAGGCTCTGGTTGTCACTGGTGTTGTCGCCGAGGCGATGCGCAACCGTGACCAGCGCGACAGCTGTCAGCAGCCACACTCCGAGGACGACGAAGCGCCGCTTGACGCAGAACCTCGCTACGGCATAAAGCACACCCGTCATGAGGGCCTTCCTCTCCGTCAGCGGCGCGTGCCGCCGGCTACGTTGGGTAGTGGCCAACAGCGTCTTCGGCCGCCCGTGCGCCAACAAGAGGGGTACCCCTCGTCTTTTCCCTACGGTTTTGGCGATCGCGAGCCCATCGGCCCGGGGGCCAGCGCGGCTACTCGCTGATCGCGGCCGCGAGCTGAAAGCGGGAGCGGATACCGAGCTTCTGATACGCGCTACTCAGGTGACGCTCGACCGTCTTCTCGGTGACGAACAGGGTCTCGGCGATGTCGCGATTTGTTCCTCCGGCTGCGGCTTGACGGCAGACCCGCCATTCCGCGGCGGTCAATGCGCTGCGGCCGGTGAGCTCGGTGCGCGCGCGGCGTCCCGGTCCGGCTTGGAGTTCCGCCCGAGCGCGTTCGCCCAAGGCCACTGCACCGCAGTCGTCTGCGAGCTTGATCGCGCGGCGCTGCAGATCGCGAGCCTCGCGCCGGCGGCCGACGCGCGTCCACTCCCGCCCGAGATCCACGAGCGCACGAGCCAGCTCGAGGCGCCGGGCGCTGTGTTCGAGAACGGAGACCGCCTCCTCGAGCAACGCCAGCCGCTCCTCCCCGCGCATGCTGAGCCCCGCCGCGCGCAGTGACAGCCCGAGGGCACCGGGGGCCCCAACGGAACGAGCCGTCTCCAGCTGCTCGCGTCCGAGCTTCGCGGCGGTCTCCTCCTCGCCCAATGAAGCCCAGGCGACTGCCGCGTGCGCCTTCCAGTCGTTTGGCCACAGCACGCCGACCGCCGCCAGCCGCTCGCCGCACCACATCAGGTCCGCGATGCCTTCCTTGATACGACCCTGCGCGATCCGGAGCTGCCCGCGCGTGTTCAAGAAGTCAGGGACGTAAGTGTGATCCGCGGTGACGTCGAGCGCCTCGGCCCTCTCCGTCAGCTCCGGCGCCTCGTCCAGCAAACCACGCTCGACGTGAGCGCTGATCGCCACCGCGAGCAGCTGGATGACCGCGAAATGCGGTTCGTCGACCAGGAGCAGGCCCGTCTCGGCCTCGACCTGCGCTTCATGCAGCGACCCCTCCGCGAGCGCGATCGCGGCTCGCTGTCCGTGGATGATGCCTTGCCGAGCCGCGTGACCTTCGCGCCGGGCGTGCGCCAGCGCCGCATCGAGCGCGCGCGCGACCGGCTCGTAGCACTCACCCCACCGCAGCACGAGCAGAGCCACGAAAACGACCGTCGCTTCCGTTCCCGGTGGTAGTCCGTTGGCCAGTGCCGCCTGAACCTCTTCCACGACCGCCGCCGCCGAGCCGCCTGCGAACAACTGCTCCTGAGCGGCAAAGATGCGCGCGATGGCCTCAAACTGCGGATGACCACGGGCCTGCTCGGAGAAGCGCTCGAGCTGGGGCGCAAAACCGTCGTACAGGCGCGGAACCGACCTGGCGACGATCAACAGCTCCGAGCGCAGGGACAGCGAGCGCTCCGGGGCGAGCGGGCCGACCTCGTCCGCGAGCGAGGCGAGCGCGGCTATCGCTGCCTCCGCTGAACGACCGCCGGAAACGACTGCGCATCGGCCGAGAGTTGACGCCGCCTCGGCGCGCGTGCTCAGCTCGCCGCCCGAGCTCAAGCAGGCCTGAAGATGCTCGTCGGCGGCGTCGAACTGCATCGCTGCGACCTCGTAGCGTCCGAGGTCGGACAGGATCTCCGCGCGCTCGCGTGTTTCCGGTGCTTCGTCCAGCGCGCGCCGCAGCGAAGCGGCGGCGGCCCGAGGAGCACCGCGATGGCCCGCTGCAGCGGCAGCGGCCCGCAGCGTCTGCACTCGGCGGGTATCGCCAGTTGCCGTGGTCAGCATCAGGTGGGCGGCGATCCGCTCGGGGGACGCGCCGGCGGCTGCCAGCGCCTCCGCGACGGCGGCGTGACGGGCGTGGCGTTCTCCCGGCGCGAGGTCCTCGTACAACGCGGCGCGAACGATCGGATGGACGAAGCCGAGGCGCTCGCCGCGGGCGAAGATCTCCGCCCGCGCGAGGTCGTCCGCCGCTTCGCGCGCGGCGGCCTCGTTCACCCCGGAAACGCGCGCGGCCAGCGCCAGCTCGCTGTCGTCCCCGAGCACGGCGACGCCGCGGGCCAGCCCGACCGCAGTCGGACCGAGCGCCGCCAGGCGATGCCGAACGAAGCGACGGACGGCGGCGGGGCCCACCGCCTGCACCTCGCCGGCGGCCGCCGCGGACGGGAGAACGCCGGCCGCAGCAAGGCCGCGCAGGAGCTCCCGCAGGAACAGCGGGTTACCGCCGGTTGCCGTGTGGCAGGCGCGGCCGAACTCCTCCTCGGCGTCGACCCCGAGCAGCTCGCGCGCCATCGTCGCGGCGCCGGACAAGCTCAGCGGGCGCGGATACAGCGCCACGGCGGACGGACGCGAGGCCACCTGCGACCAGAGCAAGCTCGCCTCGGCATCCGCGTGATCCGGCGGGCGCGCGGTGAGCAGCATCGCGACTCTGAGCCCCTCGATCCGCTGCGCCATGTAGAGCAGGAAACGGAACGAGTCCCGATCGGCCCACTGGCAATCGTCGACCACGACCAGCAGCGGGCCGCGGTCGGCGAGATTCACCATCAACCAGTAGAGGCTGTGGAGCGCCTCGAATCCGACGTCGCCATCTGGAGAGGCCCGGTCGCCCCGCTCGAACAGCCGTGCGGCCGGACCGGCGGCGCCGGTGAACAGGTCTTCCGGTCCGCCTGCGTCTCCCAGCGCGGGCTCCAGCAGCTGTCGCACGACGCCGAATGCGAAAGGCTGCTCGAGCTCCGAGCCTCGGGCGACGAGCGCCGTCATTCCCGCCTGCTCAGCCGCGGCGCGCGTCTCGCGCCCGAGCTCGGTTTTCCCGACTCCAGGTGGCCCCTCGATCAGGATCAGCGTTCCGTCGCCGGCGCAGGCCCGATCCAGTGCCTCGTTGAGCGCTGAGAGCTCCCGCTCGCGCTCGAGCAGACGCCCAGTAGCTGATGGCACGGCTCGAAGATACACCCGCCGCACCCGACAAAACAGGAGGGGAAACCCTCGGGGGTCCTCCCTTGCGCCTCCGCGCGCCTAAACGAGATCATCTCGCTCGTGACCGGCGTTAGCGAGCGCAACAAGCGGAAGGTGGAGCTGTTCGTCGAGGCGGTCTGGAACGAGGGGCGGCTGGAGCTGATCGACGAGCTGGTGGCAGCCGACTACCTGGGGCAGGTGTATGGCCTGGCGAACCGGGTGTCCGGACCGCAGGGGCTACGACGCCTGGTGTCGAGCCGTCGCCTGGCCTACCCGGGCCTGTACGTGAAGATCGAAGATCAGATCGCCGAACACGACCTGGTCGTTACGCGCTGGCGAGCAACGGCTGACTCGCGCGAACCGGGTCTCCGTACCCCGGGCGCGGAACCAGCGCGCTGCTGCGCGGGCATCTCGATCGTCCGGCTGCTGGCCGGCAAGCAGGTCGATTCGCATACGGGTTATACGAGCGCGGCGACGTGAACCGGGACCTCGTCACAGTTCTGACCCTGGCCGTGGTGGCGACGGTGAACCCGTCGCTTCTCGCGGCGGTGACCTTGATGCTGCTCTTGCCCAACCCTAAGCGCTTGTTGCTCGGATACCTCCTCGGCGCCTACACGACCAGCGTCGTAGCCGGGCTCGCGATCGTCTTCTCCCTCCATGGCACCGGCACGACGCAGACCTCTAGCCACGTGCTCAGCCCAGCCGGCGAGGTGGTGGTCGGCGCCGTCGCCTTGACGGTCGCGCTCCTGCTCGCGCGCGGGCGTGACGAGCCGCTTCGAAATTGGCGCCGGCAGCGCAAAGCACGGAAAGCGAGCAAGCGGGAACCGAAGGACCCGTGGCAGACGCGGATGCTCCAGCGGGGTTCCGTGGGCTTGACGTTCGTCGTCGGCGCCGCGATGAGCTTTCCCGGCGTGGGCTATGTGAACGCGCTCGACCACATCGCCCACCTCAACCCGTCGGTGATCACGGTGCTGCTGCTCGTCGCCTACTTCTGCGTCATGCAGCAGATTCTGCTCGAGGGGGCCCTGATCGCGACCGTGTTCGCTCCAGCTCGAACGCAGCACGCAATCGTTCGCTTCAAGGCGTGGTTCACGGGCCACGGCCGGCAGCTCGCGATGCTCGGACTGACGGCGATCGGCGCGCTGCTCACCGTGCGCGGTCTCCTCACGCTGAGCTGAGCGCAGCCCGGACGCCGCCGCGTCTCACCCGGAGCGCGATCTGCCTCGGCGCGCTGATCACCGCTTTCGGCCTCAGCAGCCTCGCGCTGCTCTACATCGTGTCTCGGCCGGACGTGGCCGAGTGACGCGCCCGCCCTGAGGATCTCGTACCTACTTGATCCCCGGGCACGCCACTCGCCGCCTGCTCCGGGGTCTCAGCCGTGGACCGACGCGACCGTCGCCCCCGGCCTGAGCGTCACCACCCGGGTGCGTCCTTGGGTATCGTCACCGCGCACTGCCGCGACTCGCACCTGAACTCCGACGGCGCTCGGCACGTCGGGAACGGTCACCTGGTCCTTCGTCCTTCCGATCACATCGAGCAGCTTGCGGCCGTCGCTTAGGTTGATGTCCACGTCGTAGTCGATTGGCGTCGCCGCGCGAATCGACGCGTGGCTGTGGCGCCAGCTGATCACGATCGAGCCGCCTGCGCGCCGCACGCGCAAGGCCGGAACGATCGAAGGCTCGGGCTCGACCGGAGCCCTGTAGCTGGCGACCAGCTGCTCACGCGTGATCTCGCCGTTCATCGTGGTGATGGCATAGATGTGACGCACGCCTGCGGGTCCCGGCGCGGGCGTGAAACGAAGCTCGCCGCACTGCGGGGGATTCGGCGTGCTCTTCTTGGCGCCCTTGCAGAGCGTGCCTTTCGCGGCACCGAGCTCCTGCTCGTATTTGGAGCCTACCTCGACGAATCGCGTCGTGTGCAGCGGCTGGCGCTCATAGGCATAGCCGAGGATGCGGCGCTCGCCGCGGCCGCCGACGCCGGCAGCGACCTCGGGCGTCGGGTCCACGTTGGCCCGCTCGATCGAGCGGACCGTGAAGCCCCTGAGGGCGCGTAGCTTCCAGACGCCGGCCATCGGGCGGGCGATCATTACCTGGGTCGCGTGGGTCCGAGGATCCTTGAAGAACAGGTCGCGGTTTCGAACCAGCTCGCCGCGCCCGCGAGGAGACGTGTAGGTCCTGCCGTTCGGGGCGATCAACTGGACTCCCGGAGCCTGACGCGTGCCCTGGGCCTTCAGCACCAGCGCCGTCGTGCCGGCCGCAACGTTGATCGTGTAGACCCCGGCCGCGGCCCTGGCCGACCGAGCCGCCCGGTATGGACCGACGTCGCACGAATCGCCCATCACGTCCACCGAGCCGCCCCAGCGAAGCCCGAGGCCAGCGCGGACGCGCCAGTGTCTGAACACCCCATGAACCCTCCAAGGGGCGTACCACACCCAGTCCGCGTCCTTCACGACGTCGACCAAGATGTCACCCTCCATGACGGTGACACAACCCGCGAGACCGGCCGATGAGGCCGTCACCTCCCCGCTGGTGCAGATCACGCCCGCCACGCACACCCTGCCGCTGCCGTCGACGTTGAAGCGCAGGGGATTACGAGCCTCGATCCAACCGGCGAGATGTGCCTCGAGTGAGGCCACCTTGAAGTCGAGGTTGGCGTTGAAGCCGAAGTCGATCACGTTATCTGAGCGATAACGGAAGAAGCCATCAGCGACTTGATAGCCGAAGACCAAGAGATTTCCATTCGCCTCCAGCACCCAGGGTCGCGAATCGGTGTACTGGACGCTGCCGTTGAGCGTCACCGGAGCGACGCCGTTGGTCGAAGGACCGATGTTGATCCCGGCGGCGCCCTTGAATTTGAGCGGTGGCGGCGTGACACACACCGCCAGCGCCACGTTGTCGAGGTAGACCCCGGTGGCGATCGGCACTGAGTTCCCGAGATGCGTCACCTGGCCACCGGCGTAGCTGAACTGCCCGTTCTGGACGCCCGCCCACACTCCCACGGCGGGACGGTCGGCGGTCGGGATCACAACTTCCGCGCTTCCATCCCAGCGGCTTACATTGCCCGGGTTCTCGCACTCGAGGAATGGTTTCGCTCCGAAGAGCGGTGGCGAACACGGCGATGTGGTACTTCCGGCTGCCAAATACGAGAGACATAGGTTCTTCACCTGCAGAGAGCCGATATACGCGTTATTCACTACGGCCTTGACCGTATCCGCGTGAACTCCGGCGCTGTCGACTCGCAGCCCGACAGTCGCGGTCAGGCCGCCGGCACCCTGTTCAGGACCGTTCTTGAAGATGCTCGGCAGCGCGAGGTTGCCGATGAACTTGAAATACCGCAGGTCATTCGTCGCATCCCAGCCGATCCGGATCTCGACCGAACCGGAGATCGGGAAGCCGAACAGCTTTTCGCCATTGAGCGTGCCGGTCGAGACGACGTTCTTCTCTTCGCCCTTGCCGCCGGCGGGAAGGTTCCAGTTGAGCAGTCCCTGCTTCTCGAACGTCACTCCCGCGACGGCGATCGAGGCGTTGACCGAGAGCGTTCCTCCTGGGGAGGCCGGAGTCGGTGCGTTCAGACTCAGCGTGGTTCCCGGTACCGGTATGAGCGGGATGCCGTTCAAATTGACGGTGTCGGACGTTACCCAGTGTCCTGTGCTCGTTTCATTGAGACAACCGGCCGTCGTCGCTTGGATCAGACCGAAGGTCACATTGTTGGTGCACCCAAGCGCTGAGACGCGTTGCGCAGCTGCTGCCGCCGAAACGAGTGTCCCGGCGCTCGTCATTGCAACGAATACGACGGCCATGATGGCGACCGGCACACAAACCCGTCGCCGAAGCGAATGCTTGCCCACGACTCACCTTCCCCGAGTTACAACCGCTCAGGAAGACTCTGAGCGACAGGACGGCGCGACTTTATGCATGCAGCGAACACGTTGTCAAGGAACGTGGCCGCCGGCTGACACAGGTGTGAAGAGAAAAGCGGCGAGATGTACATGGTTAAGGGGATTAGGGGCTTGACGCTCGCGCATGTGTGGGTCAGCGCAACGCCGATAACGGGTGCATTCACGTCAGGCCACGAGATCCGATCGCTGGTGGACCCGTTCGAGCCGTTGCGCCACCTCGTCGACCTTCGGCACCGGCGCGTGCCTTCCCCGACTTCGAGGCGCTGAGCCCGCCTGCGGTGTAGCCGCTGTAGCGACCGGGATGTCGCTCGCCGTCCGCGCGCTGGGTTGAACGCCAGGCCCCCGACACCTTCTTCGCGGGCCGGGACATTCGGGACATGTCCGTGCTGTTCGGTCGCTCGTCCACCCGCAAACTGCGATCTACGCAGGTCTTCCCCAATGGCCCGGGCAGGACTCGAACCTGCGCGCGACGGATTATGAGTCCGCTGCTCTGACCACTGAGCTACCGGGCCCTCGCCGGGCGACGCTAGCACCGCACCCTGCGCCGCGCCGAGGTCTGCATCGGGGAAAGGCCGCCCGAGCGGGTCCGGGTGCGGTAGGCTCCAAACCATGCTTCTGTCGGCGGACTCCCTCGGCCAGACGCTCGCACTGATCGCCACCTTCGGGGGCATTGGCTTGGTCGTCAACCTGCTGATCTTCTACGTCGTCGCGCAGGTGCTGGCCGAGCGCAAGCAGAACCAGGAAGCTAACCGGGGCACGCAGTAGAGCTCGCTCGGTGGCTGGAGGGCGGTGAGCGTTGCTACGAGCGCTGGCCGGCGGACTCGAGCTCGACGATGACCGGGCTCGCATCGATGTCGACGCCGTCCACGACTACCTGAGCAACGAGTCCTACTGGGCCCGCGGCCGCTCGCGCGCCGAGATCGAGCAGACGATCGCCGACGCCGCCCGTGTGATCGGGTTGTTCGACGGACAGCGTCAGGTCGGCTTCGCTCGCGTGATCTCCGACGGTGTCCATGTTGCTCATCTGTGCGACGTCTACGTCCTGTCGGAGTACCGCGGGCGCGGGTTCGGCGTCGAGCTCGTGCGCGAGGCAGTCGACAACGGACCCCACGCCGGACTGACCTGGACGCTCGCCACCGAGGACGCGCACGGGCTCTATGAGCGCTTCGGCTTCTCCCAGCCCAACCCGCGCCTGATGGAACGTCGCGCACGAGGCTGAAGGAACGGCGACGGCAAGCGTCGAATGAGACGCCTGCCGATGAAGCAAGCCCAGAACTCGACCGCGACAGCTGAGACGCCTCACGGCCACCAGGCGCTGTCCGCCTACATTCGCGCTCGCTTCGACGAGTTCTCGCGCTCCCAGAAGGACGTCGCGCAGTACATCGTCGATCATCTGGACGAGGCGGCCTTTCAGACTGCCGAGGAGCTGGCCCGCCGCGCCAGCACATCTTCGAGCACGGTCGTGCGCTTCTCGCAGGCGCTCGGCTTCGACGGCTTCCCCGAGCTCCAGCAGGCGGCACGCGACGAGTATCGCCGGCGCCCGGCTGGGATGAGCGATGCCCTGAGTGCGGTGACGCCGCTGTTCTCGCTCGACCACACCGAGTTCGAGGCCGCCTTGGCAGCGGATCACGTGAACGTGGAGGACACGGCCCACAAGCTTTCCCGCTCCGATGTCGAGGCCGCGGTCGACGCGATTGTCTCGGCGGAGAAGGTGCTGATCGCCGGGACCGATCAGATGGCGTTCTTCGCCAGCTACCTGCGCCACCTGCTGATGCTGCTCGACTTGCGCGCCGAGATCGTCGCCAGCCCGAGCCAGGAGGCGCTCGGGCGGCTCAGCCGAATCGACGAGCGCACGCTGGTGATCGGACTCTCGGCCGGGCGCCCGCACCCGCTCATCACACGGACGATGAAGCTGGCGCGCCACCGCAAGGCACCGACGCTGGCGATCACCGACGCCACGCTGTCCGAGGTCGCCCGGCTGGCGCGCATTCGCCTCTACTACTCCTCGAACACTCCGGCGTTCGTCCGCTCGCACACCGCGCTGCTGTCGCTGATCCAAGCGCTCGCCTACGGCGTCTACGCTCGTGACGCGCAGCAGTACGACGTGCGCATCAAGGCCTTCCGCCTGAAATAGCACGCGGGCCCCGGGTGTCGTGACCGGGCAGTCAAGCGAAGACTGACGGCGAGAGGCAGGGCCCGCTTGTACTGCCACAGCGGGCGAGCTATGTTCGACACGTGGCGGCGCCGTGGGCCACGCAACAGGGCGCAAAGGTGGGTCCCGTCGAGCCGGGGTATCGCTTGGCCGCGGCCGGTCGTGAGGCCGCGGAAGAGCAGCGGTTGCGGCTGCTGGAGGAGATCTATGACCCGATCTCGCAACTGCGGCGAAGCTTGGTTCGGCCGGGCTGGCGCTGTCTGGAGGTGGGGGCGGGACGAGGGTCGATGGCGTCCTGGCTGGCGGAGAACGTCGGACCGACAGGTC
>JAFAZV010000158.1 GCA_019239445.1 Solirubrobacterales bacterium
GTGCGAGCGCCCAAGAGCATGCTGGAGCTCGCCTTCAAGTTCGAGCTGCGCGTCGAAGTCGCCGTAGATGAAGCGATTGAGCGCGCGTTTGGAGCTCGCGTAGGAGCGCGTGGGGCCGGCGGCCAGTCGGGCGACCAGCGAGTCGGCCTCCTCGAGCAGCCGCTCGTCGGGGTACACCCAGTTGACGAGCCCCCACTCGAGCGCCTGCGCGGCGGGCACCCGCTCGCCCAGCAGCGCCATCTGAAATGCTCGCGCCTTGCCGACGGCCGGCGGGACGAGCGCGGTCGATCCGCCGTCGGGCATCAGGCCGATGTTGACGAAGGCGAGGCCGAGGAACGCCGACTCGGCGGCGAGGATGAGGTCGCAGGCCAGCGCCAGCGAGCAGCCGATTCCGACGGCTGGGCCGTTGATCGCCGCCACCACCGGCTTGGGCAGCCGCCGGATGCCGGCAATCGCCGGGTGATAGACGTCGTGCAGCTCCTTGCGGATGTCGGGCATCCCATCCTCGGCGGGATCGAAGCCCGCCTTGAGATCGGCCCCGGAGGAGAACCCGCGGCCGGCGCCGGTGACCAGTACCGCCCGCACCGAGTCCTCGGCCGCCTCGCCTTCGACGAGCGCCTTGAGCTCCCGGCCGAACTCGGCCGTCCACGCGTTGAGCGTCTCGGGTCGGTTCAAAGTGAGCCGACCGACGCCGTCCGCCTGCTCCCAGATCACTGTTCTGTAGCCCATTGCTGCCTCCTGGAGATGTCGAACTCGCCCGTACTGAAACACGTCTTGGTCAGGCGGGGGCGTACGATGAGCCCGCGACAGATGGCTGCTCGTCCGCCCACCTCTCTTGGCGAGATCATCCGCCAGCAGCGAGAGCTGGCGGAGATGTCGATGCGCCAGTTCGCGCAGATGGCGGGGATCTCGAACCCGTACCTGTCGCAGATCGAGCGCGGTTTGCGCGCTCCCTCCGAGCAGGTCCTGGAAGGCATCGCCGGCGCGCTCAAGGTCTCCTCGGACACGCTCTACCGGCAAGCGGGCATGTCCGCGCCGGGCGCCGAGCCGGAGGACAACGCCGTCTTGGACGCGATCGCCGCCGATAAGCGGCTCACCAGCCGGCAGCGCGCCGCCTTGCGAGAGGTTTACGAGGCGTTCGTGGCTCGGGCGCCGAACGCGCGGAGACGTAGCGCGTGAGCGACCAACATCTTGCGGGACGCGCCGCGCTGGTCACGGGCGCGGCGAGCGGCATCGGGCGCGCCGTGGCGGCACGGCTCGAGGACGCCGGCATGAGCGTGCTGGCGGTCGACCTTCAGCCGGATCCCGACGGTCCCGGCAGTCCGTTTCAAGCCAACCTGATCGAACCGGCGGCGAACGCCGCGGCCGTCGCGGCGGCGCTCGCGCGCTTCGGGCGGCTGGACCTTGTCGTGCCCAACGCCGGGGTGCAGCACGTCGCGCCGGTGGAGGAGTTCCCGGAAGAGCGCTGGCAGTCGATCGTGGCGCTGCTGCTGACGAGCCCGTTCCTGCTCGCCAAGCACGCCTGGCCGGCGCTACGCGAGGCCGACTCCGGCCGCTTCGTCGCCATCGCCTCCGTGCACGGACTCGTCGCCTCGCCTTTCAAGGCGGCGTATGTCTCGGCCAAGCACGGCCTCATCGGCCTCATCAAGACGCTCGCCCTCGAGGGCGCCGACGCGGGCATCACCGCTGTTGCGGTCTGCCCGGGCTATGTCCGCACGCCGCTCGTCGAGAAGCAGATCGCCGACCAGGCGCGCGTGCACGGCCTGCCCGAGGAGGACGTGCTCGAGCAGGTGATCCTCGCTCCGCACGCCGTCAAGCAGCTGATCGAGCCCGCCGAAGTGGCCGACGTGGTCGCATTTCTCGCCGGCCCGAGCGGGCGAGCGTTCACCGGCGTCCCGGTGACCATGGATCAGGGCTGGAGCGCTCGCTGAGCGCGAGGCGCGCCGGCGGGTAGGACTGAGACGTGCCGCCGCTTCACGCCCTCGCCATCTTCGCCGCCGGGTTCGCCGCGGGCGCGATCAACACGATCGTCGGCAGCGGCACCCTGATCACGTTCCCGGTGCTGCTGGGCTTCGGCTATGCCCCCGTGGTCGCCAACGTCTCGAACACGATCGGACTGGTTCCCGGGTCGGCGTCCGGCGCGTTCGGCTACCGGCGCGAGCTGCGCGGGCAGCGACGGCGGACGATCCCGCTGGCGCTGGCCTCGCTTCTCGGCGGCGTCGTCGGCGCCACGCTGCTGCTGACCCTGCCGGCGTCGGCGTTCAAGCGCATCGTCCCGGCTTTCATCGCGATCGCGCTCGTGCTGATCCTGGCCCAGCCCCGGCTCGCCCGAGCACTCGAGCACCGTCGGCGCCCGGCCCACCGCGAAGCCGGTCCCCTGGCCACGGCCGGGGTTTTCGCCAGCGGCGTCTACGGCGGCTACTTCGGCGCCGCCCAAGGGATCCTCCTACTCGCCATCCTCGGCCTCGCCCTCGACGACGACCTTCAACGGATCAATGCCCTCAAGGTCGTGCTGGCGGGTCTGGTCAACCTGATCGCAGCGATCGTGTTCGCGTTCGTCGCCCACGTGGCGTGGCTGGCCGCGTTGCTGATCGCCGTTGGCTCGACGATCGGCGGCGTCGTCGGAGCGAGCGCCGGGCGGCGCTTGCCGCAGTTCGCGCTGCGCATCGTGATCGTGATCGTCGGAGTGATCGCGATCGTGCGCCTGGTCGGCTAGAGCCCGGCCCGGACCAGGCGAGGATTAGGCAGCGCGCAGTTCGAGCGCGCTGACGCCGACGACCCAGCCCTCGGGATCAGCTGCCGAGCAGCGCCAAGGACTGGGCCGAGCGGGAACCGTCACTACTTGAGCAGCGTCCGCGCCGTCGAAGCGTACGAGCCTGCGAGCTCGCGCTGGAAATCCGTCTGCGCCTCGACCAGGTCCTTGATCCAGGCCTGCCGGGTCAGGTCGGCGAGCTTGAGCTCGAGATCGATCGCCCGGTCGACAGTCTTCTCGTAGGTGTCGAGATAGGCGTAGCCCGCCCGGCGCGCGAGCGCAAGGAACTGCTCGCTCGACTCCCGAACCTGCTCATACCCATTGCGCTCGAACGCGCTGTCGAAGCGCGGAGTCGTCTTCTCCTGCGTGGTTGCCATGATTGCTCCTGAGCTTGTGAGTGACCGTGTGTGCTTGCACCTTAGCAGCAGATCTGCAAACTGCAAGCACAGCAGCGTGCTAGCTAGTTAGCGCCGGGTTAAGACACCCGCTAGCAGCTTTCGCCGTTAGTCGGCGATTCAGACTCCTCCTGGAATCCTCGCTGCCGCGGTCTCCCGCACTGCCTGCGCGAACGCATCGACGTCGTCCTCAGTCGTATCCCACGAGCACATCCACCGTACCTCCCCCGCGTGCTCGTCCCACACGTAGAACGCGTGTTGCTCCATCAGCGCGCTGCTTACCTCACGCGGCAGCCTGGCGAAGACGGCGTTGGTTTGGACGGGCCGGGTGAGCTCCACGTCCGGCACGCCGCGCACGGCATCCGCCAACCGCGCCGCCATCGTGTTCGCGTGTGCGGCTAGGCGGAGCCACAGCTCGTCGCTGAGCAACGCGTGGAACTGGGCGGCCAGGAAGCGCATCTTCGAAGCCAGCTGAAGCGACTGCTTGCGCAGGTATGCGAAGCCGTCCGCCAGCTCAGGCCTCAGCACGACGACGGCCTCGGCTGCCAGCAGGCCGTTCTTGGTGCCCCCGAAAGAGAGGATGTCGACGCCGGCATCGGTGGTCAGCGCGCGCAGCGGGACGCTGAGGGCCGCGGCGGCGTTGCTCAGCCTCGCCCCGTCGACGTGCAGCAGCAGTCCGTGCGCGTGAGCGAGCTCAGCCAACTCGCGCGTCTGCGCCGCTGTGTATAGCGTGCCCAGCTCCGTGCACTGGGAGATCGAGACGAGCCGTGGCTGGACAGCGTGCTCGTCGCCGACGCGAGCGATCCGGCGCAGCACGAGCTCCGGCGTCAGCTTGCCGTCCTCGCCCGGCACGGTCAGCAGCTTGATCCCTGCGATCGCTTCCGGCGCACCGCACTCGTCGACGTTCAAGTGGGCCGTATCGGCCGCGATCACCGCCTCCCACGGGCGGCAGGCGGCCCGCAGCGAGAGCACGTTGGCGGCGCTGCCGTTGAACACGAAGAACGGCCGGGCTTGTTCGCCGAAGTGCGCCCGGAACATCGCCTCGACGCTCAGCGTGTACTCGTCGTGGCCGTAGCCGAAGGCATGTCCGACGTTGACCCGCGCGATCGCCGCCAGCACCTCGGGATGGACGGTAGCCGCGTTGTCGGAAGCGAAGCCGCGCTCGCTCACGCAGCAACTAGCTTAGTCTTGAGCGAGGAGTAGAAGATCGACAGCGGGAATTCGTCCTCGAGCACGAGGTCGATGTACGGCCGGGGATCGTCGGTTTCGGCAAAGTCACGCACTTCCTCGGCCCAACGCGAGCCGACCGCCGGCCGGACACTGCCAGCGACGAGATCGTGCGCGGCCGCCCAATGCTGGAGCTTCGTGCGGTCGATGCCGGCGCGATAGAGCTCATACACCTCGGCATGCAGATTTGAAACCCCCGCGGCCACGGTGCCCCAGTCGATCGTCAACCGATTGTCGGTCCAGTGCAGATAGTCGTGGCGGTGCAGGTAGGCGAACAGGAGCTGGCCGCCGAGGCCGTCGTAGTTGCGTACTCGCGGGCCGGTAATTGGGAAGCGCAGCAGGCGATCGAGCAGGATCGCGTACTGGACGTGGCGCGCGAACGACAGCCCTCCACGCTCGAGCTCGACCGCCTGAGTGAACGCGGTCAGATCGCAGCGCAGCTCCTCGAGCGCGTACATCCAGTACGGCGCGCGCTGGCGGATCATGAACGGATCGAACGGCAGGTCTCCGTGGCTGTGGGCGCGGTCGTGGATCAGGTCCCAGAGGATGTAGGCCTGCTGGGAGATCTCGGCGCTCTCCAGCATTCGCGCAGCATCAGGCGGCAGGTTGACGGCGAGGAGGTCCACGGCGGCACCCGCCACCCGACGCAGGCGCTCGGCCTCGCGGTCACAGAAGATGGCGCCGAAGTTGTTGACTGGCCGTCCGGAAACCGCGACCGTCTCGGGGAACAGCACGGCGCACTCGCTGTCGTATCCCCGCGTGCCGTCGACGAGCTCGACTGGGACGAACTTAGGGTTGTCGTAGCGCGTGCGCTCAAGCTGCGCGATCCGCTCCGGCCACGGCACGCGAACGATCAGCGACTCGAAGCAGGTGTCGCGCGAGCCGTTCTGCTTGTACATCGGGAACAGAACGAGATCCTCGATGCCATCGACGCGGTCGCGCTCGGGGCGGAAGGCGGTAAGGGCCCGCGTGAAGTCCGGCCGACCGAACCCATTCTGCGCCCATGCCTGAAGGTCGTCGACCACCGCCTCGAGATAAAGCTCCTGGTGGGGGAAGCGTGTAGCGAGCGCGCGCACTGCGTCGATCATCCGCTCGACGTGCGCGCTGGCGTCGCGGACCTCGCCGCGTAGCGCCCCGTCCGGCGCCTGCAGACGAGCCAGGGCATTCGTCTGGTCGCGCAGCGAGAGCCACGCCGGATCCGTGGCGACGGCGCCTTCGCGCACTGAGCGCGCCGCTTCCCGCCGGCGTACACACCAGTGGGCGATGTTCAGCCACAGGGCGCGGTGATCGAGCTGGTGAAGACAGTCATCGCCGAACAGGTCGGAGTCGGCGAGCACCACGACGCGGCCCGAGCCGTACGCGCCGGCGACGATCAGCGGGGCGTGCGGCGTTGACGCCGTCTGGTGGCTGCGTGCCAGCACCCGCGTGCCGTTGCGAACCCGGATCGTCGTGGACCGGTACAGACACGTGGATCCCACGCGCGCCAGCAAGTCCCCTTCGCGACCACGGCCGCCCTCCCCGAGCTCGGCCAGGATCCAACTGGGTGCGCCGACATGGTGCTCGTAGTCCTGGACGGTCTCGTTCTCGAGGTGCACGCCGAAGCGATCCAGCAGCTCGTTGAGGTTGTTGCCGTACTTCTCCTGCTCGGTCTCCCCGAGCACGACAAGCCCGCCGCCGGCCTGGACGAAGCGCTCCACTGCGTCGAGCTCGCGGGACGACAGGCGCGGCGAGCCCGAACCCGTCGTTCGCTCCCACGCCGGATCGGACGGATGCGCGATCACCAGCAGATCGCAGTCGGCCAGCGTCCTCTCGGTCAGCGGCTCGCCGACGTTGCATGCCACTCCGAAGTCGTGCTCGGCGAGCGTGCCGGCCGCCAGCGCATACGAAGCGTCGCCTGGGTGCGCCGGCTGCATCGTCTCGGCCACCTCGCGCCGGATCGTCCACGCCTCACTGTGGGCTTCGTCGAACAGCACCCCTGCAGACCTCATCGCCGATCAGCCTACCTCCACCGGCAGACGTTGTCGATGCCGATATCGATGTAATGTTTGCAGGAAATCGTGGCTATGGACGCCGCCGATCGACAGATTCTTGCGCTCCTGATCGAGGACGGTCGTCGCACGTACGACGACATCTCGACCCACGTGGCGCTGTCCCCGCCGGCCGTCAAGCGCCGAGTCGACAGACTCCGCACGCGCGGAGCCCTACGCGGGTTCACCGCCGTGGTCGATCAGGCCGCGTTCGGCGATCACACCGAGGCGCTGATCGAGCTGTTCTTCAGTCCCGGTACGTCACTCGAAACCGTGGCCGGGACCCTGCGCGATATACCGGAGGTCGTCGAGGCGTGGAGCGTCACTGGCGACGCCGACGCGATCGCGCGCGTGCGCACTCGCGACAACGCCGATCTCGAGCGCCTGATCATCGAGCTGCAGCGCGACGGGCTCGTCGAACGCACGCGCTCGCAGGTGGTGCTTTCGCGGCTGGTGGCGCCCTAGCCGTAGTCGAGCCTCGAAGGCGTCAAAAACGTCGTACTCGTGGTGCGGGCCACCGCCGGATACGACCTTTTTCATCCACGTCATTCAATTCGTCGTACTCGCCGGACCGACGACCGCGAACACGACGTTTTAGACCAATCCTGGAGCCGCGCGCCACCGTAACCTTGCCACAACCTTGTCAAGGTTCGATACCATCGTCGCTCATGCGCGACCTCCTCGCCGCACTCCGTGAGCGCGTCATCGTCTACGACGGCGGCATGGGCGCGACGCTCGAGCAGTTCGACCTGAGCCTCGAGCGCGACTACCAGCTGCCCGGCCGCTGTCACGAGGCGCTCGTGCTCAACCGCCCGGACGTAATCGAGGGCGTCCACACCTCGATGCTCGACTCCGGCGCGCAAGTGCTCGAGACCGACACGTTCCAGGGCTCGCGGCTGAAACTGGCCGAATGGGGGTTGGAGGATCACACCGAGGAGATCAATTTGAAGGCGGCGCAGATTGCCCGCCGCACGGCTGGTGAGCATCGCTTCGTCGCCGGCTCGATCGGGCCCACCGGGTTTCTCCCTGCCAGCGACGACCCCTCTCTCGGCCAGATCACTTTCCGCGAGCTCGTCGAGGTGTTCACCGAGCAGGCGCACGCCCTCGTCGCCGGCGGCGTCGATCTGATCATCATCGAGACGGCGCAGGACATCCTTGAGGTCAAGGCCGCGGTGTTCGGCGCCCGGGAGGCGTTCCGGCAGGCTGGCCGCTGCCTGCCGATTCAGTGCAGCGTCTCGCTCCTGCCCCAGGGCGGAAAGATGCTCCTCGGCACCGACATCTCCGCTGTGCTCACCACGCTCGAGGCGCTCGAGATCGACATCCTCGGGCTGAACTGCTCGACCGGGCCTGAGGACATGCGCGACGCGATCCGCTTCCTGGGCGAGAACTCCTCGCTGCCGGTCCATTGCATCCCCAACGCCGGTCTGCCGCTGCAGGGCCCAAACGGCGAGACCATCTTCCCCGAGCAACCCGAGCCGCTGGCCAATGTGCTCGGGGAATTCGTCGAGCGCTACGGCGTGAGCATCGTGGGCGGCTGCTGCGGGACCGGGCCCGGGCACATCGCAGCGATCTCCGAGCGAGTCGCCGGCCGCGACGCGCACGGGCGCCCGGCGCGGCGTCCCCCGCACCTGAGCAGCATGATCGCCGCTACCCCGCTGGTGCAGGATCCACGACCGACGCTGGTGGGCGAGCGGGTGAACTCGCAGGGTTCGCGCAAGGCCAAACAGCTCCTGCTAGCCGACGATTACGACGGCCTCGTCACCGTGGCCGAGGATCAGGTCACCGGCGGCGCGCACCTGCTCGACGTGTGCGTGGCGTTGACCGAGCGTCAGGACGAGGGCGAGCAGATGCGCCAGGTGGTCAAGCGGATCTCGCTCACCCAGCCGGCGCCGATCCAGGTCGACTCGACCGAGCCCGACGTGATCGAAACCGCGCTCGAGCAGATCCCGGGTCGCGCCGTGGTCAACTCGATCAACCTCGAGGCCGGGCGGGCGAAGCTCGATCGGGTCGTCCCGATCGCCAAGGCCCATGGCGCCGCGCTGATCGCCTTGACCATCGATGAGGTCGGTATGGCGAAAACAGCCGAACGGAAGGTCGAGATTGCCGAGCGCCTGGTGGAGCTTTGCTGCGGTGAGCACGGGCTCGATCCGGAGCTGCTGATCTTCGATTGCCTGACGTTCACGCTGACCACGGGGGATGAGGAGTGGAAGCCGAGCGCCATCGAGACGATCGAGGGCATTCGCCGGATCAAGCAAGAGATCCCGCACGTGAAAACTTCGCTCGGCGTCAGCAACGTCTCGTTCGGCGTCAGCCTGCCGGCGCGCAGCGTGCTCAACAGCGTGTTTTTGCACCACGCGGTCGAGGCGGGCCTCGACCTCGCGATGGTCAACCCGAACCACATCACGCCCTACGCGGAGATCTCAGCCGAGGAGCGCGAGCTCGCCGATGACCTCGTATTCGATCGTCGCGAGGATGCGCTCGAGCGCTTCATCGCCCACTTCGAAGCCAAGGGCGCGGATGCCGAGGAGGGCAGCGCCGCCCTCGATCCGACCGCGGGGATGGAGCCCGAGGAGGCGCTTCATTTCCACATCCTGCGCCGCAAGAAGGAAGGCGTTGAGGACTGGATCGATCGCAGCGTCGAGAAGATCGGCGCCGTGCCAACGTTGAACGACGTGCTGCTGCCGGCGATGAAGGAGGTCGGCGACAAGTTCGGTGCCGGTGAGCTGATCCTGCCCTTCGTCCTGCAGTCGGCCGAGGTGATGAAGCGCGCGGTGGCGCAGCTTGAGCACTACCTGGACAAGATCGAGGGCTACACCAAGGGCACGGTCGTGATCGCGACCGTGTTCGGAGACGTGCACGACATCGGCAAGTCGCTCGTCAACACGATCCTCACCAACAACGGCTACACCGTGATCGACCTCGGCAAGCAGGTCCCGATCTCGAACATCATCGACGCCGCCGTCGAGCACGACGCCACGGCCATCGGTCTCTCTGCGCTGCTGGTCTCGACGTCGAAGCAGATGCCGGCGTGCGTACAGGAGCTCCACGCCCACGACTTGAAGTTCCCCGTGCTCGTCGGCGGCGCGGCGATCAATCGCAATTTCGGCCTGCGCATCCTCTATCCGAACGGCACAGAGTCGGATGAGATCTACGAGCCTGGCGTCTTCTACTGCAAGGACGCTTTCGAGGGCCTAGCCAAGATGGACCAGCTGATCGACGAGCCGGCGCGGGAGGCGCTGGTCGGCAAGACGCGCGAGGCGGCACGCAAGCTGCGCGAAGCTCCCGACACCGTTGACACGGACGCGCCCTCGACGAGTGATGACTCGGTTCGAAGCGCAGCCCGCACCGACGACGCCATCCCGCGGCCGCCCTTCTGGGGCGTGCGCGAACTTGAGGTCCCGATGGACGAGGTCTACCACCACCTCGACACCCACGTGCTGTTCAAGCTCCACTGGGGCGGACGCGGCGTCAAGGGCGAGGCGTGGACGAGGCTCGTGCGTGAGGACTTCCAGCCGCGGCTCGAGCGGATGTGGCGCGAAGCCATTGGGGGCGTGGACAGTCCTGGCGCCGGCTATCTGCATCCGCGGGCACTCCTCGGCTACTTCCCCTGCAACGCCGATGGCAACGAGCTGATCGTCTGGAACCCCGAGGATTTCGATCCCGCCCGCCCGCGCGAGCTCGAGCGGCTCGTGTTCCCGCGCCAGCCGCGACACGACCGGATCTGCCTGGCCGACTTCTACCGGCCCTGGAAGGATGCCGAGGGCCGGACACAACCTTTCGACGTCGTGGCGCTCCAAGCCGTAACCGCCGGCGATCAGGTGACCGAGCTGATGGCCCAGCTCGAGGCCGACGGCGAATTCGCCGAGCAGTTGTTCGTGCACGGACTTGGCGTGCAGACGGCCGAGGGGTTGGCCGAGTGGCTGCATGCGCGGGTGCGCGCCGAGCTCGGCATCACCCCCACTCAAGGGCGCCGTTACTCCTGGGGCTACCCGGCCTGTCCAGACCAGGCCGAGCACGAAAAAGTCTTTCGCCTCCTCGATGCGCCGAGCATCGGGCTGCGCCTGTCGGGGGGCTACGCCGTGGAGCCTGAGCAGTCGACGCTCGCGATCGTCGCCCACCATCCTCAGGCGGTCTATTTCGGGATGAAGTCCGGCTTTCTGCCCAAGACCGAGCGACAGGCAGCGGACGAGTTGATCGCTGGAACCGAGCGCGACCCCGCGCAGCTGGCAGGGCTCCCCGACGCCGAGCCCGCGCTCGACGCGCCGGACGAAGCCGACGAGGCACCCGAGCCGGCGCTGGCGGACGCGTAGGTTCAGCGGCGACGCGAGGCGACGCGTCAGCGCCGCGCCCCATACCCTCGCGGCCGGTGCGACTCCTGTTCGTCAGCCATACGCGAAGCTACAGCGGCGCCGAGGTGGCGATGATGCGCTTGGTCACAGCGCTCATGCGCACCGAGGAACTCGCGGTGGCATCGCCGCGGGAGAGCCGCATCGCCGATGAAGCCACCGCACGCGGGCTGGCGCACTATCCCCTGCCGACGATCGACCTCAGCTTGCGCATGGACGCCGTCGAGACGACCACCGGCCTCGCACAGCTCGCGCGGGGGGGCATGCGCGTGCACCGAGCAGCACGTGACTTCGGAGCCCAGGCCATCCACGCCAACACCTTGCGGGCGGGACTCATGTGCGCGATCGCGGCCCCGCGGACGCGGCGACCGGTGGTCGTGCAGTCACACGAGCACCTCAAGCGCGATCCCGTCAGTCAGAGCGTCCGCCAGGTGCTCTCCCGCACCGCCGGCGCGGTGGTCGCCGTCTGCGAGCACACGGCGCAAGACTTCAATGTCGGGCTGCGC
>JAFAZV010000225.1 GCA_019239445.1 Solirubrobacterales bacterium
TGGCCGGCGGCGGCCCCGGCGGTCGAGATCGGCACCGCCATCCTGGCGCTCGGCAACCCCGGCGGCCGAGGGCTGCGCGTGACGCCCGGTTTCGTCTCCTCCACAGCGCGCAGCTTCCGTGGCCCGCGCGGCCGGCGGATCGCCGGCGCGATCGAGCACACGGCGCCGCTGCCCCGCGGCTCCTCAGGTGGTCCGCTACTCGACTCGAGCGGGCGCCTGCTCGGGATCAACACCGTCCGCGTCGACGGCGGGCTGATCCTGGCCCTTCCCGCCGACGACGCGCTGCGTGAGCGGGTCGACTCGCTCGCTCGTGGCGAAGAGGCGCGGCGGGTCCGGCTCGGGGTGGCGATCGCGCCCCCGCGGGTAGCGCGACGGCTGCGCCGCGCCGTCGGGCTGCCCGAGCGCGATGGCGTGCTTGTCCGTGCCGTCGAGCCTGACTCCCCTGCCGACCACGCCGGCATCGAGCGGGGCGATCTGATCGTGGGCGCCGGCGAGCGCGAGATCGACCGCGTCGACGCTCTGTACGAGGCCCTCGACCACGCCCGTCAGAGCGGCCAGCTCGAGTTGAGGATCGTGCGGGGCACCGACGAGCGTGCGGTTTCCGTGACGTTCGGGGAGCGGACGTAGCGATGGCGATCGTCGAAGAGCACCTCACGCACACCGAGCCGCGCACGAGCGAGGCCGAGGCGCTCGACGCCTATTCGCGCGTCGTCGTCGATGTGGCCGAGCGCCTCTCGCCCGCGGTCGCGAACCTGCGGGTGTCCCGGCGCACGCAGCGTGGAGCGATGCCGGCCGGCGCAGGCAGCGCGGTCGCGCTCACGCCCGACGGCTTTCTGCTCACCTCGGCCCACGTCGTCGCCGGCCCCGGGCGCTCGGGGCGGGCGGCGTTTGTCGACGGCCGCGAGCTCAAGTGGAACGTCGTTGGGGTCGATCGCCTGTCTGACCTGGCCGTGCTGCGGGCCGACGGCGGCGATCTCGTTGCGGCGACGCTCGGCGAGGCGGAGAACCTGCGCGTAGGCCAGCTGGTGGTGGCGATCGGCAACCCGAACGGATTCGCGGGCTCGGTGACCGCCGGTGTGATCTCGGCGCTCGGGCGCTCGCTGCCGGCACGCGCCGGGCGCACCGTGCGCTACATCGACAACGTGATCCAGACCGACGCGGCGCTCAACCCCGGCAACTCGGGGGGCGCGCTGGCCGACAGCTCGGCCCGGGTGATCGGGATCAACACCGCCGTAGCGGGCGTCGGGCTGGGGCTCGCGGTGCCGATCAACGCGGCCACGCGGCAGATCGTCGGGGCGCTGATGCGCGACGGCCGGGTACGGCGGGCCTACGTCGGAATCGCCGGCGGTCCGCGGCCCCTGCCTCCTCACGCGCGCGTGAAGATGGGACGGACGAGCGGCATCGAGGTGATCGAGGTGGCGGCCGGCAGCCCGGCCCAGCGGGCCGGTCTGCGCCCCGAGGACCTGATCGTCGAGCTCGGCCAGATTCCGGTCGAGCGCGTGGACGACATCCAGCGGCTGATGACGCACGAGGCGATTGGCCAGCCGCTGCCGATAAGCGTCCTGCGCGGCGACCGCTGGCTCGATCTCGAGCTCCGGCCCGTCGAGCTTTCCGACTAGCTAAACTGGTTTTCGGCGCCGGGCGGCGTATGTAGACACGCCTGCAGCCTGGCGCCGGAGACCCGACCAACCTCTGTATGGAAAGCGCCTAGATGGCTCGCGGAGACGTGCGGATCGCTGCGACTCTGGCCTGTGAAGAGTGCAAGCGCCGTAACTACCAAACGAACAAGAGCAAGCGGAACAACCCGGAGCGACTCCAGCTGCGCAAGTACTGCCGTTGGTGCAGGCGCCATACGCCGCATCGCGAGACGCGCTAGCGCACACCGTGGCTCGCAATCGCAAACGAGCGAAGGAGCGCCGCGCTCGGCGGCCACAGGGCGCGCCCGTCGGCGCGCCGGCACGGGGCGACCGCGACGCCGCGCCGGATCCGGTCGAGCACGCCGCGCCGGACGTCGAGCTCGCGGAAGCGCAGCTCGCGCTCGGCCGGCCCGAGCAGGCGATCGAGGACGAGGATCCCGAGACGGCTGCACTCGACGAGGCCGAGTTCGAGCGCGAGGAGGACGAGGCGGATTCGATTCCCGGCGTGCTGCCGGAGCCCACACGCGTCGAGGCGGGATCGGCACGAGGCGCCACCGTGGGTGACACGGCGCTGCCGGCGCGGCGCGAGGTCCATGGCAATCGCCTGGTCAACTTCCTGCAGGGCAGCTGGCGCGAGCTGCAGCGAGTACAGTGGCCGGACCGCCGCCAGGTGATGCAGGCCACCGGGGTTGTGATCGGGTTTGTCATCGTTGCCGGCGTGTTCCTCGGCGTCGCCGACTTCCTCGCCGGCAAAGTCGTCAACTACGTCCTCACCGGACACTTCAAGTAAGAGCAATCATGTTTCGCTGGTACGTCGTAAACACATATTCAGGTCACGAGAACAAGGTCAAGCACAACCTCGAGCACCGCGTGGTGTCGCTCGGGCAGCAGCGTGCGGTCAAGCGGATCGTCGTGCCCACCGAGTCGGTGTCCGAGATGAAGGACAACCAGAAGGTCGTAGTCGAGAAGCGGACGATGCCGGGGTACGTGCTCGTCAACATGGACCTCAACGAGGACTCGTGGACGCTCGTCAAGGGCACCCCCGGCGTGACCGGGTTCGTCGGCGCCTCGAACGAGCCTGTCCCGCTGACCCAGTCCGAGGTCGACCGGCTGCTGCACCAGGAACCGGCCGAACGCCCGCGCAGCCGGGCCCAGTTCTCGATCGGCGAGTCGATCAAGGTGATCTCGGGTCCGTTGTCAGACTTCTCGGGTGAGATCTCCGAGGTCAACGAGGACGCTCAGCGGCTCAAGGTGCTGGTCTCGATCTTCGGCCGCGAGACCCCGGTGGAAGTCGGCTTCGACCAGGTGAAGAAGATCTAATGGCGCGAAAAGTTCTCACCCAGATCAAGTTGCAGGCCGTGGGCGGACAGGCCAGTCCGGCGCCGCCGGTTGGCCCCGCGCTCGGCCAGCACGGCGTGAACATCATGGAGTTCGTCAAGTCGTTCAATGCCCAGACGCAGGGCGACGCCGGCACGGTTATTCCGGTCGTGATCACGGTCTACGAGGACCGCTCGTTCACATTCGTGACCAAGAGCCCGCCGGCCGCGGTGCTGATCAAGCAGGCGATCTCGATCGAGAAGGGCTCGGCCGAGCCGCATCGCGACAAGGTCGGCCGGATCACCCAGGATCAGCTGCGCCAGATCGCCGAGAAGAAGATGAGCGACCTGAACGCCAACGATCTCGAGGCGGCGGCCAAGATCGTGGCCGGCACGGCGCGGTCGATGGGCGTCGAGGTCGTGTGAGCGCGACGGAGGAACCGCTGATGGCCAAGCACGGGAAGACCTACCAGGACGTCAAGCAGCGCCTCGACCGCGAGCGCGAGTACTCGCCGGCGGAGGCGATCGCGCTGATCAAGCAATTGGCGCGGGCGAAGTTCGACGAGTCGGTCGAGGTGCACGTTCGCACCGGCCTGAACGTGCGTCATGCCGACGAGCAGTTGCGCGGGACGGTCGCGCTGCCCAACGGGCTCGGCAAGAACGTCAAGGTAGCCGTATTCGCTCAGGGCGATCGGGCGCGCGAGGCCGAGGAGGCCGGGGCCGATGTGGTCGGCGCCGAGGATCTGGCCGAGCGCATCCAGGGCGGCTTCGACGACTTCGACGTGGCGATCGCGACGCCCGACCTGATGCCGGTCGTAGGCCGGCTCGGGCGCATCCTCGGGCCCGCCGGCAAGATGCCCAACCCCAAGGTCGGCACCGTCACCATGGACGTGGGCCGCGCTGTGCAGGAGGCCAAGGCCGGAAAAGTCGAGTACCGGACGGACCGCAACGCGATCGTCCACCTGCTGATCGGCAAGCGCTCGTTCGATGACCGGCGCCTGCTCGAGAACTACGCCGCCGTGATCGAGGAGCTGGTTCGCGCGAAGCCCTCGGCGGCCAAAGGCCGCTACATCCGCTCGGTGACGTTCGCCAGCTCGATGGGCCCAGGCGTCAAAGTAGACCCGTCGCGCACGCGCGACATCGTCGAGGAGCCGGTGGCGGCGTAGACTGTTCCAACTCAACCCAAGCGAAGCCCAAGACCTCCGGCCGCGCCCGCCCGAAGCGCGCGTAAGCCCGGAGCAGGCGGAGCCTCGGCAGTGAGCTCGGTCCATGGAGCTCGCGACACGACGCCCGCCTGACGCGGGCGTTGTTTTGCGAGAGGACCATGAATCGAGACCAGAAAGCAGCTGTCGTAGAGGAGATCGCGGAGCAGATCCAGTCCGCCGAGGCGATCTTCGCCGTCGACTACCGCGGCTTGTCCGTCGCCCAGGCGGCCGATCTGCGGGGCCGGCTACGCGACGCGGACGCGAAGTTCCGCATCGTCAAGAACTCGCTCTCCGAACGGGCGGCCGACAAGGCCGGCGCCGAGGCGCTGAAGCCGCTGCTCGAGGGCCCGACAGCGCTCGCGCTCGTGCGTGGCGACGCCGCGCTGGCGGCCAAGGCGCTGAACGACACCGCGCGGACGCTGCGCATCCTCGACTTCAAGGGCGGGGTGCTGAACGGCAACGCCCTGAGCGCCGACGACGTGCGCGCGATCGCGCGGCTGCCGGGGCGCGAGATGCTGCACGCGCAGCTCGTCGGCACGGTGGCGGCGCCGCTGACCGCGCTCGTGCGGACGCTGAACGCGATGATCGGCGGCCTCGCGCTGCAGTTGCAGGCGATCGCGGATCAAGGGTTGGTCGGCGGCGGCGCACCTGCCGCCGCCCCCCGGGAGACTGAGCAAACTGAAGCTGCCGCGGACGCGCCGGCGGCCGAGGAATAAGGAGGAACAACGATGCCAAGCACGCAAGAGTGGATCGATGAGCTCAAGAGCATCTCGGTGCTCGAGCTCTCTGAGCGGATCAAGGCGCTCGAGGAGGCGTTCGGCGTCTCCGCGACCGCGGTCGCACCGGCGGCGCCGGCTGCTGCCGCGGCCGGCGATGGCGCCGGCGAGGCAGCCGAGGAGCAGACCGCGTTCGACGTGATCCTGACCGGTGCCGGCGAGAAGAAGATCCAGGTGATCAAGGTCGTCCGCGCGGCGACCGGCCTCGGCCTGAAAGAGGCGAAGGCGCTCGTGGACGAGGCGCCCAAGCCGGTCAAGGAAGGCGTTGACCGCGCCGAGGCCGACAAGCTCAAGTCCGATCTCGAGGAAGCCGGCGCCAGCGTCGACTTGAAGTAAGCGCCGATGGGCGGAGCCTGGTCGAGAAACTTGCGTCAGGCGGCAGTTTCTCGACCAGCCTCTTGCGGGCCGAGAGCAGCGCGCGCATGAAGCGCCAGTAGCGCCAAGGTGGCCGCGCACAACGCTGCGGTGAGCGTCAACGGAACTCCGTCGCTCGTAGCCTTGGCGAGCCCGCCGCCGGCGCCCGAGCCGATGATCTGGCCGCCCGCCCAGGCGATGTTGATGAGCGCGGCGGCGAGTCCCTGATCGAGGCCGCGGTCCTCGGCGGCGTCGGAGAGCATCGCCATCGCCGGAGCCCAGAACGCCCCCAGGCCGGCCGCGATGGCGACGATCAGGACGGCGAGGGCGGCGGCGGTGCGTGGAAGCGTGAAGCACGCCAGCAGGACGGTCGCGACGCCCAAGCCGGCGCGGACGGGGACAAGGCGGCCGCGGCGGTCCGAGACGCGGCCGATGATCGGGCTGGCAACGGCCTCGACACCGGCCGCGACCAGGAACGCGGCGCCGATCGCCACCGCGCCGGCGCCGAGGTGATGCAGCCGCAGCGGGCCGAGAACGTTGATCAGCCCCGACGCCACCGCCGGCAGGGTGACGAGCCACATCGCCGCGAGCACGACCCGGCTGCGCAGCGCGCCGCCGAGCGCCCGCGCGCCCTGCTCGGAGGTCGCGCTCGCCACCGGGAGACGCTGCGCCGCGACGATCAGCGCCAGCGCGCAGACGACGACGCCGCAGAACGCCGCGGCGCGTCCGATCGCGGTGGCGAGCGTGCCGATCAGCGGCCCGAACAGCGCGCCGGCGATGGCCGCGCCGAGCGCGCCGCCGATCAGCGCTCCGCGGCGGCTGGCCGGCGCCTCGACGACGAGCCAGGCGAGGCCGCCTGCCCACGAGCAGGCGCCCCCGACGCCCTCGACAAATCGCGCCAGGTCGAGCAGGAGCTCGTTGTGCAGAAAGCCGAACGCGAGCGTCGAGGTTCCGAGCAGCGCGAGGCCGACGTAGACGGCGCGCTTCGGTCCGGCGCGGCTGGCGAGCACACCGCCTGGGATCGAGCCGAGCAGTGTCCCCAGCGGGTAGCTCGCGGTCATCACGCCGGCCGACAGCTTCGAGAGGTGAAGCTCGTGCGCGAGGGTCGGCAGCAGGGGCGCGATCGCGGCGTAGAACATCGTGTCGATGAACACGACGGCGCCGACGAGAAAGACCAGCCGGCGTTCGACCGAGGTGGTTGACGCGCCCATGGCTGCACCGTAGTGAAGCCACGAAGGTTGCCTTGGCAGGGATTTCGCTCTACACTGCCCGCGTCAGCCAATAGCCGCAGCCGCCCGAACCATGCGGCGCCGCGCCACATACGCGGTGTTCGAGGGCGGGGTCCGTGAGCGCTGACGGTCCTGCACAGGGCAATCGGTGCCGTGTGCTATCTTTGCTGGTCGCGCTTCCGAAAGGAATCGGCGGGGTCCGCCGGGGTTTTGGGGGCGCTGACTTACCCTCCCTCTAGACCGCCCGAGGAGTCGCCGTCTTGGCAACCGCTCACGCCCCCCGGACGCGCCGGAGCTTCGCGCGTCTGAACAAGGTCCTTGAAGTCCCCAACCTGATCGATATCCAGAGAAAGTCCTTCGCCTGGCTGACCAACCCCGAGAACGGCGGCCTGCGCGAGACGATCGACGACATCTCGCCGATCGAGGACTACACCGGAAACCTCGCCGTCCAGTTCGGCGAATTCACCTTCGATGAGCCTGTCGCGAGCCTCGAGCAGTGCCGCGAGAAGGATCTCACCTACGCGCGCCCGCTGACCGTTACGGTCGCGTTCATCAACCGCGAGACGGGCGAGATCCGCGAGCAGTCGGTGTTCATGGGCGACTTCCCGTGGATGACCGAACGCGGCACGTTCATCATCAACGGCACCGAGCGCGTCGTCGTGACGCAGCTGGTGCGCTCGCCCGGCGCCTACGTGATGGAGCCGAAGGATCGCGAGAAGCAGGTGTTCATCGCGAACCTGATGCCCGCGCGCGGCTCGTGGCTCGAGCTCGAGATCGACAAGAAGGGTCGCGTCTACGTGCGCATCGACCGCAAGCGCAAGCTCCCGGTGAGCGTGCTGCTGCGCGCGATGGGCTACGCGTCAGACGAGGAGATCCTCAATCTGTTCGACAACTCGCTCTACATCCGGCTGACGCTCGACGCCGATCCGGAGATGACGCGCACCGAGGAAGGTGCCCTGATCGAGCTGTTCAAGAAGCAGCGCCCGGGCGAGCCGCCGTCGATCGACGCGGCGCGCGCGCTGTTGCACCAGCTGTTCTTCGACCCCAAGCGCTATGACCTCACGCGCGTGGGGCGCTACAAGCTGAACTCGCGCCTCGACCTCGACATCGACCTCGAGACGCGGACGCTCACCCACGACGACATCATCGCCCTGGTCAAGGAGCTGGTGTCGCTGCCCAAGCGCCTGGGCATGCCCGAGGAGCCCGAGTTCGAGATCAAGGACTACGCGGCCGAGGCGACCTCGACGCCGCGCGAGCCGGTCGCCGAGCACCTCGACGAGTACGAGCACTTCGGCAACCGTCGCCTGCGCACGGTCGGCGAGCTGATCCAGGAGGCCTTTCGCATCGGCCTCTACCGCATGGAGCGAGTGGTGCGCGAGCGCCTCACCACCGAGGACGCCGACACGATCACGCCGCAGACGATCGTGAACATCCGTCCCGTCGTGGCCGCGCTCAAGGAGTTCTTCGGCTCCTCGCAGCTGTCGCAGTTCATGAGCCAGACGAACTCGCTCGACGGCCTC
>JAFAZV010000262.1 GCA_019239445.1 Solirubrobacterales bacterium
CGCCGGCAAGACGAGCGCGCGGCCACCGTCCGAGCCGGCGCGGTCGAGCAGCGCGGAGGCTTCCTCCAGGTCCGGGAGGACCGCGGCCCCCAGGCGGCCGTCGAGCGCGGCCGCGAGCGCGTGCTCGTACCCGGCGTCGATCTCGAGCTCGTCGGCCAGCGCCGCGGCGCCGCCGGGCGCGCTGCCGTGGCTGCGCAGGAATTGGTTGACGGCCGCCAGCTCGCCTCCAACCGCTGCCGCGCGCCGCCGTGCCGCCTCGACCGAACGCTCGGCGTCGCGCACCGACCGTCGCGCCTGGTCGAGCGCCAGTTCGCTCTCCTCCCGCGCGCGCCGAGCAGAGTCGAGCTCTTGGGCACGGCGCTCCACTTCCGCCTGTGCGCTTCCCAGCTCGCGCTCGAGCTCCGCCAGCGCGCGCGCAAGCTCCGCCTCGCGATCCTGCTCGAGCGCGGCCAGCTCCTGCTCGAGCGCGACGATCCGCGCCTGCGCGTCGCTGTCGCCGCCTTCTCCCTCGGCCGCGGCAGACAGCGCGGCCAGCAGCTCTCGATGCCGCTCCAGCCGTGCGGTCACCGTTCCCTGCGCTGCCCGGACGCCCTCGCTCCGGTACGCCACCCGGTCAGCGCCGGACTGCGCGGCATAACGTCGCCGCGAGAGCTCCTCCCGCAGCGCGCTTCGCTCCGCCAGCCGCTGCTCGGCGCTGTCTCGCCGCCGAGACACTGCCTCGAGCGCGTGCTCCACCCCCTCACGCTGTGCCCGCGCCTGCGCGACTGCCCGCTCGGCCTCGGCGAGGTCTGCCAGCAGCGCTCGGAGCTCCTCGCGTGCGAGCTCCCAGCGCGCCTCGAGACTCTGGCGCTCGAGCCGCGCGTGAAGCTCGGCCGCCTCGGCCTGCCGCTTGAGCGGCCGCAAGCGCGAACGCGCTTCGCGTTCGACGTCGAGCGCGCGGTCGAGGTTGTCTTGAGTGCGGATCAGCTTGAGCTGCGCGCGTCGCCGGCGCTTACGATGCTTGCCGAGGCCGGCCGCCTCCTCGATCAGCAGTCGCCGGTCGCGCGGCTTCGAGGTCACGATCGACTCGACCCGGCCCTGGGAGATGACGGAGTGCATCTCCTTACCGAGGCCGGTATCCGAAAGCACCTCGATCACGTCGACCAGGCGGCACCGGGCGCCGGCAAGGCGATATTCGCCCTCGCCGGTGCGATCGAGCCGGCGGACGATCGACACCTCCGCCGTACCCAGCGCGAGCGCGCCCTCGCTGTCGTCGAGCACCAGCTCGACCTCGGCGCTGCGCCCCCCCTGCCGGCCGGGGGCGCCGCCGAAGATGACGTCCTGCATCGACTGCCCGCGCACCGCGAGCGGCGACTGTTCACCGAGCGCCCACAGCACGGCATCCGTCACGTTGGACTTGCCGGATCCGTTGGGTCCGACGATCACGCTGACCCCGGGTCCGAACTCGAGCCGCGTCCGGTCCGGGAAGGACTTGAACCCCTTCAGCGTGATCGACTTCAGGTACATGCTTAGTGCTTCCTAGCGTGAATACGGTCGCACCGAGAGACGCTCCCGGTGGATGCATGCCGAGGACGCAGGAGGCAGCTGAACGACTCGGGCGCGGCCCGTTGAGGCGAGGCAGGATGCTGAGCGGGCCGCAAGCCCGAAGGCTCGAATGCGACGGTGTTCACGGTAGTAAGCACTTAGACGCCCATCGTCTCGAGCGCCGTCTGCGCCGCCTCCTGCTCAGCGTCCTTCTTGCTGCGGCCTGAGCCGCGGCCGATCTCGACGCCATCGACGGTGGCGCTGATCGAGAACATCCGGTCGTGGGGCGGGCCCTGCTCGTCGATCACGGAGTAGCTCACCATCGCCCCCCGGCGCGCCAGCCGCTCCTGCAGCGCCGATTTGTAATCGACCGAGTGCTCCAGCGCGTCCTCGATCTCCGGCGCGAACGCCTCGACCACCGCCGCCGCGGTTCGGTCATAGCCGAAGGCTAGATAGCAGGCCCCGATCACCGCCTCGATCACCGACGCCAACACGCGCTCGGTCCCGATCAGCGCCTCGACGCCGCCCGGTGCGTCGACCGGCGCTGCCGCGCGCAGGCTCTCGGGAGCCCTCAGGCGCTCTGCGACGGCTCGACAGGACCGGCCGGAGACGGCTTGGGCGCGGATCTTCGTCAAGCGCCCGGCGCCGAAGCGGTCGGCCTCGAGGCGCGGGTACAGGTAGGCGGTCACGGCCAGCGCCAGAACGCTGTCGCCGAGAAACGCAAGGCGCTCGTAGGAATCCGAGCGGTTGAGGGTCCACGAGGAATGCGTGAACGCCGGCGTCGCGAGCTCGGGCGGAAGCTCGACGAGGAGCGCGCGCAGCTTTTCGATGCTCACTCAGCGTCGGGGCCTTGGCTCGCGGTTGCCGACGCTGTGCCGGCACGACGCGCGAGCACGAAATCGACCGCCTGCCCGACAGTCAGAATCTTCGCCGCCTCCTCGTCGGAGATCTTCACGCTGTAGGAGTCCTCGAGCTCCTGGACCAGCGTGTAGAGGTCGAGGGAATCGGCTTCGAGATCTTCGCGGAACCGCGTCGACTCCTGGATCCGATCGGCTTCGAGCTCGAGTTCGTCGGCCAGGTGCACGCGGATGAGCGAGAAGACCTGATCGCGGTTCATCGGGTCACACCGTAGCCTGCGCCTCGGACGGGGCACCATCGAGCTGCTCGTCCCCGTCGCGCGCGGCCCGCAGCGCGCCGGCGCCCTGAAGCGCGGCGCGCGTGCGGCCGATCACATCCTGCTCGACGCCGTGTGCAGCCACCTCGATCGCCCGCGCGAACCCGCGACGCGTGAACCTTCCGTGGGCGATCACGCCGACCTGGCGGAGCCCCAGCATGTAGGCCCCGCCGGGCCCCTCGGGATCGATCTGGTCGCGCAGTGCGCGCACCGCAGGGGCAAGCAACAGGCCACCGAGCTTGGCCCGGGAGGAGCTCCGCGCGGCCTCGCGGATCGCGCGCAGCGTCCGGCCCGACACCCCCTCGATCAGCTTGAGCGTGATGTTGCCCGTGAAGCCGTCCATCACCACGACGTCGGCCGCGCCCTCGGGAAGCTGTGTGCCCTCGATGTTGCCGACGAAGTTCAGGCCGGTGCCGCCGGCGCCGGTCAGCTGTTCGTGCACGGCGACCAGGTCGGGCGTGCCCTTCGCCGGCTCCTCGCCGTTCGACAGCAGCGCTACCCGGGGAGCCTCGATCCCGAGCACGGCGTGGGCGAAGGCTGAGCCCATGTGGGCAAACTGAACCAGATGCTCGGGGCGGCAGGTGACATTCGCGCCCACGTCGAGGAGCAGCACGGGCGACGCGCCCGGCATCGGCACCGGCAGCGCGAGTGCCGGCCGGTGGATTCCGCGGTCGCGGCGCAGATTGAAGAGGCCCGCCGCGAGCGCCGAACCGGTCGAGCCTCCGGAAACCAGCGCCTGCGCGCGCCCCGCGGCGACCGCGCGAGCGGCTTGGACGATCGAGGCATCCGGCGTCGCCCGGACCGCGAACGCGGGATCCGTGGCTTTGGCGATCGAGGTCGGGGCGTCGACGACCTCGACGTTTGCCGGCACCGGTCCGATCTCCGCCGCCGGACCGAACAGCAGCACGCCGATCCCGCTCTCGGCAGCGCGGACTGCGCCCGCAGCTACCTCGCTGGGACCAAGATCGGCTCCGCCCGCGTCGACCGCGACGACGACCATCTGCGCGAGCTCAGTCGGCCCGCTCGGCGTCCGCGGTGATGACCTCGCGACCGTTGTAGTAGCCGCAGACCGGGCAGACGCGGTGCGGAAGCCGCGGGCTGTGGCAGTGCGGGCAGGAGTTGTAGCCGGGCGCCGCGATCTTGTGGCGGGCCCGACGCTGCGAGGTCCTCGCGTGAGATTGCTTCTGCTTGGGAACGGCCATTGGGGCGGGAGGCTAGCAGGGGCAGGCGCGCCCACCGGGGCCGGAGGGGCGTTCTCTCGGGCGCGGCTCTCAGCCGTCGAAGCGCAGCTCGGAGAGCTTCGCCCAGCGAGGATCGAGCTCGCGCGGATGCACGTGGTCAGGACCCGCCGTGTTCAGGTCGGCGCCGCACGTCGGGCACAGGCCGGCGCAGTCCTGGCGGCAGAGCAGCGTCGCCGGCAGCGCGAGGGCGAGCGCGTCACGAGCCCAGGCTCGGAGGTCGAGGATGCCGCTCTCAAGGTACGGCGAGGCGAGCTCGTCGTCCCCTCCGGGCTGCGAGACCTCGCGAGCGTCGACCTCGAACACCGCGTCCGCCGGTTCCAGGCAGCGCATGCATGGCCCGGCGAGCCTCGCCTCGAAGCGCAGCCTCAACGCGTAGCCGTCACCGGTGGTGCGGGAGACGTCGAGTCGGCATGGCACGAGGCTTGGCTCAACGCTGTAGCGCTCCCCGCCCAGCGAGAAGGGGTCGATCACGACGCTGGGGTTGAGCCGCCGCCCCTCGCCGGCCGTCAGCCGCAACCCGCCGAGGTCGAAGCTGTCAGTCCGGAGGGCCATGGTTCGAGCTTAGCGATGGGATTGGGAAGGTTCGGTGCTTGCCGCCGGGGCCGAGAAACGCAGCAAACTCGGGTGTTCAGGGGCGCGCATGCGCGCCCCCTTCCGGCGGCGCATGCGCCGCCGGTGCCGGGGCACATGTGCCCCGGCCTTCCAGGATCTACGCAACCGTGGTCGAGCGCGACCTGATGCCACAAAAGCGCGCCATCATTGCCCAGAGATGTCCGACTGGTTTCGCACCTACGGGTTTGCCGACGTCCTCGATGATCTGCTCATCGGCGCCTACCCGCTCGATGCGGACGACGTAGCGATGCTCAAGTGGACCGGCGTCGAGCGCGTCCTCAACCTCGCGCAAGACAGCGAGTACCACGCCGGCGAGCGGGAGGCGGTTGCCACGGCGCTGGCCGGCGCCGGCATCGACGAGCGTCGTGTCGGCCTGCGGGACTACGCGGGCTTGCCCGCGGACGAGCTCGAAGCCGCCGTTCAGGAGGTCAACCGATCGCTCGATCAGGGGGTGCGCACGTACCTACATTGCCGCGCGGGATGGCAGCGCTCAGCCGCCGTCGCCGCCGGCGTGATCGCGTTGCGCACCGACCTCGACATCGATCAGGCGCTCGAGCACGTGCGCGCCCGCAAACCCTCCGCCGCTCCCCTCCCCCACCAGCGGGAAGATCTGAAGCGATGGTGGGCGGGGCGGGGCCAGGGCGGGGGTCGCTGACCCGCGCGCGGCTGCCGGATCGTCTCCGCCGGGCGCCGCTTTTCCTCGTCGCGCTTCGGCGTTAGGCTGCGCGCGCGAGACCAACCCGCCCCCGCTACAGCCACCCGCCCCCGCCACAGCCACCCGCTCCCGCAACCGCCACCCGCTTGAAGCCCGCGCCCTTCGCCTACCACGCCCCGGACAGCCTCGATGCAGCACTCGAGCTGCTGGCATCCGGGAACGGCACCCGCGTCCTGGCCGGCGGACAGAGCCTCGTGCAGGCGATGAAGTTCCGCACCGACCGCCCGAGTGCCCTCGTCGACATCAACCGCATACCCGAGCTCGAGACGCTCGAGGAGCGCGAGGGCGAGCTGCACATCGGGGCGCTCGTACGCCAGCAGGCGCTGCTCGAGGAGCCGCTCGTCGCCGCCGGCTGGCCCTTGCTGGCGGCCGGTGCTCGGTTCGTCGGCTACCGCGAGACCCGCCGGCGCGGAACCGTCGCCGGCTCGCTCGCCTTCGCCGCGCCGTGGGGCGAGCTGACCGCGGTCGTCGTGGCGCTCGATGCCGCGATCGACGTCCGCTCGGCTCGCGGCGAGCGCTCGATCCGCGCCCGCGAGTTCTTCCGCGGCCCGCACCAGACCGCGCTCGAGCCGGGCGAGCTGATCGTCTCGGTGCGCGTTCCGCGGCCCGCGGACGGCGCCGGGACGGGCTTTCAAGAGGTGAGCGCCCGTCACCGCGACTATGCGCAGCTCGCCGCCGCCGCCGTGGTCTTGCCCGACGGCGCAGCGGAGCTCGTGCTGCTCTGCGCCGCTTCGACGCCGTTGCGCGTAGACGCCTCGGGGGCCGTCGATGACGAACACGCCATCGAGGAGCTGCTCGCCGGAATCGAGCCGCTCGATGACGTCGAGGCCTCGGCCGCCTATCGCCGCCGCGTTGCACCGGTCTTGGCGCGCCGGGCCCTGCGCGACGCCGCCGCGGGCGCGAAGGCCGGGACATGACGCCAACCTCGACGAACGCAACGCCGGTCGCGATTCGCGTCGAGGTCAACGGCACTCCGTACGAGCGCGAGGTCGAGCCCCGGCGGACGCTGGCCGACTTCCTGCGCGAGGACCTGGGGCTCAAGGGCACCCACGTCGCCTGCGAGCACGGCTTCTGTGGCAACTGCAACGTGCTCGTCGACGGGGCCGCCCTTCGGGCTTGTCTGATGTTCGCGGTGCAGGCCGACGGACACTCGATCGAGACGGTGGAGTCCCTGGCCGGCCCGGGCGGGGAGCTCGACGGGCTGCAGCAGGCATTCACCGAGCACCATGCACTTCAGTGCGGTTTCTGCACGCCCGCGATGCTCATGACCGCCACCGAGTTCCTTCGCGAGCACCCCGGCGAAACCGACGAGATGGCGATCCGCGAGGCAATCAGCGGCGTTCTCTGTCGCTGCACGGGCTATCAGCAGATCGTCGACGCGATCCAGTCCGCCGCCCGCGCTCAGCAGACCGCCCACTCGCTGAACCCGGTCGGAGACGTGACGTGAGCGCCGGGCCGCTCGAGCAGCACCCCGCGGCGGCCAAGATCGCGACGGAGACCGCGCTCAAGGCCGCCGGTCGGCGCTGGCTCGGCAAGAGCCTCAACCGCGTCGAGGATCCCCGCCTGCTACGGGGTGAAGGTCGCTACATCGACGACATCAGCCTGCCCGGCATGGCCCACGCGGCTGTCCTGCGCAGTCCGCACGCTCACGCCCGGATCGTCCGCGTCGACTCGACCCGGGCCGAGCAGCTCCCAGGCGTGATCAAGGTCGTCACGGGCGCGGACGTCGCCGCCCGCGCGGCGCCGCTGCCGTCGTTCGGCGCCGGACCGATCATCCAGGACATGATCGCGATCGAGAAGGTCCGCCACTACGGTGAGACCGTCGCTGCCGTGATCGCGGAGAACCGCTACATCGCAGAGGACGCCTGCGAGCTGATCGAGGTCGAGTACGAGCCGCTGCCGGTCGTGCTCGATCCGTTCGCGGCGCAGCGAGAGGACGCGCCGCACGTGCACGAGAAGCTGGGCACAAACGTCGCCTACGAGCGGACGTTCACCTTCGGAGACGTCGAAGGTGCGTTCTCGAGCGCCGCGCGCAAGGTGCAGGCCAAGCTGCGCTGGCCGCGCTCGACCGGGATGCCGATGGACACGAACGGCGCGATCGGCGACTACGACCCCGGGACCGGCGTGGTCACGATCTATGCCAACTCGATGAACTTCACCTACTTCCACTGGCTGATCGCCACATCGCTGAAGATCCCGGCGAGCAAGCTCAATGTGGTGCCGGTGGCAGCCGGCGGGAGCTTCGGGTCGAAGTTCTTCATGCACAAAGTCCCGACCTTCGCCGGCTTCCTGTCGATCGTCGCCGAGCGCCCGGTCAAGTTCGTCGAGGACCGCATGACCCACATCGCGAGCAACGACCACTGCGGGTCGGATCGCTGGTACGACGCTGAGCTCGCCTTCGAAGATGACGGGACGATGCGCGGGCTGCGGATCGACTGCGTCGACGACTACGGCGCTTACCTGCAGTTCGGCACCGGCACCCACGGCAACGGGCTCTCCCAGATCGTCGGGCCGTACCAGATCAAGGAGGTTCAGTACACGCTGCACGCGGTCCTGACGAACAAGAACCAGCAGGGCGCCTACCGCGGCTTCGGTGCCGAGGTCTCTAACTGGATGCTCGAGCGGCTCGTCGACATGGCGGCGCTCGACCTGGGGATGGACCGGGTCGAGCTGCGCCGGCGCAACCTGATCACGCCCGACCAGTTCCCCTACCGGACCCCGACCGGCAACATCTACGACAGCGGCAACTACCAGGCTGTGCTCGAGCGTCTGCTCGAGGTTGGCGACTACGAGCACTGGGTCGCCGAGCGTGAAAAGGCCCGGGCGGAGGGGCGACATGTCGGCATTGGAGTCATTGCCTCCAACGAGCGCAGCGTGTTCAGCTCCACCGAGTTCTGGTTCTGGTTCGACGAGCCAGATTTCACGCCGACCTCGAGTCCCGAGAGCGCGAGCCTGCAGATCGACCCGACCGGGCAGATCGTCGTCACCTTGCACTCGCAGTCGATGTGGGGCAATAGCCCCGAGACCGTCGTCTCGCAGGTAATCGCCGAGGAGTTCGACGTCGACCCTCAGTCGGTAGTCGTCACCTACGCCGACTCTCAGCACGCGTTGCCGGGCACCGGCCCCGGGGGCTCGCGTTACACGGTGATGGTGTCGGGCGCGGTCGCCGGCGCCGCCGCCGAGGTCAAGCAGAAGATCAAGCGAATCGCGGCCCACCAGCTCGAGGCAAGCGAGGACGACCTCGAGTTCCGCGACGCCGGGATCGGCGTGGTCGGTTCGCCCGATCAGCGGCTATCGCTGGCCGACGTAGCCCTCAGTGCCTACATGTTCCGGCTCGATCTGCCGAGTGACATGGAGAGCGGGCTCGCGTCCCAGTCGACCTACGACCATCCGCTGACGACGTTGCCCACCGAGGATCGCTCGGACCTCGGCATCTTCTATCCCTTCGTCGGCCACGCCTGGCACATGGCCGTGGTCGAGGTCGATGTCGAAACGGGGAAGCTGTCGTTCCTGCACTACGTGGCCGTTCACGACGCCGGCACGGTCGTCAACCCGAAGACGCTGAACGGGCAGATCATCGGCGGGACGATTCAGGGTCTCGGCACCGCCCTGCTCGAGGAGTACAGCTACGACGAGCAGGGGCGCCTGCGCAACGACACCTTCGAGCACTACCACCTGCCCTCATCGCTCGATGTTCCGCGGATGATCGTCGAGCACCAGGAGACGCCTTCCCCCTATACGCCGTATGGCATCAAGGGCGCCGGCGAGGGCGGACGGATGCTCACGCCGGCGATCCTGAGCGCCGCCGTCGAGGACGCGCTCACGCCCTATGGCGTCCGGGTCACCTCGCTGCCGATCACCCCCGAGCAGATCGTCGCCTGGACATCCGGAGAGCGTTAGGCGCCGGGTAGTGTCCACCGGGATGCCAGAAGCCGCCCGGTGCGTCGTACTCGAGGCGTTCGATCAGCCCGTCGCGCTCGACGAGCGCCCCGTTGCCGCACCCGAGCCCGGGGCAGCCGTGGTGGCGGTCGACTTCGGCGGGGTGTGCGGCACCGACGTCCACCTGCAGGCGGGTCGCTTGCCGATCTCGCTGCCGGTCGTGCTCGGTCATGAGGGCGTAGGGCGCGTGGCAGCGCTCGGCGAAGGGCTCGAGCATGATGCGCTGGGTGCGCCGCTGCGGATCGGCGATCGGGTCGGCTGGGCATCCAGCATCGCCTGCGGCCGGTGCTTCTACTGCCGCGACGCGCAGCAACCCACGTTGTGCGAGCGCCGTCGCGTCTACGGCATCACGCGCCGGCTCGACTCGCCGCCCCACCTCACCGGAGCTTGGGCGGACACGATCTACCTCGAGGACGGGACCACGATCGTCCGGCTGGGCGAGGCGCAGCCATCCGAGGCGGTTATCGCGCTCGGCTGCGCCGGTCCGACCGTTGTCCACGGTCTGCTTCACCGGATGCCGCCGCGCCCCGGCGAGGCCATCGTCATCCAGGGCGCCGGCCCGGTCGGGTTGGCCGCTGCGATGTACGCACAACTCGCCGGAGCACGTCCGGCGATCGTGATCGGCGCGCCGGCACAGCGCCTCGAGCTCGCGTCGCGACTCGGAGTCGGCGACGAGCGCCTCGACATCGACGCGCTCGACATCGCGGCCCGCGCCGCGCGAGTGCGCGAGCTGACCGGCGGGCGGGGCGCCGACCTCGTCGTCGAATGCACCGGAGTGCCCGCCGCCGTCGCTGAGGGGATCGACCTCGTCCGGCCGGGCGGCCGCGTGCTCGTCCTCGGCCAATACACCGACCACGGCCCCACGCCGATCAACCCGCACCTGATCACGCGCAAGCACCTGAGCGTCGACGGCTCGTGGGCGTTCTCAGCCGCTCACTACGTCGAGTACGTCCGAACGGTTCCGCTGCTCCGCGAGCGCTTCGCGCTCGAGGAGCTCATCACCGCCTTCCCGCTCACTCGCGCCCAGGATGCGCTCGACGCCGCGCGGACCGGCAACGTTGCCAAGGCCGTCGTCGTGCCGTAGACGGAGATCAGCTTCCTGGTTTAGGGTCACGCCGCAGAGGCGGCCGACTAACAGGAGCGCTGAGAACCGATGGCAAGACCAGTCACGTTGTTCACCGGCCAGTGGGCCGATCTTCCGCTGACGGAGCTGGCACAGAAGACCGCCGCCTGGGGCTTCGATGGCCTCGAGCTGGCCTGCTGGGGGGATCACTTCGAAGTCGATCGCGCGCTTCGCGATCGGACCTACCTCGAGGAGAAGCGCAACCTGCTCGAACAGCGGGGGCTCGGGTGCTGGGCCCTCGGCGCGCATCTGGTGGGCCAGGCCGTCTGCGATCCGATCGACCCGCGTCACGAGGCGGTGCTGCCGGCGGAGGTGTGGGGCGACGGCGAGCCCGAAGGCGTGCGCCGTCGGGCCGCCGAGCGTATGCAGGACACGGCTCGGGCCGCCGCCGCTTTTGGGGTGACCCAGGTCAACGGCTTCACGGGCTCGCCGATCTGGCACATGCTCTACTCGTTCCCGCCCAACGACTTCGACCAGATCGAGCGCGGCTATGAGAACTTCGCCGAGCGCTGGACGCCGATCATCGACACGTTCGAGCAGGAGGGCGTTCGTTTCGGCCTCGAGGTGCACCCGACCGAGATCGCCTACGACTTCGTGACCACCCGTCGGACGCTGGCCGCGATTGACCATCGCGAAGCGTTCGGCATCAACTTCGATCCGAGCCACTTCGCGCACCAATTCCTCGATGCGGCGGCGTTCGTCGAGGAGTTCGCCGAGCGCGTCTACCACGTCCACGTCAAGGACTCGCGCAAGCACCTCGACGGGCGCAAGTCGATCCTCGGCGGTCATCTGAACTTCGGCGAGGCCGAACGCGGCTGGGACTTCGTCTCACCGGGGCACGGCGACGTCGACTTCGAGGCGGTGCTGCGGGCACTGAACCGGATCGGCTACGACGGTCCCTTGTCGATCGAGTGGGAGGACGCGGGCATGGACCGGGAATGGGGCGCGCAGGACGCGCTGGCGTTCGTGCGTCGGGCCGACTTCCGGCCCTCCGAGTTCGTGTTCGACCAGGCGATGCAGCGCAGCGCCCATGAGTGAGCCTTCGGTCGGATTCGTCACCCAGGGCACCGCCGCGGCGACTTCGCAATCGCGCGAGATCGGAGTCGGCATGCTCGGCTATGCGTTCATGGGCAAGGCCCACTCGAACGCGTACAGGACGCTCGCCTACATGACCTGGCCGCCACCGCTGCGTCCCGACCTGGTCGGGCTCGCCGGACGCAACGAGGACGCGGTCACGGAGGCGGCGCGCCGCTTCGGCTTCGCCCAGCCGTTCACCGACTGGCGCGATCTCGTCGCCGACGCTCGGGTTGAGCTGTTCGACAACTCCGGACCCAACAACCTCCACGCCGAGCCGACGATCGCGGCGGTGCAGCGCGGTAAGCACGTCCTGTGTGAGAAGCCGCTCGGGCGCAGCGCCGAAGAGAGCTACGAGATCTGGCAGGCGGCCGCCCGCGCCGGCGTAAAGCACATGTGCGCGTTCAACTACCGCTTCGTGCCGGCGGTGCGCCTGGCGCGGGAGATGCTCGAGGCGGGGGAGCTCGGCGAGATCTATCACTTCCGCGGCCGCTACCTGCAGGAGTGGATCGCCGATCCGTCGTTCGAGCGTGTGTGGCGCCTGGATCGCGAAACTGCGGGCTCGGGCGCACTCGGCGACCTCGGCGCACACGTGATCGACCTGGCCCGCTTCCTCGTCGGCGAGATCAGCACGGTCGCTGCGTTGACGCGCACGTTCATCCCGGAGCGGCCGGGTGGCCAGGTCGACGTCGACGACGCTTTCGAAGCGGCAGTCGAGTTCGAGACTGGCGCCGTGGGGACGCTCGAGGCCTCACGCTTCTGCCGCGGGCGCAAGAACGCGCTCTCGTTCGAGATCAATGGCTCGAAGGGATCGCTGGTGTTTGAGCTCGAGCGCTTGAACGAGCTCCAGGTCTACCTCGTCGGCTCGCAGCCTGGCGCGCACGCGCAGGGATTTCGCCAGGTCTTGGTGAGCGAAGCCGAGCATCCGTTCTGGCAGTGGTGGTGGCCGCACGGCCACATCATCGGCTGGGAGCACACGTTCGTGCACGAGATCCACCACCTGCTCACGGCGATCGCCAGCGACGGCCAGGTGCGGCCCTACGGGGCCGACTTCGAGGACGGCTATCGCGCTGACGAGGTGTGCGCGGCGATCATTCGCTCGGCCGACTCCGGGCGCCGCGAGCGCGTGACCTATCGTACGTGAGCGCGCCGGGAGTGCCGAGTGGTGGCGGCCCGGCGCCGCGTGCGCCGCTCCGCGACCGTGTCGCGGCACGCGAGCCGTTGCTCGGGTCGTTCCTCCTCGAGCTACCAGCGCGCGCGGCCGTCGAGTGTTACGCGCTGGCCGGGTTCGACTTCGTCGTGCTCGATCTCGAGCACTCGGCGATCGACGTCGGGACGCTGTCGGCGCTGATCGCCGCCTGCCAGGCGGCGAGCATCGACGCGCTGGTCCGGGTGCCGGCTGGCGCGACCACGTCGATCACGCGAGTTCTCGACATGGCGCCCGCCGGCGTGATGGTGCCGGGCGTCCGCTCCAGGGCCGAGGCGGGCGCCGTGGTGCAGGCCTCGCGCTACCACCCGGGCGGGCGCCGCGGGCTAGCGCCGATTGTCCGCCACGCGCTTCAGGCCGACCCGGCGCTCGGGATCGAAGGGCGTGAGGCGCTCACCACGGTCGTGGTTCAGCTCGAGGCGGTGGATGCACTGGCCGAGGCGGCGCCGATCGCCTCGACGCCCGGAGTCGACCTCGTCTTCGTCGGCCCCTACGACCTGTCGCAGAGCGTCGGCCAGCCCGGCGAGCTCGACCATCCCGAGGTCGTCGCGGCCGGCGCGCGACTGGCCGCCGAGGTCACGCCGCATGCAGCGCTCGGCGTGTACGTCGAGCGCCCGGAGCAGATCAGCCGCTGGAGCACTCTCGGCGCGAACTTCTTCACCTTGCGCACCGACGGGCGCATCTTTCTCGACGCCTGCCGCGAGACGCGGGCGCGCTTTCTCGCCGCGCTAACTTGAGCTCCACGCATCAGGCCGTCGGCATCAGTCATCCTGACATTCGCGGGACGTCACTCGGCCGCAAACAGGCGTCGTGGCGCCGCCACCTCGTCCGCCGCACCCGCTCCCGCCTCGATCAGCTGAACGCTGCGGGCGCTGACAGTCACGTGTTCGAGCTCCGGTAGCTCGCGCCCCTCTGAGACCGCGCCGTGCTCGGCGAATCGCCTTGCGCCCGGCATCACCCGGGCCTCGTAGGAGCCAACGGTCTCGTTGAATGCCCGCACCGTTCCGTTCAGCCGTGTGCCCAGCGTCGCCAGCAATCCGGAGAGCTTCGACAGCCGCCCGTGCAGCTCCCGCCCGAGCTCGGAGATCGCTTGAGCGGACTCCGCCACGCGCTCCTGCTGCCAGCCGTAGGCGACCGCGCGCAGGATCGCCAGCAGCGTCGTCGGCGTCGCGATCAGAACCCGCCGCGCCATCGCGTCCTCAAGTAGCGCCGAATCGGCTTCCAGCGCGGCTCCGTAGAGGTGCTCACCGGGCAGGAACATGACCACGAAATCAGGTGCCGAGTCGAGGCCGGCGCAGTAGTTCTTGTCCGCGAGCGCCTTCACATGCTTTCGCAGCAGGCGCGCGTGATCGCGGAGGTGACGCTCCCGCTCCTCCTCATCCGCCGCCTCGTAGGCGTCGAGAACGCCCTGGAGCGGCGCCTTGGCGTCAACCACGACGTGCTTGCCTCCAGGCAGGTTCACCACCAAGTCGGGGCGTAGCGCGTTCTCGCCGCCGGCCAGCGGAGATTGTTCGACGAAGTCGCAGTGACGCATCATGCCGGCGAGCTCGACCACATTGCGGAGTTGCATCTGGCCCCACTGACCCCGCGCGTTCGGCTTGCGCAGCGCCGTCACCAGCGCCCCAGTCTCGGTTCGCAGCCGCTCTCCGGTCTCGTTGAGCGTTCGCAGCTGAGCTTCGAGGCGGCCTCGGGACTCGCGCCGCTCCTGGTCGAGTCGCAGCAGCTGCGCGTCGACGCGGCCCAGCTGCTCGCGCAGTGGCGCCACCAGCTGCTCCACCGCCTGCTGGCGCTTGTCGAGATCCCCCTTGGCCTCCGCCTGCGTCGCCTGCAGCTGCGCCCGCGCGAGCTGGGTGAGCTGCGACATGCTCGACTGAAGCGCCTCCGTGCTGAGGGCCTTGAACGACGCCGACAGCCGCTCCTGCGCGTCGCTCAGCGTCGCGAGCCGCTCGTGCGCCCGCGCCCGTTCGTGCTCGAGATCGCCGCGCGCCTTGATCAGCTCGCGCTCGAGCCCGCCCGCGCGATCCGCCTCCAGCGCCAGCGACCGCAGCCGCGGGCGCAGCGCCAGCAGCACCGCCGCGGCACCCGCACAGACCCCGATTAGCAGCCAAATTGTCGTCATCTCGTGCCAGGATGGCGGGCCCGGCGGACGGAACCGGAGCGTTACGCGGATTGGCTCCGGCGAACCGAAGCGCGGCGTTACGCGGAGCCGCCCCGGCGAACGGACTTGGCCGTTGCCAGAATCCGCCCCATGCACGGCCAGCGCGTCCGCCGGCGGATCGTCGTGGACGGACGCGTACAGGGCGTGTTCTTCCGCGACTCCACACGCGAGCGCGCCACCGCCCACAACGTCGCCGGCTGGGTGCGAAACCGCCCCGACGGCGCCGTCGAGGCCGTGCTCGAAGGCGAGCCCGACGCGGTCGAGCGCGTGATCCGGTTCTTTCGCACCGGACCTCGTCGGGCCGAAGTGCGAACGGTCGAGATCAGCGAGGAGGAGCCGGAGGGCCTGACCGGCTTCGATGTCGTCTAGTCCGAGCCGGCGGCCGAGGCCGGTTCAGCCGCGACTTCGCATCGAGGCGCAACCCGTCCCCCGCGCGGCGTGGGACGCCGCGGCGTACAGCGGCACGAGCGAGTCCGAGGACACGCACCTCGAGGCGACACCCGGAGTTGTGGCGTCAGGCTCGGATAGCGAGCCCCACGGCGCGCACCTCGTGTGAGTGCTCGGAGTGCGTGATCCGGTGCCCGTTCGGCGGACGCGCGAGCAGCGCGCGGCGATCGCCGGGATGCAGCGCGGCCGCGTCGGCCGGCGTCAGCTGCTGGGCGACGGGCTACCTCGCGGAGCGATCGCTCGCCGGCCCGCGACGAGCCAGCTTCAGCCCAGCACCCGGGCGTGTACACACTCGGGCACGCTGCTCCAGTCCGGCTGGCCCGCGAGCCGCCAGCGCTCCTAACGAGGCCGAGGGCCGCGCCGCCGACCGCCTCGGCCGGACCGTCTCAGCCGGAACGCGCCGCCAGCGCCCGCTCGAATGCCTCCCGCGCGCCCGCGCCTCGCACCGCGAACACCACCCGCTCGAGCCCGCTGCCCCGCCCAAGATGCGCGCGCACCTCCTCGACCTCGATCGCCGCCGCCTGCTCGAGCGGAAAGCCGCCCACGCCGGTCCCGAACGCCACCAGCGCCAGCGAGCGCGCTCCCAGCGCCTCGGCCCGCTGCAGGGTGTTCGCGGTGGCGCGGCGGATGATGTCGGCCGAAGTCGGTCCTCCGAGCTCCATCGTCGCGGCATGGATCACCCACCGGCAGGGCATCGCGCCACCGCTCGTCTCGACCGCCTCCCCGAGGCCGATCGGCGCCTGCTCGCGGCTCTCCGCCTCGATTGCCGACCCACCGGCGCGCGAGATCGCGCCCGCCACGCCGCCACCGTGCCGCAACTGCGTGTTCGCCGCGTTGGCGATCGCGTCGACCTCGAGAGCGGTTATGTCCGTATCGAGGACCTCGATCAAGACACTTCGGCCGGCTCGTCCCTGCCCGCCAGCCGATCGCGGCCACGCTGCACCGCGGCGATGAACTTCGAGAGGTTGACCTCGAGCGTGTTCAGGATCTCGTCGGCGTAATCCTCGGCGCCGAGGCGAATCTCGCGCTCGCGTGAGCGCGCGTCCTCGATGATGTCCTCCGCCGCGCGCTCGGCTTGGTGGGTGATCTCCTCCTCGGAGATCAGCCGCTCCTGGCGCTCGCGCGCTTCCCTGACGATCCGCTCGGCCTCGCGCTTGGCTTCGGCCAGCATCTCCTGTCGCTCTTTCACGATCCAGCGTGCCTGCTTGATCTCCTCCGGGATGGTGGCGCGCATCTGATCGAGGATGTCGTAGATCTCCTCCTTGTCCACGCGCACCTGGTCGGTCAGCGGCACCGGCTTCGCGTTGTGGACGAGATCGTCGAGCTTGTCGATGAGTACCAGGACATCCATCGCGCAGTTACCTTATCTTCGTCAGCGGTCGAGGCGTTCCTTCAACGCTGCGGCGACCTCGCTCGGGACCATGTCGTCGATGTTGCCGCCGAACGTCGCGAGCTCCTTGACGCCGCTCGACCTGACGAAACTGTACTTTGCCGAGGCCATCAGGTACACGGACTCGACGTCCGGCGCCTGACGATGGTTGAGCTGGTTCATTTCCAACTCGTACTCGAAGTCGGAGATCGCGCGCAGGCCCTTGACGATCGCTTTGGCCCCGCGCTCGCGAGCGAACTCGACGACCAGGCTGCGGAACGGCTCGACGGAAACGTTTCCGAGCTCCCGCGTCGCGTTCTCCACGAACGCGACCCGCTCCTCGGCGCTGAACAGCGTGTTGCCCTTGCGGACCGGCAGATTGACCACCGCGACGATCACCTTGTCGAACATCGCGGCCGCCCGTGAGATCACGTCGATGTGGCCGTAGGTGATCGGGTCATAGGAGCCGGGGCAGATGGCGATGCGGTTGTCAGGAGCCATGGATCCGAATCAGTGTGTCGCCGTATCGTCGCTCGTCCAACATGGGCAATTCGAGCTCGAGGGGCGCCCGGCGGTCGCTCTCGGTCACGATCCGGGCTTCCGGCGCGAGCACCGGTCCCAGCGTTCTCGAGAGCTGCTCGCCGAGGCGGCTCGCCTGGCGGTATGGGGGATCGAGGAAGACCAGATCGTATTGCTGCGCGCCCGCTCGTGCTCGCTCGAGGAAGTCGAGAGCTCGCGAGCGGCGAACCTCGGCCTCCAGGTCCAGGCGCGCCAGGTTACGCCGGATCGCCTCAATCGCCGCGGGCGAACTGTCGACGAGCGTCGCCCGCACCGCGCCCCGTGACAGAGACTCGATCGCCAGCGCGCCCGAGCCCGCGAACAGGTCGAGGACGCGTGCCCCGTCGACCGGAGCAAGGATCGAGAACAAGGACTCGCGGACCCGGTCGGAGGTCGGCCGCACGGATCGCCCTCGCGGCGCGAACAGAGTTGCCCCGCGTCGGGTGCCGGCGATCACGCGCATCGCCTCACGCCCGGATCGGCGCCGCCGCCTCCTCGCCGTACACGCGCGCGAGGGCCTCGCCCAGCAGCGCGTGCTCGCGCCGCTCGAGCTCGGGGTCCTCGGCGACGATCCGATCGGCGTGCAGCCGCGCGCGCTCGAGCAGCTCGGCGTCGCGCGGCAGCTCGGCCACCTTGTACTGCGCGCTGCCGTGCTGCCGGGTACCCACGAGCTCACCCTCGCCACGAAGCTCGAGATCCACCTCGGCGAGGGCGAACCCATCACTGCCCGCCGCCAGCGCGCGTAGCCGCGGCGACTCCTTCGGTCCGAACAGCAGGCACAGCGAGGCGTGCCCCCCGCGCCCGATCCTGCCCCGGAGCTGGTGCAGCTGCGAGATCCCGTAGCGCTCGGCGTTCTCGACCAGCATCACGGTCGCATTGGGGACATCGATCCCGACCTCGATCACCGACGTCGCCACGAGCACGTCCGCCCGGCCGGATGCGAACGACGCCATCGCCGCTTGCTTCTCCGCCGGGCGCATCTGGCCATGCAGGAGCACGACGCGCCAGCCGCGCAGATCGCTCGCGCGCAGACGCTCGAACTCGGCGCTCGCCGCACGTGCCTGCAGCGCCTCTGACTCCTCGATCAGCGGGCATACGACGAACGCCTGCCGGCCGGCCCGGAGCTCTTCGCGGATGCGGTCGTACGCGCGCGCCCGCTCGCGTTCGCTCGAGCAAACGAATGTCTCGACGGGCTTGCGTCCCCGAGGCAGCTCCCGCAGGACGGTGAAGTCGAGGTCGCCGTAGTTGCTGAGCGCGAGCGTGCGCGGAATCGGAGTCGCGGTCATGTGAAGCACGTGCGGGCGCTCGCCATCCGCTCCCTTGGCGTCGAGCGCCGCGCGCTGGCGCACGCCGAAGCGATGCTGCTCGTCGACCACCGCGACGGCCAGCCGCGCGAAGCGGACCGTCCCCTCGATCAGCGCGTGGGTGCCCACGATCAGCGAGAGCTCACCCGAGGCGAGCTTGGCCAGCAGGTCGGCGCGCCGGCGCGCCGGCGTTGACCCGGTCAGCAGCCCGACACGCACCAGCTCTCCCGGCATCAGTGCCTGAATCGTGGCGAAGTGCTGCTCGGCCAGCGTCTCCGTCGGCGCCATCATCGCGGCCTGAAGATCGTGCTCGACCGCGCGCAGCATCGCGTACAGCGCCACGACCGTCTTGCCTGACCCGACTTCGCCCATGAGCAACCGCTGCATCGGACGCCGGGACGCGAGATCGGCATCGATCGCCTGCAGCGCCGCCGCTTGATCGCCGGTGAGCGGGAACGGCAGCATCTCGGACAGCCAGCGCGCGGTGAGATCCCGTGGACGGTTCAGCCGGGGCGCCACCGCTCCGGCGCCTCGCCGCCGCCGGCGCTGCAACAGCGCCAGCTGAACGAGCAGCAGCTCATCGAATGCGAGCCTGTTGCGGGCCCGATCGTGGTCGGACTCGCGAGCGGGGAAATGCGCCGCCCGCAGCGCGGCCGGGCGATCGGGCAGGCGCTCGCGCGCACGTAGCGCGGCCGGCAACGGCTCGAGGACGTCGCGGAACGCTTCCGCGTGCCTGCGGACCAGGGCCAGGATCTGCGTCGAGGAAAGGCCTTCCGTGGCCGGATAGTGCGCCACCGCGTCGCCGCCCGCCCCCACCGTGCCGGCGCCGGTGACCGCCTCGGCCGTCTGCGCGTGCGCCTGCACGCCGAAGCGGTTGCGGGCCTGGTATTTGCCATGCAGGACGAGCCGAGTGCCGGCCGGGTAGCGCTGAACGAGCCACGGCTGGTTGAAGAAAGCCGCCTTCATCGCGCCGGTGTCATCGGCCACCGTCGCCTCCACCAGCGGCCGCATCCCGCGCCGGCGGACCTGGCGCGAAGCGATGCTTCTCACCTGAACGAGCACGGTGGCGGACTCGCCGGGCACGAGCTCCGCCACCGCGCGCGCCTCGCGGCGATCGCGCGGAAGGTGCTCGAGCAGGTCGCCCACCGTGTGCAGGCCGAGGGTGGCGGCGCCCTGCTCGGCCTTGGCGCCTCCGGGCGCCAACCGAGTCGCGAGTCGCGAGGGCCGGGGATAGCGCACGGGCGCGGCCGCGAGCTCCTTGGCCTCGAGCGGCACGGCAGCACCGAACGCGCGCGTGTTCATGCTCGCGCGATGATGATCGTGCTCGCGGTCGCTACTCGGCCGAGAGCAGCCACCAGTAGCGCTGCTGGCCTCCATTCGAGAGCTCGAACTCAACCTCGCCGGCGGCCAGAGCATGCACGGTCTCATCGTCGAGCGGCGCCTCGGCACCGCGCAGACAGGTGATCAGCTCGGCGTTCTCGGCCAACTGCTCGAGCACGCCGCGCAACGTCTCCCGCGGTCGTCCCCAGGCGATGATCTGCTCCTCCACGAAGCCGACCGCGTCGCCCTCGCGGAAGCGGCCCTGCAGGTCGTCCCGCGCGGCCGGCGCCACCGCGCCCGTGCGCACGCGCTGGAGCGTCTCGTTCATCGCCGCCGCGTTCTCCTCCGCGCCGCGTCCCGGGTCGAGGCTCACCGCCGCGGCCAGGCCCGCCTGCTGCGAGCGCGACGCGATCACGTGCACCGTCTTGTCCGAGAGCTCGGCGGCACGCTCGGCGGCCATCACGACGTTCGGGCTGTTCGGAAGCACGACGACCTCCTCGGCCGGGATGGCGTGGATCGCCGCCAGCAGGTCGTAGGTCGACGGGTTGAGCGTCGGCCCGCCGTCGAGCACTTGGACCCCGAGGCTCTCGAACAGCGCCCGCATGCCGTCCCCCGTGATCACGGCGAGCGCGCCGCAGGTGGCCTGCACCGGACCCGTCAGTCGCCTGTCCCGCTGCCGGACCTGCTCGCGCATGTCGGCCACGTCGAGGTGCGAGATCGTGCCGGCGCCGTCGAACAGCGCGGTCGCCGCATTCGGATCATCGGTGTGGATGTGCACCTTGAGCGTCGTCGGATCGCCGACCACGAGCACCGAGTCGCCGATCTGCTCGAGCGTTTGAACGAACCGCCGCGGCTCGAGACCGCTGCCGGTGACCGCGAAGTTGGTGCAGTAGCGATAGGTCGTTGAGGAATGCTGGGGATGAGTGATCCGCGCCGGGGCGTGACGCTCGATCAGGGGCGGCTCCGTGCCGCGCAACGCGCCGACGATGCCTGAGAGCAGAATCGTCAACGCGTAGCCACCGGCATCGACGACTCCGGCTTCGCGCAACACGGGCAGCAGGTCGGGCCCGCGCTTGACCGACTCCTGGCCCGCGGCCAGCGCCTTCTCGATCACCTGCGCGATGACGGCGTTTTGCTCGGCGTCGCCGGCGTCGGCGTTCAGGCGCGCGTCCTTCATGTGCGCGAGCTCGGACGCGACCCGTGCGGCCATCTCGCGCACGACGGTCAGGATCGTTCCCTCGGCCGGATCGCGTACCGATCCATACGCCTGGTCGGCGGCGCGCGCCAGGGCGGCGCTGATGAGCACCGGATCGACCAGCTCCCCGGGGCGGCTGGCGAGCTCCTCGGCGGCACCGCGGATCAGCTGGGAGAGGATCACGCCAGAGTTTCCGCGTGCGCCGAGCAGGGCCGCCCGCGCCACCGAGCCGACGATCTCGTCCCGGCCGATGTCGTCGATCGTCCGGTCCTCGGAGGCGCTGGCGAGATGGTCGAGCTCCTGGAGCACCGCCCTCAGCGTGAGCACCATGTTGTCGCCGGTATCGCCGTCGGCGACAGGAAACACGTTGAGGTCGTTGACGTCCTCGCGCCGCGCCTCGAGCGCCGCCAGACCGGCTTGCACGATCCCGCGGAACCGGACGATGCTGGGGTCGGACAAGGTGTCCGACTACCTCGTCCGTGCTCCGAAGAGCACGGCGCTCAGCGGGCCTTGACGACCTTGCCGGCCTTCAGGCACCGGGTGCACACATAGACGCGGCGCGGCGTGCCTGAATCGTTGATCCGCACGCGCTGGAGATTGGGCTCGAAGCGTCGCTTGGTCGCCACCATCGAGTGGCTGCGGCTGTGACCGAACGCGGGGCCCTTGGCGCAGATGTGACATACCTTCGGCATGGCGGGCGAGTATAGACGCCAGCCTGGCGGCAGATCATGACGGCAGCTCCTGACGGCAGGCCGCGACGGCTGCGGGAATGCCCGCTCCAAAATCCTGACCGGGGCCGGTTCAGATCTCCTAGACCGGGTACGAAACCAGGCGATGGGCGCTGGGCTCGAATCCGCTCCGCAGTTGCTGGCTGACTCTGGGGTCCCCAACCGTTACCGCCTGGTGCGCAGGATCGCGCGCGGCGGGATGGGCACGGTCTGGTGCGCCGACGATGTGGTGCTGAGCCGGCGCGTTGCCGTCAAGCTCCTGGCCGACCAGTTCGCCTCCGACGAGCATGCCGTCCGGCGCTTCAAGCGCGAGGCCCGCACCGCCGCCCGCCTGTCCGGGCATCCGAACATCGTCACGATCTACGACGTCGGCCAGGCCCGGCCAGACTCCGTGCACGCGCCCGGCCGCCCGTTCATCGTCATGGAGCTCCTCCCCGCGGGATCGGTCGCCGACGCCCTGCGCGTGCGCGAGGTCCGGCCCGATGACCCGCTGCGCTGGCTGCGCGAAGCGGCCGAGGCGCTCGACTTCGCCCACCAGCAAGG
>JAFAZV010000304.1 GCA_019239445.1 Solirubrobacterales bacterium
CGAAACCCTCTCGTAGTCACCATCGCCGCCTTCGGCAGGCGGCGTGTGATCAGCGCGTTCGTCGCCACGGTCGTCCCGTGGCTGAAGAGCCCGATGTCAGCCAGATCCACGCCGGCCTGCTCGACTCCCGCCAACACGCCGTCGATCGGGTTGGCGGTCGAGGGTACTTTGGCGACGTCGAGCTGCCCGGATTCGGGATCAAGCAGGCACAAGTCGGTGAACGTCCCGCCCACGTCGACAGCGATGACTGGCTTGCTACGAGTCGCCACTCCTTCCTCCTTCTGACGCCGTTCACTCGATAGTGCCCGGCCGCAGCCAGCTTCAGTCGCGGCACAGAGGGAGCGTCGCCGCGACTCCGCCGGTCGCCGCCGGCAAAGGTTCATACCGGGTTCGCATGCGAGCCGGCTTGGTGCCCGAGACGGTCTGCGCCGAGCGTGCGGGCATCGGTGCACCCATCGCTCGGCGCCGGCCTGCTTAGCTGGCCCCACGGTCCCACTCGATGACGCGCGCGCGAGCGTTCTCGACGCCGGCACGCGGCGCGATAGCCTGCAGCGAGGAAGATCATGCCCGACGCGTCTGTGGTGTCGTTCGGGTTGACCTGGCGTTGTATCGGAAAGACCCTGTGGCGGAGTTGATGTCCGAGACGGAGCATTCGGGTCCGGTTGAGGTCGTCGGGCTGGTGGCTTCGGCGGGTGGCCTGGAAGCGGTCTCGGCGGTCTTACGGGCGCTTCCCACCGATCTTTCGGCCGCTTTGGTGGTGGCGCAGCATCTCGGGGGACGGGGGAGTCGGCTCGTGGAGATCCTGCGTCGGCGCGTGAACCTGAGCGTGGAGTGGGCGGCGGACGGCGCGAGCGTGAGACCGGGAGTGGTGACGGTGTGTCCGCCGCGGACGCTCATCGAGGTGCTCCCTGACGGCACGTGCGCGCTCACGCCGGTTGACGGCTCAAGTGTCGACCGGCCGCTGGATGCGCTTCTGAGCTCTTTAGCGGACAGCTTTGGGTCCGGGGTGCTGGCCGTGGTGCTGACCGGGATGAACAACGACGGCGCCGCGGGAGCGGGCGCGATCCATCGGGCGGGTGGCACGGTGGTGGTGCAGAGCCCCGAGACCGCCGATCAGGAGGCGATGCCGAGAGCGACGATCGACGCTGGCGTGGCGGATCTCGTGTTACCGCTGTACAGCATCGGTGCGGTGGTGTCGGACGTGGTGGCGGGAGCGCCATTGCCGCGCCCGCCGTCGGAGGTGGCCGCTGCCGAGTCGCTGTTTGCCGGCAAGGGCGAGGTGGCGCAGCTGGCGCGCGAGATCGATTGGTCGCAGACGGCGCTCGGCGCGGCGAGCGGCTGGCCGCCAGGTTTGGTCACCATGGTTCGTCATGCGCTCGAGTCGCCGTTGGCGATGTGCGTGCTGTGGGGTCCGGATTACATCCAGCTCTACAACGACCCGTACCGGATCCTGATGGGCACCAAGCACCCCGGCGGGCTCGGTCAGGCCAATCGCGAGTGCTGGCCTGAGGTGTGGGATATGAACAAGGACCTGTTCGCGCGGGTGATGGCCGGCGGTACGGTGCAGTTGCACGACGCGCTGTACCCGATCATCCGTCACCACGCACTCGAGGACGCCTGGTTTGACCTCACTTACGTCCCGATCCGTGAGCCCGACGGGTCAATCGGCGGGATCGTGGCCACGGTGGTCGAGAAGTCCGCCGCAGTGCTCGCCGGCCGTCGGCTGCGGACCGTGCACTACGTCAGCAACCAGGCCGCGGGTGCAAAGACGCGCCAGGCCGCGCTGGGCCGAGCGTTGCGGAGCCTTACCGATTGTGAGCGGGACGTGCCGTTTGCGCTCGGCTACCTGCTCGATGTGACGCGCTCCCAAGCCTCGCTGGTGGATGCGGTGGGCGTTGAGCCGGGCGGACCGATGGCTCCCTGGAGCTCGCGGCTCGTGGCCGGCCTACCTGGATGGCCGCTGGCCGAGACGGCGGCCGGCGGCGAGACCTTGTTCGTACGCGACGTTCCCAGGCGCTTTCGCGGCGTGCTGGCCGGCTCTGCACAGTTGCCCGTCGACGTGGCTTGGCTAGCACCGCTGCGCGAGCCAGGAGAGGAGACTGCCGTGGGCGCGCTGGTGCTGGGCATCAACCCGCGGCTGCCGCTCGATGGCCGCTACGAGGAGTTTCTGCGCGTCCTGTCCGGTGAGATCGAGGCGCGGCTGGTCGAGGCTCACGCACGCGAGCGCGAACGCCAGCGCGTGGAGCGTCTGGCCGAACTCGACCGCGACAAGACGGAGTTCTTCTCAAACGTAAGCCACGAGTTCCGGACCCCTTTGACGCTAATGCTGGGACCGCTGGAGGAGATGCTGAGCGATCCGGACGCCGTCGCGCCCGCCCGACGCCCAGACCTCGAGCTGATCCGTCGCAACGCCAGACGGCTGCTGCGGCTGGTGGGCACGTTGCTTGACTTTTCGCAGCTCGAGGCGGGCCGGATGCGGGCCCGATTTGAGTCGACGGACCTCGTCGCGCGTACGCAAGAGATCGTGGCGCAGTTCGAAAGCGCGGCTGAGGTCGCGGGTCTCCAGCTGCGGATGCACACCGAGCGACTCCCGGGACCCGTGTGGGTGGATCGCGAGATGTGGGAGAAGATCGTCTCCAACCTGGTCTCGAACGCGTTGAAGTTCACCTTCGAGGGCGAAATCGAGGTCAGCCTGCAGGCGCTGCAAAAGCACGTCGAGCTCGTCGTGCGCGACACCGGCGTCGGCATTCCCCAAGAGGAGCTGCCGTACGTTTTCAAGCGCTTTCACCGCGTTCGCGGGACCCGCGCGCGCACACACGAAGGAGCCGGCATCGGGCTCGCGTTGGTCAACGAGCTCGTTCGCCGCCACCAGGGCCGCATCCGCGCAACCAGTGCCGTTGGCGAGGGCACGACGTTCACCGTATGGATCCCGCTCGGCCCCCGGCCGGCGCGGCCAAACCAACCACGACGCGACAGGAGCGAGGAGACCGAGGTCGCCATCGCCGTTGCGATGGCCGAGGAAGCGGCGCGATGGGACGTCGAGGACGCACTCGCGAGCACCAACCCATCTGCGTTCGAGACATCCGTCTCCGCCGCCGGGAATGGCGCGCTTCAGCCGCGAGGGGTGGGGGCCCGGCTTCTCGTCGTCGACGACAACCCCGACATGCGCGACTACCTCACGCGTCTGCTCGCCAGCCACTGGAACATCGAGCTCGCGCGCGACGGCGATGAAGCACTCGAGCTCGCCCGCAAGAACCCGCCCGACCTCGTCGTCTCTGACGTGATGATGCCCGGACTCGACGGCTTCGGGCTCCTGAGCGCTCTCCGTGCCGAAGAGCGACTCGCCGGCATCCCCGTGATCCTCCTCACCGCCCGGGCCGGGGAGGAGGCCGCGATCGAAGGGCTCCTCGCCGGCGCCGACGACTACATCGTCAAGCCGTTCTCCGCCCGCGAGCTCATCGCGCGTGTGGGCGCGCAACTCGAGCTCGCAACCGTCCGACGCCACAGCGATCGCCGCTTCCGAGCGCTCGCTAACGCGAGCTGGGACATCGTCTACCGGATGAGCCCGGACTGGAGCGAGATGCGAGCACTCGATGGCCGCGGGTTCATCGCGGATACCGAGAGCCCGAGCAGCTCGTGGCTCGAGCAGTACATCGACCCCGCGGACCAGCCCGAAGTACTGGAGGCAATCCAGCGCGCGATCCGCACCAAGACGGTATTCGAGCTCGAATACCGGGTGAGAAGGCCCGACCGGACGCTCGGCTGGACCCTCTCGCGCGCAGTGCCGATCCTCGACGAGAACAACCAGATCATCGAATGGGTCGGCGCGGCGACAGAAATCACCGTGAGCGACGAACCCGGCGATGCCAAACGCGCATCAGAGCAGCGCCTGCACAAAGCGAGCCACGCCGAGACTCCTCCACGAGCATGAGCTGGTCGGCCGAGCGCGACACACGAGAGTCTGAAACCTAGGCGCTGGCTTGGGCCGCTGACACGGGGTGATGTGCCGCCGCCAGGCCCGTGCGCCGCTATCACCCGGTGAAGCGAGGGCGGGATTGACGTGTGAAGGTCAGCTGAACCCGTAGGCCACGGCGCGTCCACCTCCCGTTGGCGCGGTAGCGCAGCGTGAGGGAGTAAGCGCCGCTGCCCAAACCTCGCCGCTCGGTTAGCTGCAGTCGAACAAGCGAACTTCCGGTCCGGGCCGCGCTGCCGCTCGCGTAGGTCACGCCGCCGCGAGAGACGGTGGCCTGGGCAGTACTGAAGCGACCCATCGCACTCACATGCTTGCCTGTACAGCGCGCAATCGCGATGACCACCCTGCGTCGCTTCCCGGCGTGGGTCCCAACAACCGTCGCCTTCGTCGTCCTGCAGCTCATCGAGGCGTCGGTATGTGCTCCTCCGATCGCCTGAACCAC
>JAFAZV010000332.1 GCA_019239445.1 Solirubrobacterales bacterium
AAGCAGATCCGCCTGATAACGAGGTGCCTGCAGTTCCTTCAACTGACTTGGCGCATCAGGGTGGCTGTGTCTGAGCAGATCCATTCCTCGGCGATGAAACCCTCGACGACTCGGTAGAACTCGTGGCTGACGTACTAGATCCTGCGGCCGGTGGCCGGGATGCCCAGGAACTCACCGGCGTGCGTGCCGCGGAAGGTCAGGCGGATGGCGACACGGTCCCCGGCCGCGAAGATGTCCCGGATGTCGGCCTCGAGGTCGGGGAAGGCCCGCCTCATCATCTCCGCGCCTTGCCGCCAGACGTCGCGGCCGTGCATGGGTTCGGCCAGCTCGGCCACGTTGATCACGAAGTCCGGGGCCAGACGGGCCACGCAGGCATCGAGATCGCCGGCGTTGAACTCACCGAAGCTGGCCCGTATCAGCTCGATGTTCGCGTCGGGGATGCTGATGCGGTGGGTCAAAATCGGTCTCCGGTCGCGGGAGCTGGACGAGGTCGTGGGCGGGGCAAACCAAGGCCGCCACCGCCGCGGGTAGTCGTCCTACCCGCGGTAATCCGCCGCGATGCGATGCTATGGCAATGGAACAGCGCATCAGCTTGGTGACGCTCGGCGTCGAGGATCTTGTCCGCGCCCGCGAGTTCTACGAGGCGCTCGGCTGGTCTGGGGCTCACCAGCCCGACAACGAGGTCTGCTTCTTTCAGGCCGGCGGAATGGTCTTCGGACTCTGGACGGCGCTTGGCGGGCACGGCGCACCCGGGATCGAGCTCGCCCACAACGTGCGCTCACCCGAAGAAGTCGGTGCAGTGCTGGCCGAGGCAGAGCGCGCTGGCGGCGCCATCGTCCGCCCCGCCGACCGGGCCGATTGGGGTGGCACGACCGGAGCGTTCGCCGATCCTGACGGCTACGTATGGGAGGTCGCCCACAATCCGGGCTGGACGCTCCAAGACGACGGCACGATCCACATCTAGACCGAGGCGCTCACCACCCCGACAACGGACGCTCCGCTCCACATGCCGTGTACGCGTCTCAACCGCTTCCTGCGCTCCCCCCTATCCGCGCAAACCGGGGAAGGCAAAGTCACGCCCCGAGATGCACGCGCCCGAAGCAGAGCAGGGCTCAGGCAACGGTTCACGTCGGCCTCATCGAGGCGGACACGACCGGACCGGTCATCGGGCGCTGGAGGTCTGTGCTACGCTGTCGCACATGGAGATCGGCGTGCGGGACCTTCGTAACCGAACCGGCCAGGTGATCGACGCGGTCCAGGCCGGCGAGCGCGTCACGCTGACTGTCCACGGCGAACCCGTCGCGGACATCGTGCCGCACGGCCGCCGCGCGCGTTGGCTGTCAGGCGCACAGCTGCGGGAGCAACTCCGGGAGCGCGCAGCTGATCCCGGACTCGCACGCGTTCTCGACGAGCTTGCCGGTCAGACGCTCGACGAGCTGTGACCGGCTCGGGCCTGCTGGACACGTCGGTCTTCATCGCGCGTGAAACCGGGCGGCCGCTTGGCGACCTGCCCGAGCATGTGGCGGTGTCGGTCGTGACCGTTGGTGAGCTCCAGCTCGGGGTCCTCAGCGCCGACGATGCGACAACTCGTGCCCGGCGCGCGGACACACTCGCGCTGGCGCGGACGGCCGATCCGATCCCCATTAGCGAGGCCGTGATGGTCAGCTGGGCCCGCCTCGTCGTGGACTGCCGCACCGTGGGGGTCCAACGAACGGTCAAGCTCACCGACGCTCTGATTGCTGCAACCGCAGTAGAACACGGCCTTCCGGTCGTCACACAAGACGACGACTATGACCAAATGTCCGCCGCCCATCCGGCGCTCCAGGTGATCAAGGTCTGATCCGCAATCCGCAGCAGTCTGCCCTCGTGGCCGCGCGAACCAGGGGCGTCGGGCGCGAACCACGAGAGGCACTCGTGGTATGAGCGGGGGCCTGTTCCGGAGCGCCCCATGACGGCGGCATCGGGTGATGGCCGCCGCTTCGTCAGCGGGATCCAGCAGGCCGACGTCGTGACGGCTCGGCCATCGGATCTCGTCCACTGCGACAGCCAGCGTCCGGGCCAGTGACGTTGCTGCTCCCGAATTCGGTTGCGGAAGCCGGGTCGTCGGCGGCCAGGGGTACGGCGGCCGCTGCTGCATTCTCGCGGACCGACACTCTCGCCAGTAGTCGAGGCGCGAACTGCCCCATCTCTCATTGGGAGAGCCGTCCGCCGAGCAACCGAGACTGTCGGAATCCGATTGGGGAGCCAACATGTCGAGTGTGGGCGCGACTTGGCAACGTCGCTTTCCGTGTCTGCTCGTCGCTTCCCAGCTATGGGACGGTCGGTGATTTCGTTTGGTCCTCGATAGGGCTGGTGGCGATGCTTGCGCAGGAGCTCGGCCCCGGCGGCTGATACCGATACGAGCGTCCCGCCTAAGCGCCAGCGAGAATACGAATGCGATCGTGCGAGCGGCACGAGCGCGGCGGTCCCTAGGTGGCCACGCCCACGGGAGGTCCCGCTGCGGGGGCGATTGCGTAGCCGTGCGCCTGGCGCTAGTGTCCGCGCACCACCAGTCGCTGCACGCGGTCGCCGTCGGCTAGAACCTCGACCGGCATGCAGGTCCGGCACGCTTCGAGCAGCAGCTCGCGCATTGCCGACCCGTGGGCGCGGAACGCCCGCCGGGCCGAGCAGCTTTCGAGCACGAAGCCCTGGAGTTCACCGAAGCAGTCGAACACCACCTCGCCTACCAGCCCGAAGAGCTCGCCGCCGAGCTCGTGAGCGCGCAGTAGCGGTGGGGTGTACCCGTCCAGCGACGGCGCGACCTGATCGGCCTGACCGCCCAGGCCGTCCACCCGGGCCGCGAGCAGATCGACATAGCGCGCCAACACCGGTTGCCAGCGGCTCGCCTCAGGCAGCGCGGCCAGGCGGGCCTTGAAGATCGCCAGGCGGTCCTCCTCGGGCGCGAGCAGTGCGCTTGCGACGCTGACCGGCACCTTGACCTGGTAGCTGCCGACCACGTAGCGCTCCACGAGCGTCTTGTCGTGGTAGACCCCGGCGTCCTCGCTCCGGGCGGGTGCGATCACGCTTTCTGTGCGCCGTTCGGCGGCGCGGGAGGCGCGAGCGGACACGCGCGCCGCGTGCTCAGACGGATCGCGGCGGATGCCGACGATCGGAATGGGCGGCGGGACATCGACCGTTCGTGTCCCGATCCGCCGGATCACGACGTCGAACTCCTGCCCTGCGGTAACGGACGATGGGAGCTCAATCGTCAACAGACCCGCGAGACCCGGGCCGCTGCCCGCTGGAATCGGGATGTAGGTGACGCCCGGGCCGGCTTGACAGAGCAGCGTGTCCCGCGGCCCTGCACTGAGCGCCTGACTCCCGTACATCACGGCGCTGCGCGCAAGGACGTCGCCGACCCCGGCGTCGGGCCAGTAGACGCTGGCGGTGCTGCCCGCTGGCACGTCGCCCCACTCGATCATCAACTCGTCCGGCAGCGCGCCAGTGGTGAACGACAGTGGCGCGCTGAAGCTGGTGTCGAACGTGTGGGGGATCACATGGGTCGGCTGGCTCCCAGGGTTGTTGGAGTGCGTGACCTGGAGGTTGCGCTGGGCGAGCTTGTCGCTGATCTCCGGCGACATGGTGACCCCGTTAGCGTTGACGATCGGCGCTCCCGGGTACGCGATCTCGGCCACCAGGCAGTGATGATCGCCCGTCAGCAGCTTCTGTACTTGGGTGCCGTTGACCAGGAAGCCGGGGTCGTACAGGTTTAGGAAGCAACCGAAGTACGTCCACTGGGCGTCGCCCTGGTTGATCGTGATGTCGTGGTTATTGGCGCCGGCGGCGCCGTACTCGAGGTCGCTCGGATCGCTGAAGTTGGGTGCGTTGGCGGTGGCGAAGAACGGCATCGTGTACGCGTCGCTCGGCGCCAGCGGCCACAACGGAAGGCCGGTGGCGTCTGTTTGGCTGAGATACGAGTAGCTGGGATCCCAGTCGGTGTCGCAGCTCTGCGTGCTCCATAGGCGGAAGAACACCCTGACGCCGTGAGCCTCCCCGGCGCCGCCCTGCGATCCCCGCAGGCGCACGCGCGCGAGCGCGAAGTTGTAGTTGGTGTGCTTGTGGCCGCTCTTGCGCGTCGTCGGCGTCACCGACGAGTCCCCCGTGTACGCGGCGGCCTGTCCCGGTAGGATCGGGGCTCCGGGATCGAACGGGTCGGGCCCTGCGGGGTCGCCATAGTGAGTGTTCAGGAACGTCAGCAGCGCGCGCAGGTAGTCGTACGCGCCCATCACGCTGTCGTCGGTGAACGTCGGGCCGCCGCTCACCGGGAAAGGCTCGAGGCTCGGGGTGGCGGTGAACACGCGCAGGTCCTGGCTCAACCACTCGACGTTCTCGCGCGAGGCGTTGACGTTGGTGAAATAGGGGTCGCGGCCGGCCGTGAAGAAGAACGCCGTAGACGCCGAAAAGGTCGCGCCGAGCAGCGAGATCTGACTTGCCACGTTCACCGGAGTCTCGCCGAACGGCGGGAAGGCGCCGACGGTCTCGCTGGTGAAAGTGATGTCGTAGGGGAACAGGATCCGCTGGGGGACAAGCGGGTTGCTCGCCTGCGGGATGGGCCCCTGCTCGGCCAGCGCGGCGCCGGCGCCCGCAAAAGGGATACTCGGCGCGGACGGCAGGGTCGAGCCGAGAACCTGCTGGTTGAAGCCATCGAGCGCCAAGAAGCACCCATTCAGATAGCGGCCACCCCCGGCGTCGACAACATCGGTGACCTCGTCACGGCCGTATGTGTCCTTGACCCCCACGAACGACAGCGACCCAAGCGGGTAAGGGTCGTCGAGGTTCCCGCTCGTGATCTGCGAGGTGCCCGGGAACGCCGTGTCGAGCATCTGCTTGAAGTACGGGAATGGATCGCTTCGGTCGCCGGTGAGGTTGCGGTAGACGCCCGACAGCGACTTCGCGCCAGCGGCGACGATCTGATTGATCGTGAAGCCAAGCTGGGTGAACAGGTAGTAAATGAAGAGGATCGCGCAGCCGGGCGTCACGCCCATGTCGGCGCCCCCGTCGACGTGGTTGACGTAGTCGCCGCGATCTTTGGACCCGAGCCAGTTGTTGGCGATGTCGTAGCCGGAGGCGACGTCGAGACTTTGGCCATTTAACAGCAGGAACTGACCGGCGAGGAACCTGGACAGCCCCTCGCCGGCGCTCCCCTCGTTGCCGAAGTCGTACCACTCGGCGCCGAACCAGTCCTTGTGCTGGGCGTCCATGAACATCTCGACCGCCTCGGAGACGACGAGATAGCGCACCAACCACGGGCTCACCGAGGCGCCCGGGGCCGGGGTATTGGGCGGCAGGCTTCCGGGAACCAGCGTCATGGGGGAGCTCAGGTCAGTCCAGCTCGCGCCCGTGCCGTTCTCAGCCGCCTGGATCTGGACGGTCATGAGCTCAGACCACGGCTGGCCGATGTTCGCAAACCAGCCGTTCATCAGATCGAAGTCGCCGTCGCAGGCGGCCATCAGCGCGCTCGCGGTCGCCTGGCCAACCGCCGGGTCGAGCGCGGCGTCGTACTTGACGTGGTAGTGGGCGGTCTTGCCGTCGTTGGCGAGGCCGGTCGTGATGTAGTTCGCCATGTCGCTCGCCCTTCGCCGCCGCGCTGCGCGGCAGCGGCCGCCCGCCGTAGAACGGCTGCCTTGATTCGCCCCCTTCCGGGAGCCCTGCGCCGTCATACCACAACCAGCAGCGGCGGAGGAAGAAATTCAGGACGCCGAAAGTCGTGCTGACGTTTCAGCTAGCAGCGATCGGCGCGCCTGGCGGCGACACAAGCAGTCTCGGCGCTCCCGCCGGAAGCGCCAAAACCACCGTCGAGGCTCCCCCGCCTTGTGGTGGTCGACCTGGAGGCTCCAGTCGGCCTCCGGCGAGGCCCGTAGCTGCGCCGGCGATCACAGCCGGCACTGCGGGCGGCGACGCCTCCGAACTGCGCCATGGCCCCAGCGACACGTGCGTATCCCGGGCAAACACTCGTCCGCCCGGCGACACTCGCGATCACTCCTCCCGTGTGGCTGGGGCGGCCGCCGCCGTAACCAGTAGCAGTCGTCGGTCGTCGCCGGCGCAAACGACTGCTTTGTGCGCCGCGGGATCGTCGGACTTACGATCGGATCGGCGACGAGGGAATGGTGAGCAGATGAACGCCTTTGCGAGATCGGCCGCGCCGGCCGAGCGGGCCGCGGCAAGCAGCGGGGCTCGGATCGCGGGCACCCACATACCTCGCCTTCCTCAGGGGCGGGACTGATCTGGCTCTAGGCTTCGCCGGCATGGTTCTGAGAGGATCCGGACGATGGCCAGTCTGAAGGACGTCGACCTGTCCGCGAAGCTGCCCAAGAAGGAGGCCAAGCGGAGGCTCAAAGCCGCCCAGAAGCGTCTGCTCGAGTTGCGTCTGCAGGTCGGCGGTCAGCTCGGCGACGGTGAGCTGGGGCCGCCGGTGTGCGTTGTGTTTGAGGGTTGGGATGCCTCCGGCAAGGGAGGCGCGATCAAGCGGCTCGTCTCAAGGCTCGACTCGCGCCACGTGACGGTTGCCGGATTCGCCGCGCCGGACGAACGTGAGCGGCGCCATCACTTCCTGTGGCGCTTCGGCCCGGCGCTCCCGGGGTGGGGTGGGATGTCGGTGTTGGATCGCTCGTGGTACGGCAGGGTGTTGGTCGAGCGGGTCGAGGGATTCGCCTCAGAAGCGGAGTGGGAGCGCGCCTACGACGAGATCGTGGGGTTCGAGCGTGGGCTGTGCCTCGAGGGAACCATCCTGGTCAAGTTCTGGCTTCACCTCTCCGACGAGGAGCAGTTGCGCCGCTTTCGCCGGCGCGAGCGCAAGCCGCTCAAGAGCTGGAAGCTGACCGAGGAGGACTGGCGTAATCGCGAGCGGCGCCCGGAGTACGAGGCCGCCGTTGCGGCGATGCTTGAGCGCACTGATCATGATCGCGCGAAGTGGACGGTGGTTCCGGGTGACAGCAAACGCGACGCACGCGTCGCCGTGTTGGAGGCCGTCAACGCCGCGATCGAACGGGGTATGCGCGCCAACGGGCAGGAGCCGCTGAGGATCAGCGCCTAGCGCAGCGCAAGGTTGACCGAGTAGACGCGTGTGCGCCGATCGAATCGAACCGAGGCGCTGCTTTCTCCAAAGGCGACCCTCCTGTGCAAGAGCGCATCCGGCGTTCCGAGGTCGGTCGCGGCGTTCAAAGCGCTGCGTGCTCCGGTGTCAATCCCAGCCCGCGGCGCGGCGGACGCCGGAGTCCTCCGCAAGCCGACGAGCAGCTCGACGCCGCTGGTCGCGGCCCCTCGAACGCGCGAAACCGGGCATCTTGTCGCGATTGCTTTCGGGATTCGCGCAATCCTGAAACGCACGGCTCTGGCGACCTTGCGAAGACGCGGTACGACTCGGCGTCCGTCTGGTCCGGAAGGTCACAGTAGTTCTCATCCGGACCGGCTACTACTATCGGGTCGGGCCCGATCGTCCCGGTGAACCCCATCGTCAGCTGGCCCGACGCGAACGCCTGCGTTTTCACGACGGCATCCTGCCGTCGCAAAAACGCAGCCAGATGATCCCCGGTTCAAGACGAGGCACTGACCCAGGAAACTGAACTTAGGAGAAACAGCTCGCGGCGAACGCCAACAAGCTCAGGACTGGGAATCGGCGAGTCGCGGGGGCCCGCGACCAGCGACACGCCGGCGATGCTGAGCCGCCCACCGCTCGACCTCGGGGCGTAGCCACAGCTTCAGTCGTCCCGCGCGGCGATCAACGACGGGACGCGGCATCTCGGGATAGCGGGCCTGGTACTCGCTCACGGTGTTGCGATGCGCCAGGCCGAGGATCGCTGCCACATCCTGCGCATCGAGGAGCTCGTCGACGTCAACCCGGCGTCCCATAGCGGGAGCGTATCGTCTTCGGCGGCGGAACCTTACGAACGGAACCTTTCTGTCCGAAGCGTCGAGTATCTTCCTTTCGTAAGAAAGTAAGCAGCCCCGGCGGTGGTGGAACACCCCGGGGCCCGGTGAGGTGCCGCCAGCGGTGAAAGAGGCGGACCTGCGCTTGCCAGGCGCGCTCGTCGGGCCCCGGGCGCCGGGACGAGCGCCTGGGCGGGTGGCAGTAGTGCCAGGCCGCCTCGATCAAAGCCGACGGGCGTACTCGTTGCCGGCGTGGGTGATGTGCCCGCGGTGCTGCTGGGCGCCGGAGGAGTACTCGGTCGGGGTGATCCCCAGCCAACGACATCAGTTCCCGCGGCGATCGGGTGGGGAGGTGGCCGTTGGTCGCAGTCCGGGACTGGCTTCATCGCTTCGGAGGCGAGCGGGAGCTACGGAAGCGGAGCATCGCGTGGGCGCGTACGCTCTGCTGCGCGTTGCCTCGTAGCCCTGTGGCGGCGC
>JAFAZV010000341.1 GCA_019239445.1 Solirubrobacterales bacterium
GCCGAAGCCACGCTTCCTGCACGGCGTCGTCTGCCTCGCTCAGCGAGCCCACGATCCGGTAGGCGATCGCGCGCAGTCGCGGGCGCGCGCGATCCAGTTTCTGGGCCAGCTCGATCTGATCCATGTCACATCGTCGGGCGCGTTCGGGTCATGCCTGTGGGACCCGGACAAACCAGCCGATGTGACAGGAGATTGCCCAAATGGCACGAATCCGAGGCGTGGCGCGGGAGGACGCGAGCCCGATGGTCAGGCTCGTTCTCCGCTTCATGGCAAGAGGCATGAGGAAGATGACGGGACGCGAGGCCGTGCGCGGCAGCGGGATCGAGCCAATCGAGATCTGGGCTCACCAGCCGAAGATGATGAGCGGCATGGGGAAGTTTCAGCAGGCCGTGCGGAAGGGCGACACAGTCGACCAGCGGCTCAAAGAGCTGGTCGAACTGAAGGGCGCGCAGATGATCGGCTGCGAGTTCTGCGTCGATCTCGGCTCGCAGATTTGCCGCAACTCCGGCTTCTCTGACGACGAGTTGCTCGCGCTGGCGCGGTATCGATCCAGCGAGCTCTTCAGCGAACGCGAGAAGCTGGCGCTCGACTACGCGGTGGCGGTGATGCGAACGCCGGTGGACGTCAGCGATCAGTTGTTCGCGCGGATGATGGAGGAGTTCACCGATGAGCAGCTGGTGGAGCTGACGGCCTTGCTGACCGTCGTCAACCTCGACCGTTTCAACGCGGCGTTCGGGATCGGGTCCGCAGGTTTCTCGGAAGGCGCCGTGTGTGTGCCGCCGAACCGACCGGCACGAGACGCCGAGCCGGTCGAGAACGTCGCGTAGCCCGGCGCGTCTAGTTTCCCGAGCCGCTTGCGCGCGGCCGGTACCGGCGTCATCATCAAGTCGTCGACCACAGGAGGTCTCAACGTGTGTCACGAATGGTGGCATCAGCGCCGGAAAACCGAAGAGGCTGAAGCGAGCCGTCGAATGTGGGACGAGTTCGAGCGGACCCGCCCCCTCACAGACGTCGAGGTGCCCGAGGAAGCAGAGCCCGAGGTCACGCTCGAGGCGCCGCGGACACCGCGCTTCGCCACTCAGGACTGAGCTGAACCGCCGTGCGGGCGGGCTCGAGGCAGGATGCCGCGGGCCCGCCGCTAGCGCCTGAATGAAGCCGCAGCCGAGGTTGTTGTCCGGCGCTCGGCACCGAGCGTGGCCAAGAGGCGCTGGCACGCTCCATTGGCCTGGTGTTCGGCGGCGAGCCCTCGAACCGCTTCCGCGTCTGCCGGGTATACGGAGCGCCGGCCGGGCGGGAGCGCGAGCGGCAGATCTGTCGCCGGCGAGACCACGCGTTTGGCCCGGATGAGGTAGTCGCGGTCGGAGTCGCGCAGCGTTCTTTCGCGCAGGATCGCGTCGATGTCCCCGTAGCGCCGGATCATTGCCGCCGCGGTCACGCTACCCACGCCTTTCAGCCCGGGCAGGCCGTCCGAAGGATCACCTCGCAGGATCGCGAAATCGGCGTAGCGCCGCCCCGGGACGTCGTAGCGCCGCATCACTTCGGCCTCGTCGACGACAACCCAGCCCGATTTCTCGGGATAGAGGATCCGCACGCGAGGATCCTCCACCAGCGCGAACAAGTCACGATCGCCGCTCGCGACCTCGATTGTTCCCGGCGCGAGCTTGGCCAGCGTGGCGATTACGTCTTCGGCCTCGTGATCGTCCGCGCCGACATGATCGATGCCGATCGCCGTGAGGAGCTGAGCGATCACAGGCAGTTGCGGCACCAGGGCGGGCGGAACCGGCTCATCGGCGCGATGCGCCTTGTAGGACGGGATCAGCTCGACGCGCCATTTCGGGCGCCACGCCCAATCCTCGGTCACGACCACATGCGCCGGCCCGCGCTGCGCGATCAGCCGCTCGAGCCTCTCCAGAAAGCTCTGGATCGTGTTCACGCGACGTACCGCTGTCGCTCGCACGCTTGCGTAGTAGGAACGGAAGATCAAGCTCGGACCGTCGATCAGGAGCCAGTCGCACGCCACGTCCCCATTCTCCCCGTACCTGGCGGGCGGCAGAGATGTCACGGATGTAGCCCGCCGTGACCGCGTCCGCGATCAGCTGCGGGCTCAGGCGCCGAGGCGCTACGTGGTCGCCTCCGATCGATCGCCGTGCGGCGCCGTTGGTCGTGGATGTTTGGGCAAGAGGATGGTTGAGCGTTCTCATGCTGTGTCTTTCTGGGTTTCGGAGGTTCCGTCGGCTGCAGTCTGACCCGGTTCGTTGCGGCGGTGGACGATCAGCACGGAGCGTCGCGAATGCGCTGTGACTGCTTCCGCGAC
>JAFAZV010000417.1 GCA_019239445.1 Solirubrobacterales bacterium
GATCCTGCTCTGCGTCGGCGACCCCGTCGCTTCGCTCGAGGACATCGCCAAGCAGGGTGCCGCGGCGCTCGAGCTCTCGAACGACTACACCGACTTCATTGAGGCGGCGCGGCGGCACAAGCCGACGAGCCCCGCCGCCGAGATTCAGCAGAATCTCTTCCCGCCCCGGATCGCGCGGATTGCGGGAGCTCAGCTCGCCGGTCTTCTGCTACCCAGCTATGAGGTCGGCGGCGACTGGTTTGATTTCGTCGAAAATCGGGACGGGGCGTGGCTGGCAATCGCGGACGCGGCCGGAACTGGTCCCACCGCCGCCGGTCTGGGTGCCGCCGCGCTCGGGGCGCTCCGCGCCGCGCGCCGCGCCGGGCACGACCTCGAAGACGCGCTCGCGCTGATGCACGAGACGGTGCGGAGGCTCGATAACCGCGACTTCTACGTCACCGCCTGGGTCGCGCGCTGGCACGCCCCTGCCGCGAGACTGCGCTGGGTCAACTGCGGTCATCCCAACCCCTACCTCGCCGATCGGGATGGGAACGTCGACGAGCTGACGGGACAGCACCACGCCGCGCTCGGCACGGGTGACAGCGAACCGCGGTTCGAGTCCTCCGAACGCCTGCTGAGTCCAGGCGAGAGGCTGATCCTGGTTACCGACGGCATCACCGAGCGACGAACCGAAGGCGGCGGCCGATTCGGATCGGACGGCGTCAGCCAGGCCGTCGCCGACGCCGAGGATGCCACCGCTGCAGCGACCGCGATGGCCATTCAGGAGGCGATCACGAACTGCTGGCGCGAGCCCCTCGAGGATGACGGCACCGTCGTGGTGATGGCGGTCAACTGAGCTGACCCTCGGCCGCGGCGGCCGCAGTCCCGGCCGGAAGACCGGCGGGTTCAGTGCCGAAGCGCGCCGCGAGAAAGCAGGATCCCGAAGGCCAGGCCGCTCGCGGCCGTGGCTGCGGAGATGCCGATCTTCGCTACGACAGGGCCCCGGAACCTGTCGTGCCGTCCGCGACGGCCCGACCCGGCATCGCCCGAAGGCGTCGACCGGGCCGCCGGCCGGCGCCGCGTGCTCGTCTGCCGGCCGACTTTGCGGTTCGAATTCGGCCTGGCGCTCGTGCTCTTGCCCTGCGGCGCGCGGCTCGGGGGCGCGCTCCTTCGTCCCACTGCGGCGCGGGATGACGATTTGGTCGAAGCGTGTTCTGGCCCACCGGCGCGCGCCGACGGCGCTTTCCGTTCCGAGCCTCGCGCGCGTCCTGAGGATCGGGTTGGGCGCCGACGTTCAGGCGAGCGATCAGGCCCGGTTTCGCCTCCGCCATGGGCGCCGAGATCGGTGATCTCCACCAGCCCAAGCTCGGACACGGGCCGAAGCGCCACTAGGCAGCCCTCTTGGCCGGCGCCGGGCTCTCAAAAGAGGTCCCGCTTGCTCTGCGTCGCGCTTTGATCTCGTTGGGGGCCGGAAACGGCACCCGTGGCCAGAGCTCTCGCGCCAGGCGATGGACATCGGCTTGCGCTTCGCGCGTCCCTCGGTCCGGCGCATCAAGCAGGATCAGTGGCACATCCTGGGTGATCGCCGTCCTCCACGCGGCGCGTGCTCGCAGCTCTGTGCGCGCCAGCGGGAGCTTCGAGCGCCGCGCGAGCCGCTTGAGTGCGTCTCCATTCCGCCGGTAGCTCACCTGAGAGGGATCGCACTCAACCCTGACCAGGCTCCTGAAGCGCACATGTGCGCCCCGGCGGTTTAGTTTCTCAACCGTCTGCGTGAGCCGACTGATGCCCCGAAGCGCGTTGCTGTCTCCCATCTTCACCGGGCACACGATTTCGTCCGCCAAGAGCAGCGCCGACACCGTCAGCTCTCCGACGTTCGGCGGGCAGTCCATCAGCACGCGCTCGTACTCCCCGAGCAGCGGCTCGAGGGCATCTTTCAGCTTGAACACCCCCATCGTCTCCGAGCGCAGCTGCGTATCCAACGCCTCCGCTCGCTCGTCGCACGGCAACAGATCCAGGCCGGGCACGCCATGCACGCGCTCGAGGACCGCTTGCTCGGCCGGCACGGCATTGCGGGGCGCCAGGACGTCGACCACCGTCGCCTCCAACAAGCCCGGGTCGACGCCGAAGGCGAAAGTCAGATTTGCCTGCTGGTCGAGATCGACGAGCAACGTGCGAGATCCCGCGTAGCCCCACTGCGCGGCCAGGCTCCCGGCCAGCGCGGTCTTGCCCGTCCCGCCCTTCTGCGCTGCGATCGCTGTCACCACTGCCCGCGGCATCTCCGCCGGGTGATTCGACGTCGAGCGGAAGACTTCCTTCAACGCGCGCCGACTTAGAGCATGCTCATCCCAAGCCTCCTCACACCAACCGTGAGATTGCGCAAGCTCGGGTCGGGGGCGAATCTGGCCGACGCGCTGAGGGCTGCTGAGCCGACGATCATTTGCTGAGCTTGCGCTGCCGAGCGCGGATGGATACGGTCATCCGTGGGCGTGGGGCGCCGACCGACAGGATCCTAGGAGGTCGAAATGACTATCACTTTCGTCCAGCACCGCGTGTCGGACTACGACGCGTGGCGTCGCGTTTACGACAGCGTCGGTGAGCTTCAGCGGGGTAGCGGCGTCACCGACGAGAGTGTCTATCGGGCTGAAGGCGACCCAAACAGCGTTCTCGTGATGCACCGCTTCGGAAGTTCGCAGGAAGCGCACTCCTTCTTCGAACGCGCTGACCTGCGGCAGGCAATGCAGGATGCCGGCGTAGACGCGGGCTCGCTACGGCTGGAGTTCTACAACGAAGCCTGACCGGGGCCACGGAGCGGTGGCCGTTGGCGTCACGACGCTTCCGATGCGGTTGCCCTCCGCGAGGCTTTTCCCAAGGCGCCGTGCTATCAGCCGGAGGGCAATCCTTCGTCGAGGATCAGGAGCGTGTCGGGTCGGACGCCATCATGTTTCCTCGCGTCGCCGGCCGCGTCGGACTGCATGAATTTCTGAAACGCGTCCATATCCGGGATCTCGGCGATCAGACCGACACGGTTCGAGCCGCCCGGGTCGCGAAACGGTCGCACCCTGATTCCGATCGGCCCGAACACTTCCTCTCGCTTGGGAGACTGCAGCCAATGCTCAACGTCGTCGACCTCATGGAAGATGAGATGTGTCGCCACGCCCTTGCTCCTCTCTCTCGGCGCATGCCCCGCTAACCGATCTCCACCGGCCCCCGTCGGCGCGGAGCTTACCTGAAGGCG
>JAFAZV010000418.1 GCA_019239445.1 Solirubrobacterales bacterium
GGGACCGGCGACATCGTCGAGGCGGTCAGGCACCTGCGGCTGATCGGCGGCGGGATCCGCCGGTTGACGATGCTCGACGACGCGGAGCTCGCGACCGCGGCCAAGGAGCTGGCGGCGCCCCTTCATCTCGTCCGCCAGGTTGCCGCCAACGGGCGCCTTCCGGTCGTGCTGTTCTGCGCCGGCGGGATCGCCACTCCGGCCGACGCCGCGCTCGTGATGCAGCTCGGCGCCGAGGGCGTGTTCGTAGGCTCGGGAATCTTCAAGTCCTCCGAGCCCGAGCGGCGCGCACGAGCGATCGTCGAGGCGACGACCCACTATCAGGATCCCGCTCGCGTCGCTGCCGCTTCGACCGGCCTCGGGCAGCCGATGGTGAGCCTCGAGACCTCGAAGCTTCAGGAAGAGCAGCTCCTCGCCCCCCGCGGCTGGTAGCGGCCGTGGCGAGCCGGGTCGGCATCCTTGCCTTGCAAGGGGGCTTCGAGGCGCACGCGAAGATCTTGCGCGCGCTCGGCGCCGAGCCGCGCGAGGTGCGGGTGCCGGACCACCTCGAGGGACTCGACGCGCTGATCATCCCGGGCGGCGAATCCACGGTCATGACGCTCGGCATCGAGCGCGAGCAGCTCGCCGCCCCGCTGCGCGACCTGATCGCCCGCGGCACTCCGGTGCTCGGCACGTGCGCGGGAATGATCATGCTCGATCGCGATCATCTCGGTCTGCTGGATGTCCGCGCTGAGCGCAATGCGTTCGGCCGCCAGCTGCGCTCGTTTGAAGCCGACATCGAGCTGAACGGGATCGACGGCGGGCCGCTGCGCGCCGTCTTCATCCGCGCTCCATGGATCTCCGAGCGCGGCGAGGGCGTGAGCGTCCTGGCTGAGCTCGACGGTCATCCCGTCGCGGTCCGGCAGGGGAACGTGATCGCGGTCGCGTTCCACCCCGAGCTGGCAGGTGAGCCTCGGCTGCACGAGCTGCTGCTGGGGTTGGACCGCGCGCCGGCCGAGCCGGCGTAGCACTGGCTCTCGAGCGCGCGCCGGCCGAGCGGGCGCAGCGCTCCGTTCAGGACCTGCCCGAGGTCTCCTGGCGCCGGCGTGCGGCGAAGGTCCGGAACTCGCGCTCGAAGGCAGTCCAGTCGAACGCCGGCGCCCCATCCGGCTCGGGCGGCGGAGGCTCGTCCATCGGCGTGCTGCCGCCACCGCCGCCCGGCGGGTCCTCAGCGTCGCGTCCGCGCGAGAGCCACGCCGCCAGCGCGCACACCGCGATCCCGGCCGCGTAGGCGAGTCCGGCCAGCGCCGGATGGCGGGTCAGCGAGGCCGCGCCACCGACGGCGTAGAGCGCCAGCGCCGAGATCACCAGCCGGCGCAGCTCGGAGCCTGGCACCTTCCGGCGCGGCGCATGCGCGCAGGCGCTGATGCAGATACCCGCCAAGAGCACCACGGCGAGCGCCACCTTCCACGCGTTCCACGGCGAATCCACCACTCAGAACCTTAACGCCCACGGATTGGCGTTCTGGTTCGAAATGCCGAACCCTTGGCCAGTGTGGCCGGCCTCAGACGACGAGTCCGTGGCGCATGGTGTTTTCAGTCACCGCCCGCGGCTCGACGAAATGCAGCAGGTAGTCCGGCCCGCCCGCCTTCGTCCCCGTGCCGGACAGGCGGTTCCCGCCGAACGGCTGCCGACCGACCATCGCTCCCGTGATCCCGCGGTTAACGTACAGGTTCCCGACCGGTGTGCGCTCGCGCACCTTCCGGATCACCGCCGGGTCCCGAGCAAACAGGCCTCCGGTCAACGCGAACGGCAGACCGTCGAGCACTTCCAGCGCGGCGTCGACATCTCGGACGCGCTCGATCGTCAACAGCGGCCCGAACACTTCCTCCCGCAGGACCGGTGAATCGCCCGCTAGATCTGCGGCCACGATCGGCGGGCAGAACCATCCTGCCTCGGGGAGGCCGCCGTCCGCGGCCTCACCGCCCCGGGCAACGATGCGCCCATCGCGCTCGGCCATCTCCGCGTAGCCGTTCACCCGCTCCGCCGCCGCCTCCTCGATGACCGGTGGCACATCGGTCCCGAGCGACGAGGCCTGGCCGACGACCAGAACTCGCACGGCTCCGGCGACGCGCTCGATCAGCGTGTCGGCAATCGCCTCGTCCACGAGCACCCGCGCGGCGGCCGAGCACTTCTGCCCGGCGTAGACGAAAGCGGAGGAGACGATGGCCGGCACCGCTTCGTCGAGGTCGGCGTCGGAGGCGACGATCACGCAGTTCTTTCCCCCTAGCTCAGCCACCACGCGCTTGAGGTGCCGCTGACCGGGGGCAACCTCGGCCGCGGCGCGGACAATCTCGAGGCCGACGGGGAGCGAACCCGTGAACGCGATCGTGTGGACGCCAGGATCGTGCACCAGCGCGGCGCCAACCTCCCCGAACCCGGGCAGCAGCGAGATCGCCTCCGGCGGAACGCCGCCGGCCCGCAGGGCCTGAACGAGCCGCAACGCGCACGCCGGCGATTGTTCGGCCGGCTTGAGCACGACGGCGTTGCCCGTGGCCAGCGCCGCCGCCGTCATCCCGCACGGGATCGCGAGGGGGAAGTTCCACGGCGAGATCACGGCAACCACTCCTCGGGGGACGTAGCGGAGCTCGTTGCGCTCGCCCGGGACCTGGAGGAGCGTGCGGCCCGCCTCGAGCGCGACCGCTGCACGGGCGTAGTACTCGAGGAAGTCGATCGCCTCGCACACGTCGCCGTCGGCCTCGGGCCACGGCTTGGCGCATTCCCGGACCTCGAGCGCGGCAAGCTCGAGCCGGCGGGCGCGCAGCCACTCGGCGGCGCCGAGCAGCGCCTGGGCGCGCGCCTCGGCGCCTATCGCGGCCCACCCCGGCGCGGCCCGCGACGCAATCGCAACGGCGGCCCTTGCGTCGTCCTCGGTGGCGCGCGCAGCACGCGCCACGACGCGGCTCGGCTCACCCGGATCGCTTGACTCGAAGCTGGCCGAGCCTGGCGTCACCTCGCCGCCGATCATCGCCGGCACTTCGAGGGGCAGCGTCTCGTCGACAGCTGCCAGCGCATCCGCGAGGCCGGCGCGCACGCTCGCGCGACGAAGCTCGAGGATCGGCTCGTTGCTGAACTCGGGCAGGTCGGTCAAGTGAACGAACGGTTAGGGTGCCGCCAGCAGTTCCTCGAGCGGCGTTCCTGTCGCCTGCTCGTGCAGGAACGAGTCGTTGCTCGTGTTCTCGAGCAGCCGGCGGACGAGGTAGGCCATGCCAGCCACCAGGTCGCCCACCGGGCAGTACGTACGTACCCGCAGGCCACTGGCCGCGAGCGCGTCCTGGAGCTCGTCCCCGAGCCCCCGCAGGACCTGGAGCTCCAAGTCCTGATCTGAGCCTCCGGCCTGGCGACTGACGGCGATCGCATGGGCGACGGAGCGCAGGTTGTGCGAGCCGATCGCGACGCGCACGAGCTCCCGCGCGTGCACCAGCCGGCGCGTGAGGGCCTCGAAGTTGCGATCGCAGTCGGCTTTGACCTCGAAAACGGGCGTCGGCCAACCATGCTGGCGCGCTTCCACGAGCTCGTGATCCCAGTAGGCGCCTTTGACTAAGCGGATCTGCACCGGCGGCGTCCGCGGGCAGGAACGCGCCCACTCGAGGATCGTCGTCAGCTGCTCAGGGGAATCGCGCAGGTAAGCCTGGAGCACCAATCCCGCCGAAGGTCCTTCGCGGAACTCGTCCTCCCGCAGTAAGCCGAGCACGAGTTCGAGCACGGCCTCGCGCGAATCGAGCGACTCCATGTCGATGTGGATGTGCGCGTCGAGCTCGCGGGCGCGGCGCAGCAACGGGCGTAGGCGGCAGGCGGCGTCGTCGCGCCCGCGCTCGGGAGCATCGGGGCGGAGCAGCGGGGTCAGCGCGGAGACCTTGACCGAGACGTTGGCCCGGGGCAGGCGACCGGCGCTGTCGCGCTCGAGCACTGGCCGCTCCGGCCAGCGCGCCGCCTCGCGAGCGATCTCCTCCAGCGCTTCGGTGCAACGACGTGCGTAGTTGTCGGCCTCGGCCTCGGTCACTGTCGCCTCGCCGAGCAGGTCGACTGTGCTGGCCACGCCGCGTTTCCACAGCCCGCGCAGGACCTCGAGCGCCGCGGCAGGGCTTTCGCCGACGATGAAGCGGTGCGCCATGTGCTTGACCCCGCCGGCGGCGGCTGCACCCAGCGCAGCTCGCCCGGGCCTCGTGTGAGCGATCCGCATGGCGGCGGCGAGCGACGGGGGGGTTTCCGGGACCTCTTCGAGGAACCCGGTTAGGTGGCGCGCGAGATCGTCTAATGAGCGGCAGGCCGGGACCACGTCCACGAAGCGAAACAGTGCCGCTTTGAGCTCGCGGTCCCGCGCAGCCAGCTCCATGGCGCGGCTATCGAGCGCGCGCATCGGGCTGTGTCCGGCGGATGGAAACGCGTCCGCGAGCTCGGCCCCGATACGCCGGACCTCCTGCTCGGTGCTGTCCTGGACCGTGCTCATCGGCCGGCGGCGCTTTCTGCCAGCTGGGCCTCGGCATAGGGCGGCGTCGCGCGCTCGACCGCCTCCCAGCTCATGTCGTACGCGCGGGCTCGCTCGTCCGCTTTGCCGCCGCCGCGCAGGCCGAACAGGCGCTTGGCGAACAGCAGCCAGATCGCGACGGCCAGGTTGATCAGGAACCCGATGATCTTGAGCGCCGACTGGCGGTGAGCGATCTCGTAGATCTCGAGTGGCAGCAGAATGGTCGTCGCTACGAAGGTCAGGTACTCGGCCCAGCGCTTGCCCAGCCACAACCCCACCGCCTCGGCGCCCTCGAGCGCGCCGTAGGCGAGCAGGCCGATGCCCACGCCACGCAGCGTTCCCGCCCGCAGCGAGAACAACTTGTCGAGCTCGTGGAGGAACCCGACGTGGCCCGTGTTCTGCACCGGGCCTCCGGCCACGCCGCCCTGGAGATCGGTGAGGATCCGGTAGTAGGCGTCTCGGAGTGTCGTCTCGTTGCCGGCGAATGCGATCACCGCGATGCCGAGCGCCACCAGGATCGTGAAGTGCAGCGCGCGATCGACCGCGATCAGGCGCAGCACGACCCTGTCGCGCAGCGCCTTGCCGCGGAGCGGGATCTCGATCGCGTCGCGGTCGGGCGGGGTCGGGCGTGTCGGGCTGCGCGGCGGCGGCAGCGCTACCCAGCTGTCGCAGCGCAGGCACCTGTGCCAGCGGATCGGAGGCTGCTCGCGTGCGAGCAGCTCGTCCTGCCGGCGCAGCTCAGCGGCGTCGGTGCCTACGAGCACGTGTCCGCGCCAGCCGCAGGCGACGAGCTCCCAGTCGATCTTTCGACGCGGGCGAGGCTCATGTGTGCCTGGAGGTCGGCTCGGGCTCATGTTCAAGTCAATATGTTCACGGCTCGGGCGACTACCAAACCGATCGTCAGCAGCGCGGCCGTCGACTGGACCACCATGGCCAGCTTCGCGGTGCGGGTAAGCGGCATCGTGTCGGTCGGGCTGAACGCGGTCGCGTTGGTGAACGAGAGGTAGAGATAGTCGATCAGCGTCGGCATCCACCCAGGCGGGGCGCAACTGGGTTGAGACATCTGCACGAACAGGAAGTCGGGGAGCGCGTTCGGAGTCATGACTCGCGCGACCGGGCCGCCGCGGTCGAGCTCCCAGTACCACAGCCCGAACAGCAGGACGTTGGTGACCCAGAGCACGATCCCGGCCAGGATCAGCGGCCGTCCGGTCTCAGGCCTGCTGCCGTGGTGCAGCAGGTAGTGCACGAGCAGGCCGAGCGAGACCAGGTTGACGAGGCTGACCAGCGAGATGAACCCGAGAGCCACCCGCCGGCGCAGCTTCGAATGCCGAACCCGCGGGTACGGCGAAGCGATGGTCAGCCCGACGAGCAACAGCACCTCGACTGCCGGAAGCAGCCAGCTCGGGCCGATGGCCAGCTTGTCTGGAAGCGACACGTCGAGCAGGATGGCCAAGACGATGACCAGCTGCGGACCCCAAAGCGGGTCGTGCTTCTGAAGCGCCGTCTTCAGGCTCTCCTCGGTCCGCTCGTAGAGCTCAGAATCGAGTTCGGTCCGTCCGCTCATGACGATGCGGATGGTGGCACGCCGCCCCTACTTCGCGGCGAACCTGACCATGCCCTCGCGTTCCTGCTCGTGGACCCGCCCCTCGCGAACGAGCAGGTCCAGGTGCCCGAGTACCTCGGACAGGGTCAGGTAGGCCTGGGTGACCGCGATGTTGCCCCACATGCGCAACGCGATCTCGTAGCCGCTGAGCGGACCGTCGGCGAGCATGGCCAGGATCTTGCGCGCCCGCCGCTGGTGCATCCGCAGGCGCTCGTCGATCAACGCCGCGTGGTCGACGATCGGCTCCCCATGACCGGAGAGCACCAGCTCCGCCGGCAGCTCGCGGGTTGCCTGCAGCGAGGCCAGGTAGTCGAGCAGTGCGTGCGGCTGCGCGTCGCTCTCGGGCCTCAGAGGCCTCGACAGCAACGGGTTCGAGGAGATGTGAGCCAGCAGGTGGTCGCCGGCGATGAGGATCCGTCGTTGCTCATCCCAGAAGATCGTGTCCGAGGGGCTGTGGCCGGGCCGGTGCAGCACGCGCAGGCTTCTCTCGTGCCAGTGCAGCGATTCGCCGTCCCGAAGCTGCCGGCTCACGTGCCCGCTGGAGCCAAAGGCCCGGAATGCGGCCCCGACTGCGCTCAGCACGGCTACCACGTCGCTCGGAATGCCATGGCGGCGCATCACGTTCTGCGAGAACTCGTCGTCAGCCGTGGCGCTGGCGCTGAAGTTCTCCAGGTACGGGGCGAGCAGATCGAGCGCGGCCACTTCGGCCTGTGAACGCCGCGCCAAGATTTCGAGCAGGCCGACGTGGTCCATGTGCTGGTGGGTGAGGATGATCAGCTCGAGGTCCTCGATCGCGTGGCCGCGCTCGGCCAGTGCGCGCTCGAGCTCGTCGAGCGACTTGCCGGAGTTCGGGCCGGTGTCGATCAGCGTGAGCGGCCGGTCCTCGACGAGGTAGCAGTTGATCCGGCCAACCAGGAACGGCGTCGGGATCGCAAGGCGGTGGATCCCAGCCTGCGCCGCCCGGGCCAGCGACTCCGCGGCGTCGGCGCCTCCGGCCGTCGCCGGCGTCACGAACGAATTACGCCCAGCACCTCATCGCGCCGGCGCTCCATGTCCTCCGGCGAGCTCAGGGACTCGAGGCACAGCCGCAGCAGCGGCTCAGTGTTGGAGGGGCGGACGTTGAAGTGCCAGTCCTCGTACTCCACGGACAGGCCGTCGAGCTCATACTGGTGGCCGTCCTTGTAGCGCGCGGCCAGCTCCTCGATCTTGGCCTGTCCATCGGACACCTCAGAGTTGATCTCGCCGGAGATGAAGTAGCGCGAGCGGTACGGCTCGAGCAGCTCGGACATCCGCTTGCCCTCGTGCGAGAGCAGCTCCAGGATCAGCAGCGCCGGGATCGTGCCGGAGTCAGCGCAATAGAAGTCGCGGAAGTAGTAGTGCCCAGAGACCTCGCCGCCGAAAGCCGCGTGCTCTTCGCGCATCCGCGTCTTGAAGAACGCATGCCCGACTCGATTCATCAGCGCTCGGCCGCCTCGACGCTCGACGATGTCAGGCACCGCGCGGCTGGCACGGACGTCGTAGAGGATCGTGGCGCCCTGCTCCTTGCGCAGCATCGAGTCCGCGAGCAACGCCGTGAGGAAGTCGCCGTCGACGAAAGCGCCCTGCTCATCGATGAAGAAGCAGCGATCGGCGTCGCCATCCCACGCGATCCCCAGGTCGGCCCCCGTATCGACCACCTCGCGCATGATGAATTCGCGGTTCTCCGCCAGCAGCGGGTTCGGCTCGTGGTCCGGGAAGTTGCCGTCCGGCTGCCAGTAGGCCTCGCTCAGGTCGAGCCCGAGGCGCTCGAGCAGCGGCCCCACCATCGGACCTGCCATCCCGTTGCCACCGTCAACCACGACTTTCAGTCCTCGCACGGCCGCCGCATCGATGAACTTCAGCGCCGCGTTCTGGAACTCGTCTTCGATCCGCACCTCCTGCACCGACCCGCCCCCGGGGGGCGCCGGCAAACCGGCCTCGATCTGCTCGCGAACGTCGTCGATGCCGGCGTCACCGGAAAGCGCGAGCGCCCCTCGCCCGACGAGCTTCGCTCCGGTGTAGGCCTTCGGATTGTGCGAAGCCGTGCACATCAGCCCGCCGTCGAGCTCGCGGGAGCCGACGAGGAAATACAGCATCTCCGTTGCCACCTCTCCGGCGTCGAGCACCGTCGCGCCCTCGCTGCACATGCCCTCGCGATAGCTCGTAGCCAGTTCGGGCGCGGTCAGCCGCATGTCGTGTCCGAGGCCCAGTCGCAACTCGGAAGTCGGCTTCGCCTCCAGGCGCGCGATCACGCGAGTGAACGCGCGGCCGATCAGCCCTGCCACCTCGGCGTCGATGTCGCTGCCATAGAGGCCGCGAATGTCGTAGGCCTTGAAGATCGACGGATCCGCGGCGGTGCTCACTTCGACACCACGATCGTCGCCTTCATGAACGGGTGGATCGTGCACACGTAATGAATCGTGCCGGGCTGCGAGAGCTTGAGCTTGAACGTCGCGCCCATGTTCATCGTCCCGGAGGACGTGAACTTAGGACCGCTCACGTAGGTCACGTTGTGCGGCGGTTGGTCATCGTTAACCCACTCGACCGTCCGGCCGACCTTGGCGTTGACGGCCGGAGGAGCGAAGGCCAGATTCTTCATCGTCACCTTTACGGTCCCGCCCGCGCTCGCTGCGCCGCTTGCTGCCCCGGAGGTCGAGGAGGCGGCAGAGGCGCTTGTGCTCGAGGCGGGCGCCGCTGACGACGTGGCGGAGCTGCTCGAACTCGATGAGCCACAGCCGGCGAGCGCGATCAGGAGCAACGGGCCGAGCAGAAGTGCAAGCCGTCTCAGCAGCGGCAGCGGGTCGGCCAAGGGTGAGAGGCGTGTCATGGGTCGCAGCCTACTCGCACCATCGCGCCCGCGCACAGCTGGCCAGCCGGTCCCCCGGCTTCGCCGTCCCGTGCGAGCGAGGAGTTGGATCTAGACTGGTGCTCCGGTATGTCCGGGCACTCCAAGTGGCACTCGATCAAGCACAAGAAGGCGGTCGTGGACGCGCGCCGCGGCCAGCACTTCACCAAGCTCGCCCGCGCGATCACAGTTGCCGCGCGCGAAGGCGGAGGCGATCCAGACGGCAATCCGGCCCTGGCGCTGGCGATCCAGAAGGCCCGCGATGCGTCGATGCCGAAGGACAACATCGAGCGTGCCGTCGGCAAGGGGACCGGCGAGGCGCTCGACGCCGATCGGATCGAGACCGTGCTCTACGAGGGCTACGGTCCGGGCGGCGTGGCGCTGTTGATTGAGGCCCTGACCGACAACCGCAACCGCACCGGCGCCGACGTGCGGCACCTGCTCTCAAAGCATGGCGGGAGCCTGGGCCAGCCTGGCTCCGTTTCGTATCTGTTCGATAAGCAGGGCGTGATCGTCCTCGACGCCGCCCGCTACGACGAAGACGACCTGATGCCGGCGATCGACGCCGGTGCGCTCGACATCGAGCGCGATGACGACGTGTTCGAAGTGATCACCGAACCCGGGGCTCTCGGCGCGGTGCGGGATGCCCTGCAGGCGGGAGGCGTCGAGTTCGACTCCGCTGATCTGCAGCAGCGGCCCAGATCGCGGGTTCCGCTGGAAGAGGGCGACGCCGCACGGCTGATGAAGCTGATCGACGCGCTGGATGAGTCGGATGACGTGACCGAGGTACACGCCAACTTCGATGTCGCCGCGGACGTGCTCGAGCGGATCGCCAGCTGATCGATCTCGGCGGCCGAGCCGGCGGCTCGGGGGTCGCGCCGACCCGACTCGCTACCCTCCTGCCGCGGATGACCCGCAACCGAATCCTCACCCCGTTGTTCGCGCTTCTCGCTGCCGTGGCGCTAGCCGCGTGCGGCAGCTCCAAAGCTCCCGGCGTACAGGCGGCGCCGGCCGGGGGTTCGACCCAGGCCGCGGTGACTGCGCCGCCGCAGACCAGCACCACGCCGACTGCGCCCACCGCGACGACGCCGCAGCCGCCGTCGCCGCTGTCGAAGAAGCCCGCCGTCAACGTGCCCGGCGCATCGGCGCCCAGGAATCTCGTGGTCAGAGACCTTGTGAAGGGGACTGGGCCGACCGCGGCGAACGGCAGCAACGTCACCGTCAACTACGTTGGCGTGCTCTACAAGGGCGGCAAGGAGTTCGATTCCTCGTGGAAGAGCGGCCACCCGATCTCGTTTAAGCTGAGCAGCGGGCCCGGTGGGGTGATCGCCGGCTGGGTCCAGGGGATTCCTGGAATGCGCGTAGGTGGCCGCCGCGAGCTGATCATCCCGCCTAACCTCGGCTACGGCACGACCGGCAGCCCGCCGCAGATCCCAGGCAACGCGCCGCTCGTATTCGTCGTCGATCTGCTCGGCGTGAGCTGACGCCTTCGTTTCGCCGTCGGATTCAGCCCGCCCGCTGAGCGAAGCAGGTGTCGCTCAGCGCTCTCGCCGACGGCGCCGTGGCCGCCGGCGAGCTCCCGTTTCGACCTCGCCTTCTGGCTCGTCCTCGCGCGGCCGTGCCCGGTACAGCGCCACCGGCTCGCCTACGCCCTTCAGCCGCCGCCGGCCGACGAACGACCAGGCGAACTCTTCGGGCACGGCGTCGTGCACCTCCTCGGTGCAGAGCACACTCTCCGGCCGCGCCAGGCCGGTCACGCGGCTGGCCAGATTGACCGACGGTCCGTAGTAGTCCCCCGCCCGCAGCACCGCTCCGCCTGACGCGATCCCGGCGCGCAGCGCCGGCAGCTCGGCGTCCTGGGCCGCCTGCAACAGCGACAACGTTACGTCGACGAGCGGCCCCGGCTCCGGGCTCACGAACATCGCGGCGTCGCCGATCGTCTTGATCAGCCTCACCGGCGGCGCCACGGCCTCGCCCGCCAGCGCGGCCAGATCGCCGGCGACGCTGCCGAGCTCCTGCATCTCGACCTCGCCGCCGAGGCGCGTGAAGCCGACGAGGTCGGCGAAGCCGACGACGATCTCCTGAGCATCGGGAATCTGCCCCGCCTCGAGCTCGGAGCGGCCGAGGATTCCGCGGCGCACGGCCTCGAGCAGGTGCTGGCGGAACGCACCCACGAGGATCGGCTCAGCTGCCGGCAGCAGCTGCTCGGTGAGCGCGGTGAAGCGCGCTGCGACCTCCTGCTCGGTGTCTCCGGGCCGCAGGAACGTCTCCGCGAACGAAGCCGTGACGGTCGCCGCGAGGCGCGACATTCCCTCACCGAGGACGCGGGTGATCTCGGCGATCGCGTTCTCGTCATAGCCGCTGTCGAGGAACAGCTTGAGCGCGCTGGCGGTCGTGATCTGCTCCGGGCCGAACACGCGGTCGCCCGGCTCCGGCCGCGGGAGGCCGAGCAGCCCCCTGATCCGCACGATCAGCTCGGCCGGCACGCCCGTCTGCGCCTCGATCTCGGCGGCGCTGTAGCGACCGCCGAGCAGCCGCTCGAGCGGCAGCAGCGCGAGCCGGTCTTCGGCCACCGCGGCCTTCAGCTCTTCGAGCGAGGCGCCGTCCGCCACGAGCTGCTCGAGCAGCGCCTCGCGCGCCCGCCGGGGCTCGCCCTCCAGCCCGTCGAGCAACCCTGCGGCAGCGAAATCCACCTGGTGAGCGATCAGGCCGTGACCCGCGGGCGACGTGCGCAGCGAGGCGGACCGGTCGCGCCGGCGTGGCGCACGAGCCGGACCGTCCACGGCGCAACGACCGCTACCCGGGTGACCGATCGCTGCGGCGAGCGGACGATCGGCGGTGACGTTCCGGTGCTCCGGAGGTGGGGCGCGGAGAAGACGTAGCCGGTCCCGCGCATCAAGGGTCGGACACGGCTCAGCCGGGTCTGAAGCTTCCACGCCAGGGCACTGGCCATCGTGTGATTGACCGCGACATGACTCGAGCCGCACGGGAGAATTTCGCTCCGGCCGCCGACGCGATCCACCGCCGTGAACAGCCGGCCCTGCAGCTTCGCCGCCTGATTGGCGTCAGAGCCCTGATTGACGAGCGAGTTCACGCGTGGGATCGACCAGGGCAAAGTCGCTGCGATCACGGCCGCACCGACCGCGAACGCCACCCACCCGGCGCCGTGCGGCCGCGGCCGGCCGAGCTTCTGATCCGCGAACTCGGCGATCCGCACAAAACCCACCCCGGCGAGGACACAGGCCACCGTACCCGCCGGCAGGAGATAGCGCGGAAGGCCATAGCCAACCTGAGTGATGAACGCGACCATCAGTGCCCACACGATCGCCCCCGCGCCGAGCCAAACGAGCGTCCGCTCGCGCCGGACGTAGGCGAAGCCGAGGCCGACCGCCGCGAGGACGAGCGTCGGCACGCCCATCAGGGGAACGCTGCTGCGCAGCTCCGGTAGCGCCCCGCCCGGCGAGCCCTTGCCACCGAGGGCCGCGCTGCCGGCCTGGAACGCGTTGCCGCTGATGAGCCACGGGGGCACCAGCCAGGCGATCGGGACCAGCACGAGCAGCGTGACCGCCAGCGGCCGCGACCCCGGGACGCGAAGCCACAGGTAGGCCCCGTACAGCGCGAGGAAGGGGGTGAACTCGGGCCGGTTCAGCGTGGCCAGGAAGGCGAGGAAGTAGGCCAGGCGAGGCGAGCCGCTCAGGTGGCGGTCGATCGCCCACAGCGTCAGCGCCGCCACGATCGGCTCCGAGGCCCCGCGAGCCAGGTAGAACAGCCAGTCCTGCACGAAGCAGAGCGCGATCACAGCGACGATGCCCGCGATCGGGCCGGCGAAGCGCCGCCCGAGCCTGAACGCGGCGACGAAGGCGAGCAGCCCGGCGGTCCGGCTGACCAACAGCCAGAGGTGGGGCGCGGCGCTGCCGAACAGGCCGAACACCGACGTGAAGACGGCCGGGAACGGCTTCCACGAGGGCCCACCGGCGAGCCCGACGGACAGCTTCGACGAGGCGATCTCCTGCCCCCAGTCGATCCACGCCCACGGATCCGAGCTCGGCACCCAGGAGAGGACGATCACGCTGATCAGCGCGAACACGAAGCATCCGAGGATCACGGGCGCCAGCGAGGAGCCGAGCCAATCGCCGACGCGTCGTCCCGCACGGGCATCGGCCGGCGGGCTGGTAGAGGGGTGCGGAGGGCTTACCGCCGGTTGAGACCCGATCATGTGCGCGACACAGTACAGTCACTTTTCCTCGCCGAGCTCACGCCCGGCACTCGCGCTTGCCATGAACGCTTACGCCGAACACGGGGTCACCGAGGCCGAGCGCCCGGGACCGGTAGCCGATGGCGATCGAGACCGCTACGAGGTCTCGATCGTGATGCCGTGTCTGAACGAGGCCGAATCGCTGGCGCCGTGCATCGAGCGCGCCAAGGCGGCGATCGTCGACTGCGGCGTCAGCGGCGAGGTGTTGGTGGCCGACAACGGGAGCACGGATGGTTCCGTCGAGCTGGCCGAGTCGATGGGAGCGCGCGTCGTCCACGTCGAGGCCCGGGGCTACGGCAGCGCACTCAAGGGAGGCTTCGCCGCCGCCCGCGGCAAGTACATCCTCATGGGCGACGCGGATGGCTCCTATGACTTCGGTCATCTCGGCCGCTTCCTCGAGCAGCTCGACGACGGCGCCGACCTGGTCATGGGCAATCGCTTCGCCGGCGGGATCGCTCCCGGAGCGATGCCGCCGCTGCATCGTTATTTCGGCAACCCCGGCTTGAGCTGGCTCGGCCGGCTGTTCTTCCGCGCTCCCGTCAACGACTTCTACTGCGGTCTGCGGGCGTTTCGCCGTGACGCGCTGCCGAAGCTCGGTCTCCAGAGCCCGGGAATGGAGCTCGGCGTCGAGATGGTGGCCAAGGCCGCGCTCTATCACCTCGACCTCCGCGAGGTCCCGACGACGCTCTCGCCCGACCTGCGCAGCCGCCCGCCGCATCTACGCACCTGGCGCGACGGCTGGCGCACGCTGCGCTTCTTCCTGCTCTACAGCCCGAAGTGGCTGTTCTTCTATCCCGGGCTGGTGCTGATCCTGATCGGGCTCGCGCTGTGGATCGCGGTGCTGCCGGGGCCGAAGAACGTGATCGGCGCCCGCCTCGACGTACACACGATCCTGTACGCGGGCGCGGCGATCGTGGTCGGATTCCAGGCCATCGTGTTCTCCGTGCTGGCGCGGGTGTACGCCGCCTCGGAGGGCTTTCTGCCCGACACCGAGCTCGTCCAGCGAGCCCGGCGGTGGTTCTCGCTCGAAACCGGTCTCGCGGCGGGGGGCCTGCTCCTGCTGGCGGCGATCATCCTCTCGGTGATCGCGCTCGTGCGCTGGCGCAACTCGTCATTCAGGCACCTCGACTATCCCTCCGCGCTGCGGCTCGCGATCCCCGCCGCCGTGGCGCTGATCATCGGCGTGCAGACGATCCTCTCGAGCTTCCTCCTCAGCGTGCTCGGGATCAAGCAGCCGCCACCCGAGGACTGGGGCTCGCGCACGGCGGCGCGCTGACGCGCGGGGCGCGAGCACGGCGGCCCGCTGACGCGCGGGGCGCGAGCACGGCGGCCCGCGTCTCCTGCCGCCCCGCTGCGCCACCAGGCCCACCACACGCCACGAGCCCCCTCAGCGGCCGAGATCCCGCCGCCCCCTCCGTCAGGTCAAATTTTGTCGTTCTCGCGCCGGCGCCCACGATGAACACGACGTTTTGCATCGAGGCCAGCGAAAAGGTCGTACGCGCCCACCGTCGCGCAATCGATACGACGTTCGCGACCAGGCGCGAGCCTCGCACCGGCCGGCCGCCACGGCGACCAGGGCGCCGGCAGGTGTCCGGCACCGTGCGCAGAATGTCGAGTCGAGATGATCGTTCTCGGAGTCGACCCTGGCACCGCGAGCACCGGCTACGGCGTCGTTCAGCGTCGAGGTGCGCGGTTGCACGCTCTGGCGGCAGGTGTGATTGAGACCGCGCCCGGCGTCGCGCTCGAGCGACGCCTGGCTGAAATCCACGCGCGCGTGGGGGCGCTGCTCGACGACCACGCGGCGGAGGCGATGGCAATCGAAGCGCTGTACTTCGGCGCCAACGCCCGGACCGCATTCGCCGTCGGCCAGGCGCGCGGCGTCGTGCTGCTCGCTGCCGGCGAGCGCGAGCTGCCGACGCGCTCGTACACCCCGCAGCAGGTCAAGGGAGCGGTATGCGGGTCGGGTCGTGCCGACAAGGAGCAGGTCGCGCGCATGGTCGCTCGGCTGCTCTGCCTGATCGAGCCCCCGGCGCCGGATCACGCGGCCGATGCGCTGGCCGTGGCGATCTGCGACGTCAACCGGGCGCCGCTGGCACAGGCGGTTGCCCGAGCATGATCGCGCTCCTGAGCGGTAGTGTCGCCGTACGCCGGGCGGATCATGTGGTGATCGAGTGCGCCGGCGTCGGCTACCGGCTGGCGGTGTCCTCGGAGACGCTGCGCCGGGTTCCGGCCGTCGGTGGTCGTGCCGTGCTGCACGCGCATCTCGTCGTGCGCGACGACTCGCTCCAGCTCTACGGCTTCGCCACCGAGGAGGAGCGAGATCTGTTCCTGCTCCTCTTGAACGTCCAGTCGGTCGGGCCCAAAGTCGCGCTGGCCGTGCTGTCCGGCGGTCCTCCGCGCGAGCTACTGGCGACGCTGGCGGCGGGCGACAGCGCCAGGTTGCAGGCGGTGCCTGGGATCGGCAAGCGGACGGCCGAGCGGATCATCGTCGAGCTGCGCGAGAAAGTCGGTGGGACTTCGCCGGCGCCCGACATCGCGATCATCAGCAGTGACGATCCACGCGCAGTGGCGCGCGAGGCCCTGATTGGCCTCGGCTACAGCGCAGTCGAGGCCGACGAGCTTCTCGACGGCGCCAGCGGCGACGCGCCGGAGGCACTGATCGCCGACGCGCTGAGGAGCGCGCGCCGATGACCGGGGCGCAGACGCCAGAGCGAATTCACACCCCGGAGGAGCTGCCGGAAGACGAGCTCGATCGCTCGCTGCGTCCCCGCCGGCTCCAGGACTTCATCGGCCAGGAAGCGCTCAAGGAGCAGCTGTCGGTCTCGATCGCGGCGGCCGGCAGCCGCGGCGAAGCACTCGATCAC
>JAFAZV010000098.1 GCA_019239445.1 Solirubrobacterales bacterium
GCCGGCATCAGCGCGCCGTTCTTCAATCCGTTCCAGGGCCTGCGCCAGATCTTCCCGCCGGACACGCTGCCCCAGCTCGGGCTGATCTTCATCCAGCTGCCGCTGCTGTTCTTCGTCAACTTCGCGATCTTCTTCGGTCCGTTCCTGTTCTTCGCCGTGCGTCAGATTCGCGGCTATGAGCCTGGGGACGCGAGCTGGGGCGTGAAGATCGGCGACGTCCGAGGCCAGGCCGAGGCCAAAGACGAAATCACCAAGGTGATCACGCTGTGGCAGTCAGGCGAGGAGTTCGAGCAGGCCGGAGGTAAGCGCGAGCGCGGACTGCTGTTCCTCGGAGCGCCCGGCACCGGAAAGACGATGATCTCCAAAGCGATCGCCACCAACTTCAACTGCCCGTTCGTGACGATCCCGGGCTCGGGGTTCGCCGGCATGTTCATCGGCATGGACGCGATCACGGTCCAGTTCCTCGCCCACAAGGCGCGGCGGCTGGCCAAGAAGTGGGGCGGACAGTGCATCGTCTTCATCGACGAGATCGACGCGGTGGGGACCAGGCGCCAGGCGCTCGGCACCGGACTCGGAATGAGCGACGCCGCCACTTCGACGATCCACGACTTCTGCTTCTACGGCCCCAACGGCAGCCTCACCCCCACCGGCGACGTCGTCATCGAGTCGCGCGCATGGCGCGAGCGCCTGTTCTCCCAGCGGGCTGACCCGCCGGCGAGCGCATACCCGCCGATCATGGATCGGATCAACGACAAGGTCCGCCGGTTCTACCCCGGCTTCGGGATGGGCGGCACCGGCGGCATGGCGCTCAACCAGCTGCTGGTGGTGATGGACGGCATCGACGAGCCGCCGATGATGCGCAAGTTCTTCACCAACCGGATCAACACATTCCTCGACGCGATGTTCGTCGTCCCGCGCAAAGTCGGGCCCATGTCGCTGCGCCTGCCTCCGCCCAAGCCCCGCAGCGAGCAGATCTACTTCATCGGCGCCTGCAACGTGCCGATCACCCAGCTCGATCCGGCCCTCACCCGCGCGGGACGGATGGGCCGCCACATCTGGTTCCGCACCCCCACCAAGACCGACCGGCTCGACATCTTCGACCTCTACCTGGAGAAGGTCGCGCACGAGCCCGACCTCGACTCCGGCCGCCGACGCGACGAGCTGGCGCGGATCACCAACGGCTATTCGCCTTCGATGATCGAGCAGTGCTGCTCGATGGCGCTGACGATCGCGCATTCGGAAGGGCGCCGGGAGTTCGGCTGGGGCGACATCGTCGAGGCGATGACCACGGTCGAGGCGGGGACGGCGCAGAACATCGAGTACATCCCCGAGGAGACGCGTGCCGTGGCCCTTCACGAGGCCGGCCACGCCGCTGCCGGCCACGCGTTCATGGGCGACGACATCCTCTCGACACGTCTGTCGATCCGCAAGCGCGGCGGCTCGCTCGGCCACTACCAGGGCATGGAGAAGGACGAGCGCTTCTCGCACTTCCGCAGCCGAGTGATGGGTGGGCTGATCATGACGCTGGGCGCGATGGCCGCCGAGCACGTGTTCTATGGCGAGAACTCGCAGGGCGTGAGCGGCGACGTGCAGAGCGCCACCGCCACCGCGGCGGCGATGGTTGGCGTCTGGGCGATGGGTCCCGACCCGGTGTACATCAACGGCGGGCTCGAGGTCGACGACAACGCCGAAGAAGTCCTGCGGCGACTCGAGCGGATCGGCGCCTCGATCATGAATCGCGCCAGCGGCGCCATGCCGATGATGCCCGACCCGATCAACTCGGTGCTCGCGGATCGCGATAAGCGAAAGTCAGCGGCCCAGATCCTCGGGCAGGCGTACGTCAGCGCCTATGCGCTGATGGCGACCAACCGCGAGGCGGTCGAGCGGATCGCCGACGTCCTGATCGAACGCAAAGAGATGCACGGCGACGAGGTCGTGGAGATGCTCTCGCGCGCCGGCCTGAAGCGGCCCGAGATCGATCTGATGGACGACCGGACATGGCCGACCGTGTAACCGGTCCGTCGCCGCACGCCCACCGGTTCCGCATTGCCATCGCGGCGTTGGTCGGGATCGCGATCGGGGCGATAGCCGTCGCGCTCGTGGTGATCGCGAGCAACGGCAGCAGCACCGACACGGCCACCAAATGGTCGGACTGGTCGCCGCCCGACGACGGAGTGCTCGGCGCGCGCGAGATCGCCAACCACGTAGCGCCCTTCTATCGCATCTCGTCCGTCGACCAGCTCGACGTGGTGACGGTCGTGAACCTCTCGAGCGCATCGCCATCGTCGGCGAGCGCAAGCGGCTCTTCGAGCTCGAACGCCACGAGCAACAGCAGCCTTCAGGTCGCGGTCCGCTCCGATCCTTCCTCGAGCCAAGTCTCGCTGCTGGGCGGAAAGACGATCGCCTACAACCTGTGCGGGATCGGCAGCTCGAACTGCACGATCGGCGCGGGCAAGCCCTCGCCTGATCGCCTGCTGCTCCTGCGCCGCGAGGCGCTCGAGCTCGCGCTGTACACGTTCAAGTACATCAGCGGCATTCAAAACGTCGTCGCGATCCTGCCGCCGGGCCACACCGTGCAAGGCTGCACCGGAATCTGCCCGAACCCGCACGTGCGTTCAGCGGTCAAGCCCGTCGACATCGCGCTGTTGTTCGTCCGCGACGAGCTCAAGCCGTGGCTGACCCAGCCGCTCAGTTACACGTTCCCGGAGCGCTTCCCGCCTTCGGTGCCCGAGCTCAGCCTGTGGAAGCAGACCCCGGAGGCGGGGCTCGTGGCCCAGATCACGGAGCGCGGGCTGTTCTCCGAGCAGCTCGTGCAAACGCAGGACGGCAGCAACCTGATCGTCCTGGACCCGCAGCCGCCCCAGTAGAGCGACTATCCGCGCTCCTGCCGCCGCTCCCACCCTGTGCAGGCGCGCACGGGGAGCTGCGGGTAGCGCGGGAAGCGCTCCGGCTCGCGGCGCGAGCGCCGGCAGAGCGAGAACACCGAGCCGCGCGTGGTCGGCACCAGTTGCTGATGGCGACAGGAGTCGCAGAGGCCGGCGGCCGGTCGTCCCCGGCTCATCCCCGGGTTGCGCGCTCCAGCGCCAGTACGTGCGACTCGTAGGGACGCGCGGTCACCTGTTGGAGCGCCGCCTCGCAGGTGCGGTTGCTCGACACGCAGACGTCGAAAGAGCGACCTTCGAGCTCCTGGGCCACGTCACGCAGCGCCGAAGCCGGCAGCTCGGGGTGAAGCCACCCGCGGTCCCCTGCCATCCCGCAGCAGCCGCTCGCGGCCGGAGCCTCGACCTCATCTGCCAACGCGGCGGCGATCGCGACGAGCTTCGGGGCGAGCCCGAGGTGGGCGGCGGAACAGGTCGAGTGGATGACCGCGCGGTGCTGCTTGCGCCGGACCTGCAGTCGCGCCAGCAGGTGGTCGTGCACCCACGCGATCGAGTCGAGGATCTCGACGTTCGGCGGCGCCACCTCGTGGATCAAACCGTGGCTGCAGGAGCTCGCGTCGAGCACCAGCGGCAGCGTCCCGCCTCCTGTCCAGTGCTCGATCGCCGCGGCCGTGCGCTGCGCCATGCGTGCGTGGCCGCGGTCGAAGCCCTTCGAGCTCCATGGCACGCCGCAGCAGTGGCCGGCGACGTCGTCCGGAATCCACAGCGGCCGCCCCGCCCGCCGCGACAACGCTACCAGCGCCTCCGGGAGGGTCGGGTGAGCCGGCACCCCAGCCGGGTTGCCGAACATGCGATTGATGCACGCCGGCATGTACACCGCCGCGGCGCCCTCGCGCACCGTGAACGGAAGCTGAGCCGGCGCCGCCGGCGGGACGCTCGGGCGCAGCAGCCGCGCGGCGCCGCCGCCGGCTCGCAGCGCGCCGCGTGTCGCGCGTTCGGCGACGTCGTAGCGCGCGGCGAGCGTGGCGCCGACTTGCTCGGCCCGCATCCCGTGAGCGTCGTGGCGGAGCGCCTTGATCAGCTTGCCGGTATCGATCGCCACGGGGCAGGCGTGCATGCACGATCCGTCGGCGGCACAGGTGTCGACGGCTTCGTAGCCATATTGCTCGCGCAGCGCCTCGAGCACCGGCGATCCTGGCGTCTGCCGTGCCATCTCGCGCCGGATCACGATCCGCTGCCGGGGAGTTGTGGTGACGTTGCGCGACGGGCATACGGGCTCGCAGAAGCCGCACTCGATGCACTTCGTCGCCACGTCCTCGATGTCGGGCGTCGACTTCAGGTTGCGTAGATGCACCGTGGGGTCGCGGTTGAGCACCACGCCCGGGGCGAGGATTCCGTGCGGATCCGCCAGCGCCTTGATCCGCCACATCATCTCGGTCGCCTTGGCGCCCCATTCGCGCTCGACGAACGGCGCCATGTTGATCCCGGTGCCGTGCTCGGCCTTGAGGCTGCCGTCGTACTTGTCGACGATCAGCGTCGCCAGCTCGTGGACGAATGCGTCGTAGCGCTCCCGATCCCCGGGCTCCCAGAAGTTCGGCGTCAGCACGAAGTGGAAATTGCCGGCGGAAGCGTGCCCGGCCAGGCCGGGAATGAAGCCGTGCCGGCTCAGCAGCGCCTGCAGGTCCTTGGCCGCCTCGGCCACGCGCGGCGGAGGCACGCAGACGTCCTCGAAGATCAGTTGCACCCCGGGCGGGCGGACCGCGGCCATGAGTCCCGCCATCCCCTCGCGCACGTGCCAGAGCATCTCCATCTCCTCCCGCTGGCGGGAGAACCGCGGTGGCTCGAGGAGCGCTCGCCCCTCCAGGATCTCGAGCGCCTCGTGCTCAGGCGCGTCCAGCGCCTCGGGCACCTCGTTGCGAAACTCGACCAGCAGCGCAGCGGAGCTCGGCGGCAGCGTCTTCCAGCGCTCGGGCGTTCCCGGCATGTTGTAGGCAGCCGCGATCAGGGTCGTGCCGAGCATCAGCTCGGTGGCGCTGGCCCCGGCGGCGACAAGCGGCCCGACGGCCGCGGCCGCGGCGTCGAGATCGTCGAAAGAGACCAGTGCGAGCGTGGCGTGGCGGCCGAGCGGCACGGTTTCGAACACAGCTTCGGCGACGAACGCCAACGTGCCCTCGGAACCGATTACGAGCCGGCGGAAGATCTCGAGCGGGGTGTCGGCATCGAGAAACGCGCACAACCGGTAACCGGTCGTGTTCTTGATCTCGAACTTCTTGCGCACGCGTGCCGCAAGCTCCGCGTCGGCGCGCAGCTCGTCGCGGATCTGCGCCAGTCCCGCGGCCAGCTCGGGCGCCGCCGCAGCGAACTGCCGCTCGGCATCGGCATCGGCCGTGTCGAGCACGGTGCCGTTCGCCAGCACGATCTTCAGCGAGCGCACCGTGCGATAGGAGTCGGCGACGATGCCGCAGCGCATGCCGCCCGAGTTGTTGGCGATCACGCCGCCGACGCAGGCGATGTCGGTGCTCGCCGGGTCGGGCCCGAGACGGCGCCCGGTGCGCGCGAGCAACCGGTTGACGTGGCCGAGCACGATCCCCGGCTGGACCCACACGCGTGCACCGCCGTCGAGCACGCGAGCCCGGTTCCAGTGGCGGCGGATGTCGACCAGCACGGAGTCGCTCTGGGCCTGCCCGTTCAGCGAGGTCCCGCCCGCGCGGAAAACGAGGGGGGCCTCGTTGTCCCGCGCGACGGTCATCAAGCGGACGATGTCCCCGAGCCCGCGCGGGGTGACCACGGCCCGCGGGATCAGTCGGTACGGGCTCGCGTCCGAGGCGTACTTGACGAGGTCGATGGCGCGGTCCAGCACCTGGTCGGCTCCGACGGCGTCAGCCAGCGCCCGGCGCAGCCCCCGCGGCGTGCCCCCGGCGACCCACTCGGGCGCCCGGTCCGGTGCGGATTGTGGCGTTACTCCAGCCACATTCCCGATGCGACTCGCACCTGCACGAGCCGCGGTCCGTCGTCGGCGGCGATGTCCTCCCGTAGCGCTTCCACCAGCTCCTCTCGCCCGCGCACGTCGCGCGCGGGCATGCCGTAGGCACGCGCCACGGCGGCCACGTCGAGTCCTGGCAGCTCGAGACCGGGTGCACCGCCCACCTGCTCGAAGGCCGCGAACCACTTGAGGATCATGTACTCCTCGTTGCGTAGGACAAGGAACGTCACCGGCACCCGGTACGCGACGGCACTCCACAGCGCGGTGATCCCGTACTGGGCCGAGCCTTCGCCGAGCACGCAGACGACCGGGCGCCCCGGCTGCGCCAGCTGCACGCCGACTGCCGCCGAGATGCCGAAGCCGAGGCCGCCGCTCGAGGAGAAGAAGTAGCTCCCCGGGCGCGACAAGCGCAGTCGGTTGCGCAGCGCAAGGGTCGAGGAGGGAGTCTCAACCACGGCGATGGCCGTCGGCGGCCAGACGTCGGCGAGCGCCGCCGCGGCCTCCGAGCCGCTGAGCGGATCAGCGTGGCTGGCCTCACTGGGCTCGCTTCTCCGCGGCGGAGCATCGCGCTCAGATTCGGGCACGAGCTCGACCAGGCGCGCCAGCGCCAAGCCGACATCACCGACGATCGCGTCACCCATCGGCGCGCGTGCCGCCTCGGCCGGATCCGAGGTCAGCGCCACGAGCTCGGTGTTCGCGCCGAGCAGTGGGCCGGGGATGTACGGGTAGTACGGAAATACCGAAGAGCCGGCCACGAGGACGAGGTCGTGCGCTTTGAGCGTCTCGCTGAGCGCGCCGATGGCCGGCGGCAGGATGCCGACGAAGTTGGCGTGGTTTTCCGGGAAGCCGAGCCGTCCGCCGCCCGGCGCCGGGGTGGCCCAGACCGGGAGCCGCTGGCGCTCGGCCAGCGCGACGGCGTGCTCCCAGCCCCCGCTCGCGTCGATATCGGGCCCGGCGACCATCACCGGGCTGTCGGCCTGCGCGAGCCGCCGTGCCAACGCCTCGAGGGATCCAGCGTCGGGCTCGGCGCGGCCGTTGACCGTGCGCCGGATCGCCTGACCGACGAGATCGGGGTCGGCCTCGGCGTTCCAGTCATCCATCGGGACGGACACGAACGCCGGTCCGCGCGGCGGCAGCATCGCGTGGTGCACGGCACGCGCGATCGCTCCCGGCACGTCCTGGGCTCGCGGCGGCTCGTGGCTCCACTTGACATAGGGCTGCGGCCCGATCACGGCGTCGCGGTTGGTCAGGTTCGCTTCCATCGTCACCTGTGCGCGCACCTGCTGACCGGCGGTGATCACCAGCGGCGTCTTGTTGGCCTGAGCGTTGAAGATGCCGCCAACGGCGTTGCCGACGCCCGGGGCGGTGTGCAGGTTGACGTGCGTCGGGCGCCCGCTGGCCTGCGCGTAGCCGTCGGCCATCCCCACCACCACCAGCTCCTGGAGGCCGAGGACGTAGGAGAAGTCCTCCGGGAACTCGCGCAGCATCGGCAGCTCGGTGGAGCCGGGGTTGCCGAACGTGGTCGTCATCCCGTGGGCGCGGAACAGCTCAAAGGTCGCGTCGCGCACGCTCGCCATCGGCGGTCTCGTCCTCCTCCGTTACGGGGTTGGCGCCCGAGACCCTACAGCTCCGCCAGCACCTCGGCGGCGGCGCGCTCGCCGGAGCGGACGGCACCGTCCATGTAGCCGTTCCAGTAGTCGCTCGTCTCCGTTCCCGCCCAATGGATCGCACCGATCGGCGCGCGGATCCACGGCCCGTAGCCCGACAACGCTCCGACGGCGGGAATCCCCACCGGGCAGCCTCGCGTCCACTCTTCGGCCGACCAGTTGGTCTCGAAGAACGCGCGCGGATGCCGAGCCCGAGAACCGAAGAACTGCGCGAACTGATCCAGCACGGCGCCGCGTCGCGAGGGCGGAGAGGAGGCCGCATAGTGGCGCGCCTGATCGCCGCCGACAAAGCCGAACACGATCCCCGGCCTGCCACTGGGCGGCGAGTTGTCGAAGGTCGCGTTGACCGGGCCGGAGGTCGAGAAAACCTGGCCGCTGAAGCCCTGCTCGCGCCAGAACGGCTGGTCGTAGACGGCGGCCACCTTGGTCAGCGTCCCCTGGCCGTAGCGCTGAGTCAGCTGATCGCGCACGAAGGGCAGGATCGGCCGGTAGTCAATCCGTCCCGCGAGCGTCGGCGGGATCGCCACGATCACCCGTTTGGCCTTGACCGTTCCGCGGTCTGAGGCGACACGCACCCCGTCTCTGCGTCGCTCGATCCCCCGCACCGGCGCGCTCAGCACCACCCGGCGGCCGAGCTGCCTCGCCATCAGCTCGGCGATCCGCTGCGAGCCACCGACGAAGCGCGACTGCTGCGCGCCGCCGCGCGTGTTGAAGTTGCGCTCGAACGTGCCAGGATGGCGCTCGTCGCCGGAGGCGGCGGTGTAGAACAGGACGAACAGCAGCGGCAGCTCGCGCGGCTCGGCACCGAAGATCGAGCGCGTGGCGACCGGCAGGAGCTGACGCAAGCGTTCGCCGACCGAGAAGCTGACGTTGATCCAGCTCTCGAGCGTCTGCGCGTCGAGTCCGGCTGCGCCGCGTGTGCGCCACGGCGCGCGCACCGGGACGGTCAG
>JAFAZV010000119.1 GCA_019239445.1 Solirubrobacterales bacterium
GGTTCCGAACGGTTCCTTCTCCGGCGCGGAGAACGCTGACGCGGTGAGAGGAAGCGAGGTCGTCGTCCTCAGCGTGCCGTTCCGCAATCAGTCCGAGACGCTGACAAACCTGAAGGGTGCCCTCGCCGAGGGGCAGCTGCTCGTTGACGCCACGGTGCCGCTCGCCGCGGCGATCAGCGGCAAAGCGACGCGCACCCTCGGCGTGTGGCAGGGATCGGCGGCGCAGCAGGCCCTCGAGATGGCGCCAGACGGAGTTCGCGTGGTGTCGGCGTTTCACACCGTCAGCGCGTCGCTTCTCAGCGACCTCGAGCACGAGTTGGACGAGGACGTGCTCGTGTGCGGGGACCGACGGGCGGACAAGGCCAGGCTGGCCGAACTGATCGAGCAGATCCCGGGGCTGCGGCCGGTCGACTGCGGACCGCTGGAGATGGCACGCATCGTCGAGCAGCTGACCCCGCTGATCATCTCGATCAACGTCCGGCATAAGGCTCGTGCGGGGATCAAGATCACGGGCCTGAGCGCGGCTTGAGTGCGCCCGTCGTCGTGCTGGCCGGCGGCACCGGCGGTGCCAAGCTGGCGCGGGGGCTGCTGGACGTCGTAGGCGGAGACGACCTCGTGGTGATCGCCAACACCGGCGATGACGTCGAGCTCTACGGCGCCTACGTCTCGCCCGATCCCGACCTGATCACGTTCTGGCTCGCCGATCGCATCGACGCGCGAGGTTGGGGGCTCGCGGATGACACGTTCGAAGTGATGGATGGGCTGCGCGAGCTCGGGGTCGAGGTGTGGTTCAACCTCGGTGATCGGGATCTGGCGATCGGGATCGAGCGTGCCCGGGCGCTCGAACGCGGCACGCGGCTCACGCAGGCGGTGGCCGACATCGCCCGTGCGCTGGGAGTCAGCGCGCGGGTGCTGCCGATGAGCGATCGGCCCGTGCGCACCCGGGTGTTGGCGGGCGGTCACTGGTGGGCGTTTCAAGAGTTCATGATCCGGGCGGCCGGACGCGGCCCCGTCGAGGGGGTCGAGTTCCGGGGCGCGGCCGCCGCCCCGGCTACGTCCGAGGCGCTTGCCGCGATCGCGCAGGCGCGTGCCATAGTCATCGGGCCGTCCAATCCGATCGTCTCGATCGGCCCGATCCTCGCCACGCGGGGCGTCCGGGATGCGCTGGCGCGGAGCCGCGCCCCGATCGTCGCGGTCAGCCCGCTCGTGCGCGGCGATGTGCTGAAAGGCCCCACCGTCGCGCTGATGCACTGGGCTGGCCATCCCCTCAGCAGCGACGGGATTGCGGCGGCGTACGCCGGCCTAGCCGACGGCCTCGTTGCCGACGAGGCCACCCCGCGGATGGCGACGCTCGAGACTGACGTGCTGATGGACACGCCGACGCGGCGGCGGCAACTGGCCGAGGTCACGCTCGAGTTCGCCCTCGCGCTACGGGCGCGAGCTGATCGGGCGCCAGGCACCAGCGGTTAGCGTGTATCGGCGATGGCGACGATCGCGATCCTGCCGATCAAGAGCTTCGGTCAGGCGAAGCAGCGTCTGCGCGAGCAGCTGGCGCCAACGCACCGTCGCCGGCTCGCGGAAGCCATGTACCGGGACGTGCTGGTGGCGCTCGGGCACACGGAAGCGATCGCGCAAATCCTCGTCGTCACGAGTGATCAGCGCGCTCGCGAGCTCGCCGTCGGCCCCCGCACACTGCTTCTCGACGATCAGGGGCTGGGGCACAGCGAAGCGGCGGTGCTCGGCGCTCGGGCGGGCCTCGAGAGCGGGTTCGAACGGACGCTGCTCGTCCCGGGTGACTGTCCGCTGCTCGATCCCGATGAGCTCGACGCTCTCCTGGCGCGCGACGCTGCGGCCCGTTCAGCACTGATCGTCCCGGATCGCCACGGGACTGGCACGAACGCGCTGCTGCTGCGTCCTCCGGACGCGCTCGCTCCTGCTTTTGGCCCGGGCAGCTGCCGCCGCCATGTGCAATCGGCGCGGGCCGCAGGCAGCGCGGCCGAAGTTGTGACGGTGTCCTCCCTCGCGCTCGACATCGACACGCCCGACGACCTCGAAGCGCTCATCGGTGCGTTCGAGCGCAGCGGCGACGTCGCGATCCATACGCGCGCGGCGCTTGGTGAGCTGCTGCGAAGCCCGGCGTGACGACGGTCTCGGCCACTGCGCTCGCAGGCTTGCCCGAAGTCGTGCCTGGAGCCGATCTGGCCGAGTTGATCCTCGCCGCCGGCGCGGACCTCCGAGACGAAGACGTTCTCGTGATCGCTCACAAGGTCGTCTCGAAGGCCGAGGGGCGGCTTCGCTCGCTGGCCGACGTGGAGGCGAGTCCGCGCGCGCTGCAGCTTGCCGCCGAGCTGGGCAAGAACGATCCGCGTCATGTGCAGGTCGTGCTCGAGGAGTCTCGGGAGGTCCTGCGGGCGGCGCACGGAGTGCTGATCAGCGTCACGCACCACGGGTTCGTGTGCGCGAACGCGGGCGTCGACGCCTCGAACGTCCCTGGCGAGGATTGGGTCGTTCTGCTCCCGCGCGATCCCGATGGCGCAGCCCGCGCGCTTCGCTCACGGCTCCGCGAGCTCGCGGGAGCGTCGCCCGCGATCCTGATCACCGACTCCTTCGGCCGCGCCTGGCGTCACGGGCAAACCGATGTGGCGATCGGCTGCGCCGGACTCGTGCCGCTCGAGGACTACCGGGGATCACGCGACTACGCCGGCCGCGAGCTCCGCGCCACGTGGATCGCGATCGCCGATGAGCTGGCCGCCGCCGCCGATCTGGCTCGAACGAAAGAGGGCCGTCAGCCCGTCGTACGCGTTCAGGGCGCAGCGCGCTACATCACGCGCGACGACGGGCCGGGCGCGCAGGCGTTGCTCCGCCCC
>JAFAZV010000136.1 GCA_019239445.1 Solirubrobacterales bacterium
GAAGCAGACCGGGTTGGGGTCGCGGATGGCGGCGTGCAGCAACCCTTTGGCGTCGTGCGCCGTCGATGGCGCCACGACCTTCAGCCCCGGCGCCTGCATGAACCACGCCTCCGGGTTCTGAGAGTGGAACGGCCCGCCGGAGAACCCGCCGCCCGACGGCAGCCGCACGACGATCGGCACCGCGAGCCCCTGCCGGTAATGCATCTTCGCGGCCACGTTGACGAGCTGGTCGAAGCCACAGGAGATGAAGTCGGCGAACTGCATCTCGCACACCGGGCGCAGCCCGACGACCGCCGCGCCGACGGCGCAGCCGATGATCGCCGACTCGGCCAGCGGCGTATCCATCACCCGCTCGGGCCCGAACTCGTCGAAGAAACCGTCGGTGACCTTGAACGCACCCCCGAACACCCCGATGTCCTCGCCCATCAGGATCACCCGCTCATCGGCTCGCAGCTCGTCGAGCAGCGCCGAGGAGATGGCTTGCAGATAGGTCAGCGTGCTCATCCGAGGAACCCGCTCCACCGGGGTACTCCATCTCCAAGCGGCTCCGCCTCGCCTTCGCAGAACACACCTTCGACCGCGCTCCCCGCCTCGGGCATCGGTGCCGCGAGTGCCTCCTCAGCCGCCGTCTCGATCTCCGCCGCAACTTCAGCCCGCACGGCTGCGACGTCGACCCCGAGCTCGGACAGCCGCGTCTCCTGGCGCTCGATCGGGTCGCGCTTGCGCCACTCCTCGACCTGCTCCTTCGGCACGTACTTCATGTCGTCATGCGCGGCGTGGCCGTGCATCCGCATTGTCAACGCCTCGATCAGCGTCGGCCCTTCCCCCGCCAGGGCTCGCGCTCGCGCCGCGAATGTGGCCCCAAACATCGCCTCGGCATCGTTGCCGTCGACGGTCACGCCGACGAACCCGTAGGCCGAAGCCCGCTGCACCGGATCGACCGCGAACTGCTTCTCGAGCGGCGTCGAGTACGCGTACTGGTTGTTCTCGAGCACGAACACGATCGGCAGCCGCTGCACGCCGGCCCAGTTCATCGCCTCGTGGAAGTCTCCGCGCGAGGTCGAGCCGTCGCCGAACCAGGTCAGCGCACACCGCGGCTCGCCGCGGAGCTTGAACGCCATCGCCATCCCGGTTGCCACCAGCATCATGTCGGGCAGCATCGAGACCATCCCCACGCAGCCCAGCGAGCGCTCGCCGAAGTGGACGTTGCCGTCGCGCCCGCGCGTGATCCCGGTCGCCCGTCCCATGTACTGCGCCAGAATGCGCGCGGGCGGAACGCCGCGAATGAGGTGTGCCGCGAGGTCGCGGTGCAGGATGCACAGCCGGTCTTCGGGCGACATCGCGAACGCGGCGCCGGCTGACACCGCCTCCTGCCCGTATCCGTCGTAGAACGAGCCCGGCACCTTGCCCTGGCGGTACAGCGTCATCGCGCGCTCCTCGAGCCCGCGCATCAGCAGCATCGCGCGCAGGAGCCAGACGCGGTCCTCGAGTGTGAGCTGCCCGGCACCGGCTGCCGTAGCGCCGCTCGCCGTGACGGTCCCAGCCATTTCGGTTGCCATCTACCTCCCTTCGTCCGTGGGCCGAAGCGGGATCGCCGTCCGGCCCGACTCCCAGCGGCCGCCCGGGATCTCCGGCGCGGCCCCCGCGAACGGGTGCGCCGAGCTTACTCCTCCGGCTGGCGCCACACCCGACCGCGTCTACTCTTGAGCTATGGACGGTGCCTGGCTCGCGCGCATGCGTTGGCGCCGCCGCGGCGCCTGGCTGTGGCCGATGTTCGCCGCCGCGCTCGTCGCCGACGCGTTGATCGGGCACGCGCTTCCGCCCGCCGGTGAGAGCCAGACCCCGCTCGCCGCCTTGCTCGTCGGCGCCGTCCTCAGCCTGATCGCCATGGTGCTGTTGCGCGCGCCGCTGGGGGCGCTGATCAAGCGCCGCCGCCAGGATCTGCCGCGCATCGTCGCGCGCGATTACGCCGGCACGGCCGCGATCGCCTTCGTGACCGTCGCGCTGCTCGGGGCGGGCCTCGTCCACCGTCCGACGATCGTCGCCCACCGCAAGGCGATGAACGACGCGATCACGCGTGCGCAGGCGTACATCGGCGACCGGGCGCCGGCCGAGTTCCGCCGCAACCTCGAGAACGTCAGCACGTTCGCGATCGAGCCCGGCCGCATCTACCGAACCTGCGTCCCGAGCCAGGTGAGCCGACGCAACTACTGCGTGGTCGTCAAGATGGCGATGCCGTTCGAGCGGAGCGTCTCCTTCGACGGCTACGAGTCGAACACCGAGTTCGCTGCGGGCGCTGGGTAGCCTGCGACAAATGAACGTCAAGCGCATTGCGCTGACGGCGAGCATCCTCGGCTCGGGGATCGTCTTCCTCGACAGCACGATCGTCAACGTCGCGCTGCCGTCGATCCGCGCTGATCTGCACGGCGGCCTCGCCCAGCAGCAGTGGATCGTCGAGGCATATCTGCTCACGCTGTCTTCGCTGCTGCTGGTTGGCGGATCTCTCGGCGACCTGCTCGGGCGCAAGCGCATCTTCAGCTCTGGGTTGATCGGCTTTGGCGTCTGTTCGCTGCTGTGCGCGATCGCCCCGAGCAGCGGCATCCTCATCGGCGCTCGCGCCGTGCAGGGGATTGCCGGCGCGATGCTCGTCCCCAGCACGCTCGCGCTGATCATGGACACGTTCGACGATCGCGAGCGCGCGGCCGCGATCGGCAGCTGGACCGCGTGGACCGGGATCTCCACAGTGATCGGCCCGCTCGGCGGCGGCGCGCTCATCCAGATCGCCTCCTGGCGCTGGATCTTCGCCATCAACCTCGTGCCGGTGCTGATCACGCTCGAGCTGCTGCGCCGGCTACCAGCCGACCGGCGCACCCCCGGCCACGTCGACATCCCGGGCGCGCTGCTCTGCGCGCTGGGTCTCGGCGGCCCGGTGTTTGCGCTGATCGAGCAGCCGACTTATGGCTGGAGCGACCCTCGCGTGGCCGTGCCGCTGATCGGCGGCGTGATCCTGTTCGCGTCGTTCATCGCCTGGGAGCGGCGCAGCCCGGCGCCGATGCTGCCGCTTCACCTGTTCACCATTCGCAACTTCAGCGTCGGCAACCTGACCACGCTGACCATGTACGCCGGCCTCGGCGTGGCGACGTTCTTCGTCGTCCTGTTCATCCAAGAGGTCGGCGGCTACACGCCGCTGCAGGCGGGGATGTCGCTGCTGCCGATAACCCTCATCTCGTTCACCCTGTCGCGGCGTTTCGGCGTTCTGGCGGATCGGTTCGGGCCGCACCTGTTCATGGGCATCGGGCCGATCGTCGGGGGCGTGGGGCTGCTGCTGCTCTCGCGCGCGGGCGCCGGCGCCGACTACCCGACGCAGATCCTGCCCGGGATCGTGGTCTTCGGGCTCGGGCTCTCCGCCACCGTCGCGCCCCTCACCGCCACCGTCCTCTCATCCGTCGAGGCCGGACATTCGGGCGTGGCGAGCGGGGTCAACAACGCGGTCGCGCGCGTGGCCGGACTGCTCGCGATCGCCGCCCTCGGCGCGGTCGTGTCCGGAAGCTTCGCTCGCCAACTCGACCACGACCTCGCATCCAAACCGCTGACGCCGCAGACGCGCGCGGCGGTCAACTCCCACCGCACGCGCCCGCTGGTCACCGACGCGAGCGATGTGCCCGCCGCTCAGCGCACGCTGGTCGAAACCGCGCTCGTAAATTCCTCGGTGCAGGCCTTCCGCACGGGGATGCTCATCGCGGCTGCGCTCGTCGGGCTCGGCGGGGTGATCTCGCTGGTCGGAATCGAGAACCCGCGCCCGCGCGTTCGCTGCGCGGACTGTCCCGGTGGCGCGCTCGCGCCGCCGTCCGAGGAGGCCGCGACCGCGGCCTGAGCAACATCGGGAACCGCAGGGCGAGGAACGGGTCGCCGGTCAGCTTGAGCCGCTCGTCCGCCACCAGTTGCGGCCAGCTGACGCGGCCGCAGGCGAGGCGGATCACGTCGAGGAGCGCGATCTCGGCCGCCGCACCGGGCGGCCGCGGCGCCGGGCCGCGGTGAAGACGCCGCCGCTCGCCGTCGATCTCCAACCACAGCCGCACCGCCAGCCCGCGCCACACGCGCAGGTGCAACTCGAGCTCCGCCGTCCTCACGCCACCAGGTATCCCATCGCCTCGCTCGGGTCCGCGAACAGCAGCAGCGCCTCGTCGGTCGCCACCATCCGGCCGTAGTGCGTCGACATCTCGCGCTGGAGCGAATAGGCACCGATTTCATAGCCAAGGTGCTCGGAGATCTCCAGGTAGGGGATTGCGAGGCGAACCTTGCTGCGGATCTCCCAGAACGAGGGCTGCTCGATCACTTGGATTCCCGGCTTGCGGGCGAGGATCGTCGCCACCGCGTCGCCTTCCGCGCTTTTCGCCATGACGATCCCGACGCGGTCCGCTTCGTCCTGCGCCGGCGCAGGGGGCGGCGCAGGCGCGCGATCCGGGCGCTGCGTCGGCAGGCGCCGGCGCGCACGCACGCTCGGCCGCACCAGCGCCTCGACGTCGACGTCGGGCGCGAGCGCGCTCGCCGCCTCGAGCGCGCGCGGCTGCCAGTCGCTCGTCCAGGCGTCGATCAGCTGCCCGTTTGCGGCGCCATGGTTCTCGTCCGTGCGCAGAAAGCGCACCAGCTCGACGGTCCAAGCTCGCGCCCACTCCCACTCCTGCACCGCCGCGCCAACCAGCAAGGGCGTGACTGTGTCGCCGCCGGCGGCGGCGCGGCGGAGGCCGAACTCGCGCCGCAGGAGCTCGCCGACCACGGGCTCGAAGCACAGGTTCGCCGCCACGATCACCTCGCCCCAATCCTCGCGCGCGGCCAGCCGCTCGAGGTAGCGGCGCGTCGGTTGCCAGCACGGCTCGCGCAGAAACACCTCGCGCGCGGCATCGATCGGAAACGCCCCGAACTCGTGCTCGAGGTCCATCGCGAGAAGCACGATCGCCTGCGCCGAGCGCTGCTTCATCGCCGCCTGCAGGCAGACGCAGGTCGCGATCGTGTCCGACAGGCAGGCGCGGCCGATCGTCGCAAGCGCGAACCACAGCCCGTGCTCGACGAACGCACACACCTGAAGCTGGGCCCGCAGCAGCTCGACCCAGCCCGGCGCAAACTCGCCGGCCGATCGCATCGCGTTCTCGAGCTGGCGCTCGAGTGTGGCGCCAGCCTGGTAGAAGGGGCGCTCCCAATGCTCGCCCGGGTCGCGGAAGGCAAACCAATCCCGCGCGCCAAGCGCGGTCGAAGCGTCGTCCCAGGTTCCTCGCCCGTCCGCGAAGCTGACCGGCCACCCACGCGTCAGGTGACGGTGCACCGACGGCTGGGTGTCGATGGTCACGTCCTCGTACAGGGTCGCGCGCCGGCGCCGCGGCTCGAACCAGGAGAAGTCGCGCTCCGTGCTGAGGCCCGCGGGCTCGGGCTGCGGCGCGTCGGCCGAAGTCGTGAAGCGATCGGTGTAGACGTGCTGCTCGTCGACGCCCTGGTCGACGAGCACCGACGCCACGGCATCGATCATCCCCGTCGGGCCGCACACATAGACGTCGGGCGCGACCAGCTCTTCGGCGTTTAGGTACTCCTGCAGCGCCTCGTGGACGAACCGTTCGGTGACGGGCATGAAGCGGAAGTCTCTGAGGTCCAGCGCTTCGATCGCGTCGAGAGCGAACAGCTCGCGCGCGCCGAAGAAGAGCCGCACTGGGCGCCCATCGCCTTCGGCCGCCAGCGCCCGCAGCAACGAGAGGATCGGCGCCAGCCCGGATCCACCGGCGATCATCAGGATCGGGCGCTCGCCGGCGCGCAGATGCAGCGATCCGTACGGGCCGGTGATGTGGAGATCGTCCCCGGGTTTGATCCGCCCGTCGAGCAGGCCCGACAGCCGCCCGCCGGGATAGCGCTTGATGATCAGCTCGAGTCGCCCGTCGCCCGGCAGGTTGGCGAGCGAGAACGATCGCTTGGCGCCGTCGGCCGCGCCCGGCACGTGCACGTCGACGTACTGGCCTGGGCTGAACGCGAACCCGTCGGCGCGCATCACCAAGCGGGTCACGTCGTGCGTCAACGGCGCCACCGACTCGACCACCCCCACGTACTCGCGAATCGCGTGCTCGAGCGCGATGTGTTCGGGGTCGAGGTGCAGCAGCTCCACCACCAGGTCCTGCTCGGGCAGTCCCCGGCACATGAGCGTGTAACCGGCTTCGCGCTCGCGGTCGGAGAGCGCGAAGCTCGAGTGGCGTTTCAGCGCGACCTCGCCCTCGAGCAGGAAGCACTTGCAGGCCGAGCACTGGCCTTCGCGACAGCCGTAGGCGAGGTTCAGGCCGTGGCGGAAGGCGGCGTCGAGGAGGGTTTCCTCGGGTCCGCACTCGATCTCCTGCCCGAGCGGCTCAAAGCGGACGCGCATGGTCCCCGCTCGGCAGGCCGAGCTCGTGGGCGAGACGGATGTTCGGGCTCGCGAAGTGGAAACCGTGGCGGCGGATGTCGGCCAGAGTCCAACGCCGCTGACCGCCCAGGTGGGGCTGCCCAATCAGCGTTTTGCCATCCGCGCGCACGAAGCCGAGGTCCTGGACCACCTCCGAGGCCTCCCAGCCGTGATAGCGGTCCAAGTAGTTGCGATCTCCCGTGTAGCGCCCCGGATTGGACTCGTCCAGCCAACGGCACTCGGGCGAGCAGTAAAAGCGCGTGCGCCCATCGGCGACGCGGTGCCGGCGATCCGGCTCGAACACGCACAGGCCCTGGCACGTCCAGCAGAACGCCGGTGCGACGTTCATGAAGCTGAGCGGCAGGAAGCCGGATTGCGGATCGGTGCTATCGCGGAAGGCCTCCCAGAATGCGCCGTACTCGGCGTACCAGCCCGGGTAGCGGTTCTCGAACCACTCGAAATCACGCTCGTCCAGCGGATCGAAGCGCCAGTGCGCCAGCGGCCAGGCGGAAAAGGCGAGAATCGCGTGGCGGTGGTGGATGCCGGCTTCGAGTCGCTCGCGAGCGCGCACGAATATGTCGCTCGGGATCTCGAGCCCGAGCTTGCCGAGCTTGAGCACGTAGGCGCGATGCCAGTCGTCGCGCACCCACCGATCCCACTTGTCCAGATAGGACTCCGGATCCGAGCGATCGCGCGAGAAGTACTCCATCACCACCGCGGCGAAGATGTCGATGAACGCGTGGTTGATCCAGAACGCCTGCTGGAGGTCCCGCTCGATCAGCGGGGCGTTGTCGTCGTCCTGCAGGACGGTCAGCAGCGTCGCGTATCCGTTCGAGATGTGCCGCGCCTCGTCGGATTGGACGCTCAGGTACGTGGTCGGCAGGGCGAAGTCGCCGTTGCGCGCGGCCACGTCCGGTAACGCGACGAACACCACGTTCGTGAACGCCGTCTCGGCAACCACCTGGAGCGTGAACGCGCACTGAATCGGGTCGCCGACGATGAAGTGGCTGAGCATATTCAGCCCCGGATTGGTGAGCACGCTGCCCGAGAACGCCTTCGGCCCGAGGTGCCAGCCCGCCGGGTCGGTGACGTTCTTGGCGTACCAACGCGCGAGTGACATCTGCATCCCGGTGTGGCGGATCTCGTCGACGAACTGGACGTGGTAGCCGTTGCGCAGCTCATGGTTGGGCACGGAGCTCATCAGCATCGACATGCAGCGCCCGGCGCCGACCTCGGCGAAGTTCGTGATCGGAATGAACGCTTTCAGGATCTCGAGCCAGCGCGGGTGCGCCTGGCGCGGCATGCCCGCCCGGACCGCGGCGTCCAGCCCGCCGTACACCCGCTCATCCTTCTCGAGCTCCATCGGCAGGTACTCCCGCATGATCTGCTTCATCGGGTCCTTCGCGCGGCGCGGGAAGCGATATCGGGTCGGGTAGCGCACTGCCGGCTGGTGGTAGGTCGGCTCCCAGCCCAGCTGCGCAATCCGCTCGTGGGTCTGGCTGATGCTGCGGCGACTCACGTTCGCGCACGCTACGGCGCATCGGTGGCGGTCTCCACCGTCGCCGGCAACGTCCGCGAACCGGCTCTTTGTCAAGATTTGACAATGGAGCTGATCCCGCCCGAAACGGTGGCTGCCGTCCGCGCCGCGACCCGGCCGCTCGTCGACGGGATCGTGGACGCTGTCGGCGCCGAGAACCGCGTCTACGCGGACGTGCTGGCCGGCCCCGAGGGGCTGGGCATCCGCCTCGGCATCGAGCGCTCGGTCGGCGCCTTCCTCGACGCCGTCGAACGCGGCGAGCGGCCTGCCGGCGGCGCGGCCGAGATGTGGCGGCGTGTCGGCGAAGCCGAGTTCGAGGCCGGGCGCAGCCTCGATGACCTGCGCGCGGCCTGGAGAACGGGCACCCGCGCCGCCTGGCGCGGCGCCGCTGAGCTGGCCAGCCGGGCCGGGTTTCCCACCGATGTCGTGATCGGACTCGCTGAAGCCATCTTCGTGTTCACCGACGAGCTCGCAACCGACGTCGTCGACGGCTACGCGCGCATGCAGTCCGACGAGGCCGGCGAGCGCGAACGCTGGCGCCGCCGGCTGGCGTCGCTGTTGCTCGACGGAGACGTACACGATCCTGAGGCGATCGCCCATGCGTCCTCGCTCGCACGCTGGCCGCTGCCGCGCACGCTGGCCGCGCTGGCGCTGCAGAGCGACGCGCCGGCCCGGCTGGCGAGCCGGCTCGACGCCAACGCACTCGTGAGCGGCGACGCCGATGGTCCCGTACTCGTGCTTCCCGATCCTGACGGTCCTGGACAAACGCGCGCGCTGCGCCACGCGCTCGAGCAAACGCCGGCCGCGCTCGGGCCGAGCGTGGCGCCACGCGACGCTCACCGCTCGCTGCGCTGGGCACGAGCCGGACTCGAACTGCTCGGCCGCGGAGCGCTGCCTTCCGAGCACCCGACGCGAGTCGCCGATCATCTCGCCGCGGTGATCGTCCTGCAGGACGAGACGATGGCTCAGGCGTTCGTGCGCGAGCGCCTGGCCCCGCTCGATGGCCTGCCGGCGCCCGAGCGCGAGCGGCTGCTGAGCACTCTTGGTGCCTGGCTCGCACACCAGCGGCACACGCCGCGGATCGCCGCCGAGCTCCACGTCCACCCGCAGACCGTGCGCTACCGGATCGCCAAGCTCCGCGAGCTGCTGGGCGACCGGATCGATGCTCCCGACGGACGCTTCGAGCTCGAGATGGCGCTTCGAGCCCGCGCCGCATGTCCTACGTCGCCCTGATCACTGGCGCCTCGAGCGGGATCGGCGAGGCGACAGCGCGCCGGCTCGCGCGCGAAGGAGACGTGCGGCTGGTGCTCGTGGCGCGGCGGGAGGAGAAGCTGCGCGCGCTGGCGGCCGAGCTTGGCGGTGCGACGGTCGTGGCGGTCGACCTGACGGCGGCGCAGGCGCCGGCACAGGTCCGCGAGACGCTCGAGCGCGAGCACGCAGGCCAGCTGCACCTGCTCGTCAACAACGCCGGCACGGCGTGGCGGGGGCGCTTCGAGGACGTCGGCTGGGCGGACCTCGAGCGGCACATGCGGATCAACTTCGAAGCGCCGGCGCGGTTGACCGAAGCCCTGCTGCCGCTCTTGCGTGCAACCGCGGCCGCGGTGCCGGCCGCCGCCGAGAAACCGCACCGCCGGGTGGCGATCGTCAACGTCGCCAGCACCGCGGCCCGCGTCTCGCGCCCCAACTCCGGTGCCTACTCGGCGAGTAAGTTCGCGCTGGTCGGCTGGAGCGACGCCCTCTACGCCGAGCAGCTTGGCCATGGCGTCCACGTGGGCCTCGTCCTGCCGGGGTTCGTGCGCACCGAAGGCTTTCCGGCAGCGGAGCTGCCGGCGCGCCCGCAGACCCGATGGCTCGTCTCAGAGCCCGAGCGCGTGGCGGAGGCGATCCTCGAAGCCGGTCCGGGAGGCAAGGCGGAGCGTTACGTGCCTCGGTGGTACTGGCTGGCCGCCGCGCTACGTCTGCTCGCCCCAGCGCTGGTCCGCCGCGCCACCGCCGGCGGCGCGTTGACGACGACGACGAAGGCGTCGGAAGCGAGCCTCGCCGGCGACTAAGCTACAGCGCTGTAACAACCTCAGAGTCATAGGAGCAGCGCGATGAATCCAAGCGTCCGCCGGGCGGCCGTGCTCGGCGGCATCCGCATCCCGTTCGCCCGCCAGGACGGTCCCTACGCGACAGCATCGAATCAGGACATGCTGACGGCAACGCTCAACGCGCTGAGCGCGAAGTACGGGCTCGAGGATCAGGCCCTGGGGGAGGTCGCCGCCGGAGCCGTGCTGAAGCACAGCCGCGACTTCAATTTGACTCGAGAGGCGGTGCTGGGCTCGACGCTCGCGCCCGAGACTCCCGCCTACGACGTGCAGCAGGCCCGCGGGACCGGGCTCGAGACGGCGATCCTGGTGACGAACAAGATCGCACTCGGGCAGATCGAGTGTGGGGTCGCGGCCGGCGTGGACACCACTTCCGACGCGCCGCTGGCCCTGAACGATGGACTCCGGCGCGAGCTTCTCGAGCTCAGGCGCGCCCGCGGCAACGGCGGACGGATCCGCGCGCTGACCAAGCTCCGCCCCCAGCAGCTGGTGCCCGAGATTCCGCGCAACGCCGAGCCTCGGACCGGCTTGTCGATGGGCGAGCACGCCGCGATCATGGCCCGCGAGTGGGGGATCAACCGGACGGAGCAGGACGAGCTGGCCGTGACCAGCCACCGCAACCTGGCCGCGGCCTACGAGGCCGGCTTCCTCGCGGATTTGGTGACGCCGTTTCAGGGTCTCGAACGCGACCAGAACCTACGCCCCGACTCGAGTCTCGAGCGGCTGGCGAAGCTGAGACCGGTCTTCGGCGGCCCCGACGGAACGTTGACGGCCGGCAACTCGACGCCGCTGAGCGACGGCGCCTCGGCCGTGCTGCTGGCCAGCGAGGAGTGGGCGGCCGAGCGCGGAATCCCGGTCGAGGCCTTCTTCACCGGCGCCCAGACCGCGGCCGTGGATCATGTGCGCGGGCGCGAGGGCCTGCTCATGGCGCCCGCGTACGCGATGCCGAAGCTGCTCGCCCGGGCCGGCCTGCAGCTCGACGAGTTCGACTTCTACGAGATTCACGAGGCGTTCGCGGCGCAGGTCCTGTGCACGCTGAGGGCGTGGGAGGATCCGGTCTTCTGTCGCGAGCGCCTGGGGCTGGATGAGCCGCTCGGCGCGATCGACCGCAGCCGGCTGAACGTGCGGGGCGGCTCGCTCGCCGCCGGGCACCCGTTCGGCGCCACCGGGGCGCGGATCGTGGCCGGACTGGCGAAGCTACTCGCGCAAGCCGGGCGAGGCCGGGGCCTGATCTCGATCTGCGCTGCCGGCGGGCTCGGCGTGACGGCGATCATGGAGGCGGCCTGATGGCCGACCGCTACGGGCAGCTGATGCGCACGCCGGCCGGACGCGTCCTCTCTCGGCAGCTGGGTCTGCCCGCCCCCGTGCAGCTCGAGCGCCACGAGCCTGGCCAGCCGGTCATCTCCGGACCTGTGCTGTTCGGGGGGGCGCCCGGGGGTCGCCTCGCGACCGCGATTGAGCGGGTCCTGGCCGCCATTCAGGCCGACTTCCGGGCACCTGAGACGCCGGCGCCCGGCCATGAGATGTTCAAGGCGCTCGTCTTCGACGCGACGGGCATCAACTCGAGCGAGCAGCTGCTCGAGGCATGGGCGTTCTTTCATGGCGCGATCCGCCGCGTGCGCGACTGCGGGCGGGTGCTCGTCCTGGCGACGCCACCAGAGGGGTGCCAGGCCCCGCCCGAGGCGATCGCGCAGCGCGCGCTCGAGGGCCTCGTGCGCTCGATCGGCAAGGAGATCCGGCACGGAGCGACGGCGCAGCTGGTTCTCGTCGCCCCGGGTGCCGAAGCTGACCTGGAGTCGACGCTCAGGTTCTTCCTCTCCCCGAAGTCGGCCTACGTCTCCGGCCAGGTCGTCCGCCTGCACGCCGGCGCCCGGAGCGCCGAGCATCTGAACTGGGCGCAACCGCTCGCCGGCAAGGTCGCGCTCGTGACGGGTGCGGCCCGCGGCATCGGCGCCGCGATCGCCGAGGTCCTGACTCGGGACGGCGCGCACGTCGTCGGCGTCGACGTCCCGAGCATGGCGCACGAGCTCGACGCGCTCTCCCGTCGCCTCCGAGGCTCCTCGGTAGGCGCGGATGTCACTGACTCGGACGCTCCGGCCGCGATCGCCTCCTATCTGCTCGAGTCCCACGGCGGCGTCGACGTCGTCGTGCACAACGCCGGAATCACGCGTGACAAGACGCTCGGCAGGATGACCGAGCAAGGATGGAGCTCGGTGATCGACGTCAACCTGAACGCCCCCCAGCGGATCGACCGCGAGCTGTTCGCGCGCCAGGCGCTGCGGCCGGATGGCCGGATCGTCGGCGTCTCGTCGATCAGCGGTATCGCCGGCAACGCCGGCCAGACCAACTACGCGACCTCGAAGGCCGGAATCATCGGCTTCGTCCAGGCGTGGGCGCCGGCCGTGTTCGAGCGCGGGGTCACGCTGAACGCGGTGGCGCCGGGATTCATCGAGACGCAGATGACGGCCGCGATGCCGCTCGCCGGCCGCGAGGTGGGCCGGCGGATGAACAGCCTGGCCCAGGGCGGGCTGCCGGTCGACGTAGCGGAGACCGTGGCCTGGCTCGCGAGTCCCGGATCGGGCGCCGTGAACGGCAACGTGGTGCGCGTCTGCGGCCAGAGCCTGCTCGGGGCCTAAGGCACCGTCGGCAACCTTGAGCCCGATGCCGCCTCGCGAGCTGTCTCGTCCGCCGGCGATGCTGCCGTTGTTCGCGCGCGCCGGAGCGGCGCTCGTCCCGGGCGCCTCGCGCCTGCCGTTCATCGCCGGCGGGGGCGGCGACATACCCGACCTGACGTTCCGCCTCTCGGACGTTGCCGTCGACCCTGAGCGGCTCGAGGCCTACGAGCGGGTCTCCGGCTTCGCCACCGGCGGTCCGCTGCCCGCGAGCTATCCGCACATCCTCGCCTTCCCGTTGCACTTGGCGCTGATGAGCGACGGGAGCTTTCCGGTGCCCGCCCTCGGTCTAGTGCACATCGCCAACCGGATCGTGCAGCACCGGCCGCTGGCGGCGTCTGAGCGGCTTTCGCTCCGGGTCTGGGCCACCGCGCTCGAGCCGCATCCGCGCGGGCGGAAGTTCTCCATCCGCACCGAGGCGCGCAGCGCCGACGAGCTTGTCTGGGAGGAGGTCTCGACGATCCTCCGGCGCGAGCAGCCATCAGCGCCTGAGCTACCGCCGCCGCCGTCGGCGTCCCCGCCGCCTGCCGCGATCGCCACCAACACCCAGTGGCGACTCGACGGCGACCTCGGCCGACGCTACGCCCGCGCGTCCGGAGATCTGAACCCGATCCACCTGCACCCGTTGAGCGCGCGGCTCTTCGGCTTCCCGTCAGCGATCGCGCACGGGATGTGGACGAAGGCCCGCTGCCTGGCCGCCCTGGCGCCGGCGCTGCCGCGCGCGTTCTCGGTCGACGCCGAGTTCCGCAAGCCGATTCGCCTGCCGGCGACGGTGGCGTTCACCCACGCCGAGGACGCCGGCACGACGCGCTTTGCCGTCCGGGACGCCGCGCGCGGGACCCCGCACCTCGATGGGGTGCTGAGCCCGCGCTAGGCGTACGGGCCCTAGCCTCGGCCGGCTTCCGAGCCCGCCTTCGGTACGCGCAGGACCGCCAGCTGGCGGCTCTGAAGCAGCAGCTGCCCGTCCTCGGACCAGAGCTCGCCGTTCTCCTCGAAGACGCCGCCGCCGGTGCGCTCAGACCAGAAGCGCCCCAGGATCCACGGATGATCGCCGTCCGGCATCGGCGCGCGCCAGTGCAGGGTCAGGTCGAGCGTGGGCATGAACGCGACACTCGTCAGTCGCGGCCACACGGCCGGGTACAGCGCGTCAGAGTAGGCGGCGAGCGCCGGATGGTCGAGGCGCCGTGGCCGCGCCGTGCGTATCCACGCGGCGATCTCCGAGCGCTCGGCGCCTGACATCGGCCGCGCGCCGAGCGCCAAGCGGAGGTCGTAGTTGACGAGCATCGCCGGCCCGCCCTCGCGCGGAGCCAGTCTCGCCGCGTCTGCGGGCGGCGCCACCCGCGGCATCGCGGCCTCGGTCCACTCAGGTCCGTCCTCGCGCCACCGGCCGAGCCAGCCGAGGCCGAGCGCGATCACTCGCTCATCGCGCGTGGCGCGGATCGAGACAGCGGTTGCCACGCCTCCCGCGCGCTCGATGCTCACGCGGTAGTCGAGCTCCCCTTCCGTCGGTGCCTCCAGGTAGTGGAGCGTCAGCGACTGCGGGAGCCGCAGCGGATCGGCCACTGCGAGCATCATCGCGCGGGTTGCCTGCGCCGCCGGCAGACCGCCGTTGGCCCCCGCCACGACGTACCAGTGCGGCTGCACGCGCCCGCGCCAGACGCCGTCGCCGATGCGCTCGAGGGCGGTGTCGCGATCGAAATCAGGTGGCTCG
>JAFAZV010000219.1 GCA_019239445.1 Solirubrobacterales bacterium
TGGACGATCAGCCCGAGGCGCCCCAAGCTCGACTTGCCTTCGATCCGCGCCACGATGTCGTCCGGCAGCTCGACCCATTCGAGCGTGCGCCCCAGGCAGAACTCACCCGGATGGATCACGAACGACTCATCGGGCGGGATCACCACCTCCTCGGTCAGGTTCTCGGGCGGCCGCCGCAGGTCGATCGCCGAGGCACGGTGGTTGTGGAAGACCCGGAACGAGTCACCGAGGCGAACGTCGACGCTCGCCGGCTGGACGAGCTCCGCGTCCCAGGGTTCGATCCGGATCCGCCCCGCCTCGACGAGCTGGCGGATCGTCCCGTCAGAGAGGACTGCGCTCGCGCCGGCCACGGCTGTCAAGTCTGCCAGCGCCGGCGGCGCCGGCCCGGACGGAACCCCCTCCGGCGGGCCTCCGCGAGCGCCTCCCGCAACGTCGTGGGTCTCGCGACGGGCAAAGGATCACGCACCTCGAGCGCTTTGGCGAGGTGTGCGCGTCTGGGCCCGATATCCGAGCCTAACCGGCGCAACCCCTACTGGTTCGCACGAGGTGTGTGAGCTTGTGCTCGCGGGATTGGCCGCAATGGCGGCGCGGGACGTGACCGCGCCGAGAGCCTGCGGCGGCTGGGCCGTCGAGGCGCTGCCGGAGTGCGCCACGGCGGCCTGGGCGTGGTGGCGCTGTCGTCTGGCGCCGTCAGCGGCCCGGGCGTGGTGGCGCTGTCGCCTGGCGCCGTCAGCGGCCTGGGCGTGGTGGCGCCGATCCATGCACCCGCGACGCGCGCAAGGAAGGCGCGCCAGGCCTCCCGCCGCCGTTCGCGCGGCTCAATTGTCGAGCGAACGTGCTCGGGCGCGCGTGGTGCGGACCCGCGCCGGCGGCAGCGGCGGCGGATCGCCATGCGGCCCCCGCCGCGGCGGGCGCGGGAACGGCTTGCGCGGGTGGACGTAGCGGCGCTTGGTCCCGCCATCGTCGTCGGAGGACTCAGGCTGCTCGGGCTCCTGCCTGATCGCCCACCAGACGATGTAGATGAGCGCGGCGAGAGGAAGCTTGAGCGCCAGCATCAGCCACAAGAATCCCCACGTCACGGCCGCCGGATCCTACCCCCTCTCGCGGTAAAAGTCACCGGCTGCTGTCAGCGATCAGTCGCGCAGGGCTACCGGCTTCTCGACGAAGCGCGTGATCCGCGCGAGCTCACCGACGCGCTCGGCGATCTCCTCGCTGGTCAGCCGCGCCACCCGCTCAACGCCAAACGCCTCGACGTTGAACGAGGCCATCGCGGTCCCGTAGGCCATCGCGCGGGCAAGCAGCTCGTGATCGGGCTCCTCGTCCGGGTGGGCGGCGATATAGCCGAGCAAGCCGCCGGCGAAGCAGTCGCCGGCGCCAGTCGGATCAACGACCGTCTCGAGCGGGTACGCCGGCAGGGCGAAGAAGCCGTCCTCCGTGAGCAGCGCCGCCCCATATTCGCCCTGCTTGGCCACGACGGAGCGTGGGCCCCACTCCCGCACGCGCCGGGCCGCGCGCACGAGGTTCGGCTCGCGCGTCAGCTGGCGCAGCTCGGCGTCGTTGAGGACCAGGCAGTCGACATCGGAGAGGGCGGTGATGAGTGAGTCCCGGGCGGTCTCGATCCACAGGTTCATCGAGTCGAGCGCGACGAACCGCGCGCCCCGGCACTGCATCCGCACCTCGCGCTGCAGGTCGGGCTGGATGTTGGCTAGGAACAGCACGTCGGCGCCGGCCGACTGCTCTGAGAGCTTCGGCTGGAAGTCGGCGAACACGTTCAGCTGCGTGTCGAGCGTCTCGCGGTCGTTCAGATCCCAGCCGTAGACGCCGCGCCAGAAGAACGTGCGACCGCCGGCCACGTGCTCGACGTCGCCCGTGTCCACGCCACGCGCCTGGAGCACGCTCAGCTCGGCCTCACCGAAGTCCTCACCCACCGGGCCCACGACGTGAACCTGGTCGAAGAACGATGCCGCCAGCGCGAAGTGGACAGCCGAGCCGCCGAGCATCCGCTCGCGCGAGCCAAACGGGGTGGTGACCGCGTCAAACGCGATCGAGCCGACGACGGTGACCGACATCAGTCGCGGAAGGCTAGCGGCCGCCCGGGAGCGACCACGGTCGCGACGACTTGCGGGCGCCCGGAAGCGACCACGATCGCGACCACTTGCCGCCCGCTTGGCCAGTGGTCGCAAGACCTGCTCTCAGGAGACCACAAACGCGTCCACTTGCCTGAGCGCCGGCAGGTGTGGTCAATTCTGGTCCCGCAGGCGCGACCTGCTCGCTGCCGGCACGCCGGTCACGCCGCCTGCGCCACCGCTCCCCGCACCCGCTCGCCGCCCGGGTCGAACAGCGGCTCGCGCGCCACCTCGCCCGCCACCATCCGCCCGAAGATGTCGAGCTCGACTCCCGTTCCCACCTCGACCCACGGCGGCAAGTAGGCGTACGCGATCGAGCGCTCGACCGTGTAGCCGTAGCCGCCGCTCGTCACCCGCCCGACCACCTCGCCCTCCACCAACACCGGCTCGTTGCCGAGCGCCACCGAGCGCGGGTCCTCGAGGACCAGGCACCGCAGCCGCACGCGCGGCTCGGAGCCCAGCACCGCATCCGAGCCGACGAACTGCTTGTCCTCGCGCACGCAGAACCCGAGCCCCGCCTCGAACGGCGTCACGTCGGGGGTGATGTCGGCCGCCCACGCCCGGTAGCCCTTCTCGAGCCGCAGCGAGTCGATCGCCCGGTAGCCGCCCGCGACCAGGCCATGCGGCTCGCCCGCCTCCCACAGCGCGCGCCACAGGCCGGCGCCGAACTCCGTCGGGCAGTACAGCTCCCACCCAAGCTCGCCAACGAACGTCACCCGCAGGGCTCGCACGGGCACGTTTCCCACGGCGATCTCGCGCATCGACATGTACGGGAACTCGAGCGGGTCGGGCGTGAGCGAGGACAGGATCGCCGGCGCCCGCGGTCCCCACAGGGCGAAGCACGACCAGCGCGAGGTCACGTCGTGCAGCCGCACCGACCCATCCTCGGGTAGCTCCCGCGCGATCCAGCCGAAGTCGTGCGCGCCGAACGCCGTCCCGGTGACGATCTGGAACGCATCCTCGGCGACCCGCGTGACGGTGAAGTCGCACTCGATCCCGCCGCGCCGGTTCAGCATCTGGGTGTAGGTGACCGCGCCCACTCCCCGCGCCACGTGGTTGTCGCACAGCCGCTCGAGCAGCGCCGCCGCCCCCAGGCCGGCCACCTCGAGTTTCGCGAACGACGACTCGTCGAACAAGGCCGCGGTCTCGCGCGCTGCGCGATGCTCAACTTCGATCGCCGGCGACCAGTGCATGCCCGCCCAGCCCCGCGGTCGCAGCGACTCATCGCCCCCGGCGGCATTGGGCTCATACCAGTTGACCCGCTCCCAGCCCGATTTCTCGCCGAACGCGGCGCCGTGCGCGGCGTGCCAGGCATAGGCGCTCGAGACGCGCAGCGGACGCCCGGCTTCGCGCTCGTGCCCCGGATAGCGGATGTCGTAGTAGCTCTCGTAGACCTCCCTGGCTCGCGCGAGCGTGTAGCGCGGCGAGCGGTACTGAGCGCCAAAGCGGCGGATGTCCATCTCCCACACGTCGAGCGACGGCTCGCCGGCGAGAATCCACTCCGCCATGACCTTGCCGATGCCCCCGGCGCCGGCGAGGCCGTGAGCACAGAAGCCGGCCGCAACGAAGAACCCCGCCACCGAAGACTCGCCGAGACAGAACTCGTTGTCCGGCGTGAACGCTTCGGGCCCGTTGATCAGCCGCGTCACCTGCACATCCTCCATCGCCGGGACGCGCCGGCTCGAGTTGCGCGCGATCTCCTCGAAGCGCGGCCAGTCCTCCTCGAGCAGGCGACCGTTGAAGTCGAGCGGGATGCGGTCGAGCGCGTGCTCGTCGAGTGCCCACGGAGCGCTGTGACGCTCGTAGCCGCCCATCACCAGGCCGGCGCCCTCCTCGCGGAAGTAGACGAGCAGGTCGGGGTCGCGCAGCGTCGGCAGGTGCTCGCGCCGGCCGCCGCCGGGCCCGCCGTCGCCCGGCCCGCCGTCGCCGGGCCCGCCGCCACCGCTCCCACCCCCGCCACCGCCACCGCCACCATGACGCTCGCGAAACGGCCGGGTGACCAGGTATTCGTGCGCGAACGGGACGATCGGCACACGCACGCCGGCCAGCCGCCCGATCTCGGCCGCGAACATCCCGCCGGCGTTGACCACGATCTCGGCCTCGACGTCGCCCCACTCGGTTCGCACGCCGCGCACGCGCCCGTCCGAGACGACGACGTCTAGAACGCGAGTGTGCGTGAACGCGCGGCACCCACCCTCCCGCGCGCCGTCCATCAGCGCGTAAGTCAGCTGGGCGGGATCGAGGTACCCGTCGGTCGGAAGGTAGGAGGCGCAGCGAACGCCGTCCTCGACCATGAGCGGGAACAGCGCACGCGCCTGCATGGGCGAGATCAGCTCGAGCGGTAGCCCGAACGTCTTGGCCCACGCCACCTGCCGCAGCACCTCCTGCTCGCGCTCGGGCGTGCAGGCGAGGCGGATCCCGCCGCATTGCACCCAGCCGCAGTCCAGCGTCCGGTAGAGCGCCACCGAGTCCATCATCATCCGCGTCAGCGACACGCTGCCGCGCAACTGGCCGACCAGGCCGGCGGAGTGGAAGGTCGAGCCGCTGGTGAGCTCGTTTCGCTCGAGCAGGATCACGTCGCGCTCGCCGAGCTGCGCCAGGTGGTAGGCGATCGAGGCGCCGCCGACGCCGCCGCCGATGATCACCACCCGCGCGCGGTCGGGAAGCTCACGCGGACGCGGCACCGAGCCACTCCTGAAAGCGCGCGTCCGACGCGGCGGCCCTAAGCCGCTCGAAGTGCTGTGTCGCGTAGGCGCCGAAGTCGAAGTCGAGCTCGGAGATGACCCCCTGCACGACTCCCCAGCCGGCTTCGCGGGCGTCGGACATGATCCGCATCAGCTTGAGCGCCGCCCGCCGCCCCGTGTCCGGCGGCGCGCCGAAGTACGCCGTCAGCAGCCGCTCCTCCGCCGCCTCGTCGAACTCGTTGTTCACGGCGAGGTTGCCGAGGTCGAACAGGCGATGCCCCATGCCGGCGTACTCCCAGTCGACGAGCATCACGCGGCCGTCCAAGAGCGCGATCAGGTTTCCCGGCAGCAGATCGTTGTGCGAGGGAACCGGGTCGCGCAGCGGCAGCGCGCGCGAGATCTCGTCTGCGACCAGGCGAGCGTCGGCGTACGCCGAGGGCAAGGAGCCGCCGCGCTCGGCCACGATCGCCGCGTATTGCTCGAGCAGCTCGGGCACCCAGAACCGCGCCGGCAACTGCACCCCGGAGTCGTGAAACGCCCGCAACGCCGCGGCCACCTGGCCCGGCTCTGCGCGCAAGCGATCGGGGTCGAGCGGCTCGCAGAGCATGAACTCGGTGAGAATCGCGCGCTCCTCGGCAGCCCGCACCGCCGGCGCGATCCCGAGCCGCGCCGCCGTCTGGTTGGCCACGCGCTCAGCCTCGCGACTGATGCCGAGCAGCGAGGTGTCCTTGCCGGGCAGGCGCAGGACGTAGTCGCCTTCACCCAGGCTCACGCGGTAGTTGCGATTGGTGATCCCGCCCTCGAGTGGCACCGGCGGCCGCGCCAGCGGCCCGAACCGCCCCTCGAGTCCCTCGACGATCCCGGCCAGGTCAGCCACCGTCGAAACCTACCGCTTAAGGCTCAATTCCTATACCTTCACCGCCGTGAGCGCGCTTGCGATGACCCTCGAGGAGCTGACCGAGCGCGTGCAGCGCGGCGAGATCGATACCGTGGTGCTCGCGCTGTGCGACATGCAGGGCCGCCTCCAGGGCAAGCGGCTGACCGCGCACCACTTCCTGGCCGACGTGGCCAGCCACGGCGCCGAGGGGTGCAACTACCTGCTCGCCACCGACGTCGATATGACGCCAGTGGACGGCTTCGAGATGGCGTCGTGGGAGCGCGGCTACGGCGACTTCGCGATGCGCCCCGACCTGGCCACGCTGCGGCCGGTGCCGTGGCATCCGGCCACGGTCATGTGCATGTCGGACCTTCAGTGGCAGGACGGCTCACCGGTCGTCTCCTCTCCGCGCCAGGTCCTCCAGGCCCAGCTCGAGCGCCTCGCGCAGAAGGGCTGGAGCGCCGCCGCAAGCACCGAGCTCGAGTTCCTCGTCTTCCACGACAGCTACGAGGACGCCTGGAGCAAGGCCTACCGTGACCTGCGGCCCGCCAATCTCTACAACATCGACTACTCGCTGCTGGGGACCGCGCGCATCGAGCCGCTGATCCGCCGGATCCGCAACGCGATGGATGGCGCCGGCCTGTCGGTCGAGAACTCCAAAGGCGAATGCAACCTCGGCCAGCACGAGATCAACTTCCGCTACGGCGACGCGCTCAGCATCGCCGACGGGCACTCGATCTACAAGAACGGCGCCAAGGAGATCGCCGCCCAGGAGAACATGGCGATCAGCTTCATGGCCAAGTACAACGAGCTCGAGGGGTCGAGCTGTCACATCCACTTCTCGCTGCGCGATGAGTCGGGCGCCGTGTTCGCGCGCGAGCGGAGCACGTTCGAGTCCTTCCTCGCCGGTCAGCTCGCCTGCCTGCGCGAGCTGACGCTGCTGCTGGCGCCGAACGTGAACTCCTACAAGCGCTACGCCGAGGGCACGTTCGCTCCGACGAGGGTCACGTGGGCATACGACAACCGCACCTGCCCGCTGCGCGTGGTTGGTCACGGCGATGCGCTGCGCTTTGAGAACCGCGCCGGCGGCAGCGACCTGAACCCGTACCTGGCGCTCTCGGCGCTGATCGCGGCCGGGCTCCACGGCCTCGACCAGGGTCTCGAGCTCGAGCCGCCGTATGAAGGCAACGCCTACCTCGCGACCGAGAAGCCGCGCCTGCCGGGGACGCTGCGCGATGCTCGCGACCTGTTCGCCACGAGCGAGGTGGCCCGCAGGGCGTTCGGCGATGAAGTCGTCGAGCACTACGTTCACGCGGCGGACATCGAGCTGAACGCCTTCAACGCCGCGATCACCGATTGGGAGCGCTTCCGCGGCTTTGAGCGACTGTGAGCCCGGCCGGGCTCGAGTCAGTTGCTTCGCTCGAGACCGTGTTCGCGCCGGTGCGCTCCCAGACGGCGTTCGAGGAGACGGTCGACCGGCTCGGCACGGCGATCAAGCTCGGCTTGCTCCCGCCAGGGACGCGCTTGCCGGCCGAACGCGAGCTCTGCACGCGCTTCGGGATCGCGCGGTCGACCCTGCGTCAGGCGCTCGAGGCTCTTGCCCAGAGCGGTCATCTGCGCGCCACACGCGGCCGCGGCGGCGGCACGTTCGTCGCCGACCCGCAGCCGCCGGCTAGTCCGCCCTCGCCCGAGGTGCTGGCGGCCTGGCGCGCGGTGTGCGACGAGCGGATGGCGGTCGAGGTGGGAGTCGCCGTCCTGGCCGCCGAACGCGCCGGTCCCGAGCAGCTGCAAGCCCTCGAGGCGCTGGTGGTTGCGCTCGACGGGATGCTCGAGGATTTCGGCGCCTACCGGCAGGCCGACGTGCGCTGGCACGTCGGGCTCGCCGAGGCGACGCACAGCCCCCGCCTGGTCACGGCAATGACCGAAGTGCAGGGCGCGATGACCGGGCTGATCTCCCATATTGCGCACCCGCCCGAGGTGCTCGATTCCTCAAACGCCTCGCACCGGCGCATCCTGGCCGCCGTGAGCCGGGGCGACGAGGCGATGGCCGCCAAGGAGATGACCGAGCACCTGCATGGCACCGAGCACGTGCTTGCAGGGTTGCTGCCCAACCCTGCCGCTCCTTGACTTCCATCGCCAGCCCCGACTAAGGTTCGCCCGCTAAGGACGGAGAATCAGACCTTTTCGAGGAGGGGCTGACTATGACGACGGGTGGGAGCACCTCGCGAGACGAGCAGACGCTCGCGGCGCTCGGTTACAAGCAGGAACTGAGCCGCGGCTGGAGCGGCTTCTCCAACTTCGCCATCTCGTTCTCGATCATCTCGGTCCTCGCCGGCTGCTTCACCACCTACGGCCAGGCGCTGAACAACGGCGGTCCGATCGCGATCTCGATCGCCTGGCCGGTGATCAGCCTGCTGATCCTGTGCGTGGCGTTCTCGATGTCGGAGCTGGCCTCGGCGTTCCCGACCGCCGGCGGGATCTACTTCTGGGCCTCGAGGCTCGGCGGTCCCGGCTGGGGCTGGTTCACCGGATGGTTCAACCTGATCGGGCTTGTGGCCGTGGTCGCGTCGGTCGTTTACGTGTCAGCGACGTTCCTGATGAACCTGCTGGGCCTGTTCAACGTCCACTTCATCTTCAACTTCGCCAAGGCATCCGCCGCGACGGACGTCCACTACACCGCGCACGTGAATTTCGCGCTGTTCGCGGTACTGCTGATCGTGCACGGACTCGTCAACGTGTTCTCCAGCCACCTCGTGTCGCTGTTCAACAACATCTCCGTGTGGTGGCACGTGATCGGCGTGGCGGTGATCGTGGTGATCCTGATCGCGGTGCCCTCGCATCACGCGAGCTTCTCCTACGTCTTCGGTCACCGGATCAACAACTCCGGGTTCGGCAACCACATGTACTGGTACTACGTGCTGCCGATCGGCTTCCTGCTGACGATGTACACGATCACCGGCTATGACGCCTCCGCGCACGTCTCCGAGGAGACGCATGGCGCCGATGAGTCCGCGCCCAAGGGCGTCTGGCGCTCTGTGTTCTACAGCGCGGTGATCGGGTGGATCGTGCTGCTGGCGATCACGTTCGCGATCCAGAAGAGCCAGGAGGCGACGATCCTCAAGTCGAGCTTCCCGGCGCTGGCGATCTTCCAGACTGCGCTGACGACCGCAGGCTTCAAGGCCGTGCTGCTGATCTCGACCGTGGGGCAGCTGTTCTGCGGCATGGCGTGCGTGACCAGCGCGTCGCGGATGACCTTCGCGTTCTCGCGCGATGGAGCCATCCCGGGCCACAATCTGTGGCGGCGACTAGGCAAGAACAAGACTCCGACCTGGTCTGTGTTCTTCGTCGTGCTGTTCGCGGCGATCGTCACCTTCCCGGCTTACTTCCCGAACTCGAAGGGCACGCCGGTCGCCTTCCTGGCCGTGACCTCGATCTCGGTCATCGGCCTGTACATCGCTTACACGATCCCGGTGTACCTGCGCTGGCGGATGAAGGATCGCTTCGAGACCGGCCCGTGGACGCTCGGCTCAAAGTACCGCTGGATCAACCCGATCGCGTTCGTGTGGGTGGCGATCTGCGTGGTCATCTTCTGCCTACCGTTCACGCCCGCCGGGGTGTACTTCGGCAAGCAGTTCAGCTGGTCCTCGGTCAACTACGCGCCGCTGGTGACGATCGGGGTGATGGTCTTGGTGACGCTGTGGTACCTCCTCTCGGCGCGCAAGACCTTCAAGGGTCCGGTGCGCACGGTCGAGTTCGAAGAGGACGGGGTGACGGTCGCCGAGCCTGGCGTGGCCTAGTGGACCTCGCCGACTGACGTGCGCCTCGAAGACAAGGTCTGCGTCATCACCGGCGCGGCTGGTGGCATCGGCTCCGCGAGCGTGGCCGTGTTCGAACGCGAGGGAGCCCGCGTGGTCGGCGTCGACGTGCTCGAGCACGGTCAGGGGACGCTGTCGCTGCAGGCGGACGTCACCGACGAGGAGGCGGTGCGCTCCATGTACGCCCGCGCGCGCGAGGAACTGGGGCGTATCGACGTGCTGTTCAACAACGCCGGCATCGGCCCGCCCGAAGACGCCTCGGTGCTCGACACCTCGCTCGAGGTGTGGGAGCGGGTGCAGGCGACGAACCTGCGCAGCGTGTTTCTGTGCTGCAAGCACGGCATCCCACATCTGCTCGACAGCGGCGCCGGGGCGGTCATCAACACGGCTTCGTTCGTGGCCTTGATGGGGGCCGCCACCTCGCAGATCTCCTACACGGCGACGAAGGGCGGCGTGCTCGCGCTCTCTCGGGAGCTCGGGGTTGAGTTCGCCAAGCGCGGCGTGCGCGTGAACGCCCTCTGCCCCGGGCCTGTGGACACGCCGCTGCTGCGGGAGATGTTCGCCAAGGACCCCGAACAGGCGGCGCGACGGATGGTCCACGTGCCGATGGGCCGCTTCGGCCGTGCCGAGGAGATCGCCCACGCCGCGCTGTTCCTGGCCAGCGACGAGGCGAGCTTCGTCAACGCCACCGCATTCGTGGTCGACGGCGGGATCAGCGGCGCCTACACCACGCCTATCTAAGTGGTTCCCGCCGTAAATGCGGTCGCACCGAGAGGCGCGACGGGCGGATGCATGCCGAGGACGCAGGAGGCGTGGCGCAGCAGCGCTGCGCGAGCCTCCGAGGACGACGTCAGGCGCCGCCGGGCGCGGCTCGAATGCGACGGTATTTATGGCGGGGAGCACTAAGGGAGGTGGGGGCGCATGCGCCCCCACCTGGCGCCGCGCATGCGCGGCGCCACGCTCGCGCGCATGCGCGCGAGCGATCATTGGCAGAACAAACAATTTCCGGTGCTACCGTTCTGCGCAAATGGGTGAGAACGCTTCCGAAGCTCGCGGCCTGCACGAGGCGCTCACCCGCCAGACCGGGTTTCTCATCGCCCGCATGGGCGTGGTGGCGCAGAAGCGCTTCGGCGAGCGGCTCGAGTCGCTCGGGCTGACGATGCGCATGTGGGGAGCCCTGAACGTGCTCGACTACGAGGGCGCGATCACCCAGCACGCGCTCGGCGGCTGCATCGGGATGGACCCGAGCTCGATGGTGGCGACGATCGACGAGCTCGAGGCGCGGGGGCTGGTCGAGCGCCGACGCCACCCGAGCGATCGTCGCGCGCACGCGCTGCACGTGACCGACGCGGGACGTGAGGCGCTCGTGCGGGGACGCGAGCTCGCCGAGGAAGCGCACGAGGACCTGCTGGCACCGCTCGGCCCCGAGGAGCGCGAGCAGCTGCATGAGCTGCTCCTGCGCCTTGCCTCGGCGCGGCCCGAGCTGCGGCGCCGCGCCGGCGTCGAGGCGAAGGCCGTGTGACGAGCTTCGCCATTGGTCGTGCGAACACGACATAGTGTGCGCGCGATGCACGAGACCCTGATCATCCTCGGCAGCGGCGGCTGGTTTCCGGCCTTCGGGCGCCAGACGGCGAGCGCGCTCCTGCGCGACGGCGACAGCGCGGTCATGATCGACGCCGGGACCGGCGTGGGCCGGCTGATCGAGCGCCCGGAGCTGCTCGAGGGCATTCAGCGGCTCGACATCATCCTCACCCACTTCCACCTCGACCACGTCGCCGGCCTGGCGTACCTGCCCGCGCTGGGGGTGTGCGAGCAGACGACGGTCTGGGGGCCGGGCCGCCTGCTCTACGGCGCTTCGACCTCCGAGTTTCTCGCGCGCGTCTCCAACGAGCCATTTCATCCTGTGCCGCTCGAGGCGCAGGAGATCGACGTCCGCGACCTTCCCGGCGACGAGCTCGAGCTGCCGGGCGCGCGGGTCGAGCTACGGCGGCAGGAGCGCCACTCCGCGCCGTCGCTCGGGCTGCGGTTCGGCGACACGCTGGCTTGGGTGACCGACACGGCCTACGACAAGGACTCGGCGGCGTTCGCCAGCGGGTGCCGGATGCTCGCGCACGAGGCGTGGTTCCCGGACGCGAGGCCACGAAACGCCGACATTCACTCCTCATCCGCCCAGGCCGGGCAGATCGCTGCGGCGGCCGGGATCGAGCGGCTGCTGCTGATCCACCTGCCGCCGTTCACCGCCCTGCAGCACGAGCTGCTGCTCGAGGCGGGGGCTCGAGTCCCGCGGGCGCTCCTGGCCGAAGACGGCGCCGACGTCTCGGCTCTGATGGCCCCCGAGGCCGGCGTCAGACCGACGGCGCCGGATGGCGACGCTGCGCCGGCACCGGTGCCGGCTCGTCGCTGACTCTGCGGCGCGCGGCAGCGGTGGCCGGGCGGCCCGCCGCGAGTGCGGTCCCGACCCCCAGCAGCGTCCAGGCGGCCGGATCCTCGAGGAAATCTGCGTACAGAAGGGTGTGGAACACGAGCGCGAGGAACGCCGCGCCCACCACCGCGCGCGCGGGATCGCCCCGGGCGCCGGCCAACATCACCCCCGCTGCGACGAGCACCAGCGCCACGTAGGAGAGCTCGCCGATCAAGCCCTGCTCGGCGGCGATCGTGACCGGGATCGCGTGCGAGGCCGAGAGGGTCTTCGTCGTGCCCGGGTGCTGACGGCTGTACTCGGTGCTGAACGATCCCGACCCGTAGCCCCAGACCGGGCGCTGCGCGAACAGATCGATGCCACCGCTGATCAGGCTGGCGCGGCCACTCGAGGCGCCGTTGGCGCCCTGGTTGAGGCCGAACGTGTTCGGCGAGACGGTGACCGCGATCACCCCCGCAACCACGAGCGCCGCCGCGACCACCGCCACCTGCCGCATTCGCCACCGCAGCGCGGCCAGCGTTCCCAGGCCGACCAGCAGCGCGGCCAGGCTCGAGCGCGAGAGCGTCAGCACCAGGGCCGCCCACAGCACGGCGAGGATTCCGCTGACCTCGATCTGCTGCCGAGGGTTGCGGCCGAACAGCAGCGGCCCGGCGACGATGATCATCACGATGGCGAGAAAGCGACCGAAGATGTCGGGATCGAAGAACACCGAGTTCACGGTGAAATACGCATGGACCTCGTTGGCGGCGACGAGCTTGGGGTTGAGGAAGATCGTCTTGGTCGCGTACTCGATGAAGCCGACGAGCGCGAACAGGAGCGCGAGCGCGATCAGAACGTGCAGGCAGCCGCGCAGCAGCGAAGGCGTCCACTCGAGACTCACCAGCAGCACGAACAGCAGGGCGAACGGGACATAGAAGAACACCATCTGCTGAAGCGCCTTCTCGAAGTCGGCCGAATACACGGATTGGATCCCGTAGAGCACGACGTAGAGCGCGAGCAGCCGCGGCACCCAGCGCTGGAAGCGGCTGAGGGGTGGCCTCGCCTGGCCCTTGAGGTTCATCGCGATCGCGGCAAGGGTTCCCGCCGCCACGACCAGGTAGAGCGGCACGAGCAGATTCGACGTCGTGCCGCCGGCCTGGATCGGGACGCGGAAGGGAAGCGCGAGCACGACCAGCGGTGCGAGCAGCGCCGGCCGGCGGAAGATGAGCCAAGCCAGCGCGAGCACGACGGCGAGCGCGACGACGGCACCGGCGAGCGCCAGCAGTGGGTGGCGGTGCACGACCGCGAGCTGCGGCGAGTTCCAGATGTCGACGAGCAGCAGCACCGGCGCCAGGACGAGTGCGCCCAGCATCGCCGGCGCCCGGCTGCGAGGTGTCTGCGCCAGGAGCGCGGCAGCGGCGAGGATCGCGACGATCACCACGCCGAGCTTGGGCATCGCTCCAGTCACCGCGGCGAACGTGGTCACGCGCCGGGACTGTAGAGAACGGGGTGGCCGGTTCATCCTCTACCCTCTGCGCGATGTCTGCAGCCAAGCCGGCGGCAGCGGTGGCGCTAGTGGCGCTCGTCGTGTCCGCCTGCGGGACGTCGTCGAAGCCGCTTGCCGGCACGCCGGGCGCCACGGCCAAGAACACGGGTCGCGGCGTCGTCGACGATCCCCGCAAGAAACACCTCAATTGCCTGCGCGAGCACCACCTGCCGGCGACCAAGGTCGGCACCGCGGTGATCCAGGTCGGCACGCTGCCGAACGGGCCGACGGTCACCTTCGCGCCCACGCCCGGGGCGGCGCAGGCCGACCAGATCGTGGCCCGGGTCCAGAACGCCGAGGTGATCGGCAGCGCGCTGCTCGCGCCGAACGGCGGCTCGGATCAGGAACTGAAGGTCATCGAGGACTGCATGGCCCAGGGCGTCGGGGGCTGACCCGATGCCTGCGCGCGGACTGCTTGCGGCGTTGGCGCTGATCGCGGGTGTGTTCGCGGCGCCACACCTCGCGGGGGGCCCGCGGGTGGCCACCGCGAGCATCCCGGCTGGGGGTGCGCCACTGGCCGGAGGAGCGCCGGCGAGCCCCTCGATACCGGTGGGCAAGCTCCTCGGCCAGCGGATCATGGTCGGGATGCCGGGAACGGTGGCGCCTGCGAGCTTGTTGAGCGCGGTCCGTGCGGGGCGCGTCGGGTCGGTGATCCTGTTCGCGCCGAACATCGTCAGCCGCACGCAGTTGAGCGCGCTGACCGCGTCGCTGCAGCGCGCCGCGCGAGCGGGGGGCAATCCGCCGCTGCTGATCGCGGTCGACCAGGAAGGGGGTGAGGTCAAGCGCCTGCCGAACGGGCCGCCCCGTCGCTCGCCGCCGCAGATCGCCGCCACGGGCAGCGCCGGCGTGGCGCTGGCCGAGGGCCAGGCCACCGGCCACTACCTGAAGGGGCTCGGGATCAACATGGATCTCGCGCCCGTGCTCGACGTGCCGACGAGCGCCGGCGCGTTCATCTGGGCTCAAGGTCGCGCGTTCTCGTTCAGCGCTGGCGACGTGGCGAAGTACGGCGGTCAGTTCGCGCTCGGGTTGCAGAGCGCCGGCGTCGCCGCCACCGGCAAGCACTTCCCAGGTGTCGGCTCGGCCGTCGTCGACACGGACTTCAAGCTCGACGTCTTGCGCCCGTCGGCGGCCGCGCGCGCGGCGGCACTGGTTCCGTACCGGGCGCTCATCCCGCGCGGACTCGACGCCGTCATGCTCTCGACCGCGGGCTTTCCGGCCTATGACCCGACGGGAACGCCGACGGCTCTGTCACGGCCGCTGATCGCAGGTCTGTTGCGGACGCAGCTTCGTTTCCGCGGCGTGACCATCACCGACGCTCTCGGCACTCCCACCGGCCACGACGAACGCACGGCGGGGGTGCTCGCCGCCCGCGCGGGCGCCGACATCCTGCTCTACACCGATTCGGCGCCCGGAGAGCTGGCGGCGCTCGAGTCCGACCTGCGGCGAGGTCGTCTGCACCGCGCGGATGCCGAGGCGTCCTATCGGCGCGTCGTCGCGCTTAAGCGACGCGTCGGCGTGTGATGTGCTGGGTGCGGATAGCTAACCGAAACTCCATACGCGCGCGGACTAAACTTCGGGCCCAGATGCCCGTGCAGCCTGCGCGGGCACGTATGCGTCTGCCGCAAGTCGCGACGCCCCAGCGCGAGCGCGGCTCCTAACGATTCCGTGTCCGGTTCCACAGCAGAGCTGCCTGCCACCGCCGTCGGCACTGAGAGCAGGCTGAGCAGCGCGACTTTGGCCAGATGGCTCACCGGCCAGCGGCTGTACGTGACGCTGGCCGCGGCCGGACTTGTCATCGGGGCGCTGTCGCTGCTGATCCCGTCGACGCCGAGCTACGACCCGTGGGCGTGGCTCGTGTGGGGCCGGGAAATCGTGCACCTCAACCTGCAGACCACGGGCGGCCCGAGCTGGAAGCCGCTGCCGATGATCTTCACGACCCTGTTTGCGCCGTTCGGCAGCGCGGCGCCGGATCTCTGGCTGATCGTTGCGCGCGCCGGGGCGGTCATGGCCGCGGCGATGGTGTTCAAGCTCGCCTTCCGCCTCGTCAAGGGCATCGCCGGGGCATGGTCCGGCGATCGCGGCGCCACGAGCGTGGCAGGTGCCGGTACGGCGGGTTCCTCGCAACCGCTCGTGATCGCGCCGGCGGTGCTCGCCGGCCTGATCGCCAGCGCGAGTTTGATCCTCTCCGACGGCTTCATCGCCGACAACGCGC
>JAFAZV010000232.1 GCA_019239445.1 Solirubrobacterales bacterium
CGGCCGCGTAGTCGGCAGCCACCATGGCGGCCGCGCCGCAGGCGTCCCAAGCGTGAACGCAGAGTTCGGGGTCGCCGAGCCGCTCGGCGATGGCCGCGGCCTCAGCGGCCGCCTCGCGGTCGTCTAGATTGAGCGAGGCCTTGGCGGTCAGCGCCCGGGCTCGTGATGCCGTTCCGGGTTCGGCTAGCTCGAGTGCTCGGGCGATCCATTCGCCGATCCGTTCGATCGCCGGCGTGCGGGCCCACATGCCGGCGCGTACGAATGACTCGACGGCCAGCTGGCTGATGATCTCGGCTCGAATATGGTCGTCGGGTGCCAATTCGGCGGCCTTCTCCATCGCGCTCCAGAATGCCTCGCCGTCGAACTTCAGCGCGTTTGCCCGCGCAATCGCGCGGTAGGTGGCGCAGCGTTCAGCGTCGTCCGTCTCCAGCTCGAGCGCTCGGCTGAGGAGCGCGAGCGCCTCCTCGATCTCGTAGCGCGCCGTGGCCAGCTCGCCGCTGCGATGAAGCCAATGCAGCGCACGCTCTCGCAGTTCCCCGGAGCCCGCCTCCGAGGCCTCGTAGTAGTGGTGGGCGAGCAGGGCGGCGTCCTCGTCTCGCCCGCCGTTGGCCTCCTCAAGCCAACCGGCGAACTCACCGTGCAACCGAGCGCGACGCACGCGACCCAGCGTCCGGTATGCCACGTCACGTGTCAGGGCATGCTTGAAGCTCAGCTCGCGTACGCCCGCCAGCGACGAGCTCGGCCGAGGCCTGACGAAATCGCGCTCCTCCAGCAACGAGAAGCGCGCCGGCGCTCCGCCGAGCAGTGCCTCCACCGCCTCGCGCCAGAATATCCGGCCGATCACCGACGCGGCCTGCAACGCCTCCTTCTCGAGCGACGGGAGCTGGTCGATCCGGGCGGCCAGCACGCCGTGGATCGAATCGGGAATTGCCGCCGCGTCCGAGTCGCCTGCCTCGGCGAAACACGCAACCAGCTCCTCCAGGAAGAAGGGGTTCCCCTCGGCCCTCTCGAGCACGACGTCTCGCACACCGGCCGGCATGCCCTCGACGAGCCGCGCCGCGGAGCTGGGCTCAAGGGGCTCGATCCAAAGCATCGTCGCCTCGCGTCGCCGTCCCCAGGACGGACGGGTGTCGAGCAGTTCGAGTCGCGCTGTGCAGACCAGTAGCAGCGGACCGTCGACTTCGACGAGCAGCTGCTCGAGCAGATCGAGCAGATCCGGCTGCGCCCAGTGGAGGTCCTCGATCATCACGAGCACCGGTCCCTCGCGGGCCAGAGTTTCGATCAACTCGACCCACGCCGCCCGCAACTGCTTGAGCGCCGCCAGCGGATGAAGGTCGCCTGCGACATCTTGCCCGAGCGTGAGATCGAGGATCCGCCGCCTGCCCAGAGGGGTTTCCGCTTGCGCGCGGATCTCGCGCAGCACGTCTGCGAGCGCTCGGTACGTGAGCCCTCGGCCGTACGACAGGCACCTGCCCAGGAATCGGCGTACCTGGGGCATGTCGGCGGCGAGGTGCGCCTGGAGCTCCCGCACGAGCCGCGATTTGCCGACTCCGGCGTCTCCGACGATCGTGACTAGGCGAGGCGCTCGGAAGTCACGCGCGAGGGACATCAGCGCGCCGATCTCCTTGTCGCGGCCGACGAACGGCGAGGCTGCCGCTCGCGATCGTGCGGCGGACGCGGTGCGGCTTGCGATGAGCACCGCACTCGCCTCCGCATCCTGGAGCATGCGAGCCGCCGCCTGGAGCGGCGGGCCGGTCAACCCTTTGCGGCCGAGGATGACCTCTCCCGTTGCGATCGCGATCCTCACCGGCGCGGCCGCTCGAAAGCGCTCCGCGAGCGCGTGACCGAACTCGATCGCGCGCCGCGCGTGATCTTCCTGGGCCGTCGGGACCCCGAATGTGATGAGCACTCCGCCGCCCGTGGCCGCCTCGAGCGCGCCGCCACGCGCCTGCACTTCGTCGGCGGCGACCGCACGCAGCTGCTCGAGCCATGCCTCGCTGCGTTCGGGGTCGGCGTCGGGGATCACGTCTGCCAGGATCACGGTCACGACCTTTCGCTCCGGCTCGCGCGCTGGCTCCTGAACCTGATCGGTTCCGGAGACGAGGCGCTGATGAAGCGCCCGCGCCGCCGGGCCGGGCGCGATCCCCAGCTCGTCCGCCAAGCGGACCCGGAGCTGCTCGTAAACCTGGAGCGCCCCCGCGACGTCGTCGCGCGCGGCAAGCGCGGCCATCAGCAGGCGGTACGGCCGCTCACGCAGCGGCGCGAGGCTGATCGCTTCGCGGGCGGCGCGTTCCGCCGCGAAGGTTTCGCTGCCGCCGGCCGCCACGCCCGCGGCGGCGATGCACTCCAGGCACCGCAGGCGAAGCTGCTCGACCTCCTCGTGGCGCTCCTGCGTCCACGGATCGTCATGGCGCGCGTAGAAGCCGCGGCTTGCCACCTCGTAGGCGATCTGCGCGCTCGCCTGCGCCTCACGCGAATTCGCGCGCGTAAGCGCGGACTCGGCCTGCTCGACGGCGGCGCGGGCGACCTCCAGGTCGACCCACGCGTCCGGCGCCAGGACCAGCGTCAGCTCCGTGCGCCCGCGGATGGTCTGCGCTCCCAGAACGCGCCGGAGCTTCGAGAGCAACGCGCTCAGGGACTCATCCGGATCGGCCGGCGCGCGCCGAGGCCAGAGGAGGTCGATCAGCCGATCGCGGCTCGTCGGCCGGTCGCGGTTCAGGACCAGGTAGGCCAACAGAAGCCGGCCCTGCCGCCCCGGCAGCGCGTCCTCGAGCCGCTGACCTGCCAGCTGCACCGAGAGCCGACCACACAGCTCGATCCGCGTCTTCCCCGGAGCGCTCACGGACCCACGCTAGACCGCGGCCGGCCTGACGACAAGGTTTCCACAGGGTTTTCTCAGGGCCGCTCTTCGATGATGCCGAGGTCATTTCCACCGAGGAGGTCTCAGCCAAATGCGAATTGGCGATACCGCGCCGGATTTCGAGGCGCAGACGACGGAAGGCCCGCTCAGGTTCCACGAGTGGATCGGTGACTCGTGGGCGGTGCTCTTCTCCCATCCCAAGGACTTCACGCCGGTTTGCACCACGGAGCTGGGCTACATGGCGAGGATCAAGCCCGAGTTCGAGCGCCGCGGCGTGAAGATCATGGGCCTGTCGGTCGACCCGGTCGAGCGGCACCTGGCCTGGGCCCGCGACATCGAGGAGACCCAGGGGTGCGCGCTCAACTTCCCGTGCATCGGCGACTCGGATTACGGGGTGTCGAAGCTGTACGGGATGCTCCCGGACGACGTCTCGGGCGACCCGCTGGCGCGCACGCCGGCCGACAACCAGACCGTGCGCAA
>JAFAZV010000249.1 GCA_019239445.1 Solirubrobacterales bacterium
GCTCGGCCAGTTGCTGTTCGAGTGCCACGAGCTCGCGCGCGCCGCTCAGCACGTACTCGCGCAGGGTCAGCTCGCGCTCGCGCGGTGGTCGCTGGTCGTGGAGCGCGACTTTCGTGTCCTTGGCCAGTACGAGCTCGCCGAAGTCGAATGAAGCCTCGCCGGCCAGCATGCGCAGCAGTGTCGTCTTGCCGGCACCGTTACGTCCGGAAAGCGTCATCCGGTCGCGGCGCTCAAGCTTGAACGACACGCCCCGTAGAAGCGGCTCGCCCGCGATGTCCTTCCCTAGATCTGACGCGATTACCACTGCCATCTCGGAGTTGATGGTAGGAGCCGAGCCGGGGGTAGCATGCCCGCGATGCGCCGGCGTTTCTATCCCCCGCTGCCCCCGTTCGAGATGCCGCCCGCGCGGACTCTGAACGTCCCCGGCCGCGGCGAGATGTTCTTCCGCGACACGGGTGGCGACGGCCCGGTCGTGCTGCTGCTCCACGGCTGGATGGCCACCGCCGATCTCAACTGGTACGGCGCCTACGGTGCGCTGATGTCGGCCGGCTACCGCGTCCTCGCAGTCGATCATCGTGGCCATGGGCGCGGGCTGCGTCCGCTTAGCCGCTTCCGCCTCGCGGGTTGCGCCGGCGACGCCGCCGACCTGCTGCGGACGCTCGGTGTCGCACCGGTCGTGGTGGTGGGCTACTCGATGGGCGGCGCGATCGCGCAGCTGGTCGCGCGCGATCATCCGGACGTGGTCAGCGGGCTCGTGCTGAGCGGTACCGCGCAACACTGGAAGGACCCGCAGGTCCGCCGCACATGGCGCACGATGGGCGCGCTCGGGCTCCTGTTGTCGCTCGCCCCGCGGGGAACGTGGCGGGCCGGGTTCCGCCGCGCGGGGCTGCGGGACTCGCCGGAGACCGCGTGGCTTCAGTCCGAGCTGCTGCGGCACTCGGCGCGCGACATCGCCGAAGCGGGGCGCGAACTCGGCCGCTTCGACTCGAGGCCTTGGCTGCCCACCGTGACGGCGCGAAGCTCCTCCGCGGTCGTCCTCACGACACAGGACGATCTCGTGCCACCGTACAAGCAACGCGAACTCGCCGCCGCACTCGGAGCCAAGGTCTTCGAGGCGCCGATTCGGCACATCCAGCTGGTCTCGCACGCCGACGTCTACAACCCGGAGCTGCTGGCCGCGATCGCAGCCGTGAGCTCCCCCGAGGCGGGCGCACAAGCCGCTTAGATCACGTTCCCGCGCCGGGCTCGATCATCCAGCCGGGCTCGCGCTTCCGGTACGCTTGGCTTGTCAATGCGTCGCACACGGATCATGACCACGCTGCTGGTGTTGAGCGTCACGCTGTTGAGCTTTGCGCCGGCCGCCCTGGCCCAGGGCGCCGGCGAGAACGGTGGCGGTCAGGGGTGGTACGGGGAGACGAGTGACAAGGTCATCACGAACGCGATGTTCATCGTGATCGCGTTCTTTCCCGTCCTCATCACCGTGCTCTCGATCGTCCAGTGGCGGCTTGACAAGCGCAAGCACGCCAAGATGGACGCCGCCAAGCGCCGCGCGGCCAACGCCGACTGGCGCGGCGGCTGGTAGCGGCGCCGCCGCTCTGAGTCCACTGGCGATCAACCGCTCGCGTCCAGCAGCACCCCCTCACGGACGCCTCCGCGCGCGATCTGCAGCGTCGTCCCGAACAGCTCCGAGGCGGCCTCCAGGATCAGCAGCCCCGCCGGCAGCAGCTTCACGCGCTCCGCGTCGAGCGTGAAAGAACGCGCCACCTCGGCCGCGGGGTGGCTCGAGAGCAGCCTGAACGAGCGCGCGAACGCGGCTTGATCGAGCCGCGGTCCAGCCAGCCGGCGCAGCGAGTTGGCGCTCCCACCCACCGCCACCGCTTCGGGAGGGCGCGGCGCCGCCATGCCACGGAGCGCACGATCGACGCGCGAGCGCGCCGCCGCCAGCTCACGTTGGGAGGGAGGATCCGAGCGCAGGCACTCGTCGGCCAGCGTGCCTGAGCCGATCGCGAACGAGCTCGACCAGCTCACGTGGTCCGGCGCGATACCGACAACGAGCTCGGACGAGCCGCCGCCGACGTCGACCACCCCCAGCTCCCCCGCCGGCGGATGATCCATCGTCCCCACCGCGCCGACGAAGGCGAGACGGGCCTCCTCCTGGCCCGAGAGGATCGTGATCGAGATGCCGCACGCGGCGCAGATCGCCTCGACCAGCACGGCCCGGTTCGGCGCGTGGCGAATTGCCGCCGTGGCCACGGCTCGCACCTCGTTCGCGCCGAGCCTGCGCGCCGTCTGCAGCTGCGACGCCGCCGCAGCCGCGACCTCCGCGATTTTCGCGGGCGCAATCGTGCCGTCAGGCTCGAGTCCGCGGGTGATCCGGGTGAACGCCCGCTCCTGATGCACTTCGCGCAGGAGATGCCCCTCGGCATCGGCAACGAGCAGCCGCGTCGTGTTCGAGCCGATGTCGATGCAGGCGCGGCGCACGAGCGTGTGCGCCACGCTAACGCGTCAGGCTGGGCGAGGAGCGAGGAGTTCGTGGCTCTGTGGTGGCGCGCGCCGACTCGACCGGCGTCCGCGCCGGCTCCACCCCCGCCGGCGGCGGGTGCGCGCGCTCCGTGTGCGCGGCCTCTGGGCGCAGGCGCGACCACGCGAGGCCGGCCATCGCGAACGCCCCGACGCCCGCGACACCGAGCGCCACTCGTGGGCTCGCCAGCGCGGCGAGCCCACCGCCGAGGATGATTCCGAGGCCGGGGATAGCCCTCCACAGCGACTCGTTGAGGCTCATCATCATCGCCATCCACTCAGCTTCGACTCGCTCCTGCAGCGCGGTGCGGGCCGACACGGCCTCGATGCCGTTGCCGCACCCGGCCACGACCGCGCCGATGATCGCCACGAGCAGGCTCGGCGCCAGCGCCATGACGAGGAAGCCGCCCCCGAGCGCAGCCGCGCCGAGCGCGATCAGCGTCCGCGCGGGCCGGGCTCGCCAGTGGGCGTACATCGCGCTGCCGGCGATCGTTCCCGCCCCCCAACTCGCGAGCAAAGCGCCGTATCCACCCTGGCCGGCATGAAGCACGTGGAGCGCGAACACCACCTCGACGGGAATCGAGATCGTGAAGAACAGCAACCCGACGCCTTGGAGCTCGAGCAGCGTGCGAATCGCGGGCCGGCGCGCAGCATGCGCGAGCGCCTGGCGCAGGCGCCCGGGAGCTCGAGTCCGCTCCTCGGCGGCGCCCGGGAGGCCCCGGGCGGGGAGCAGGATCATCGCGATGGCGAGGAACAGGCCGGCGCCCGTGAGCAGCGCCGCGACCGTACCCGCCTGCGAAGCGATCAGTCCGCCGAGCGCAGGACCGATCATGAAGCAGATCGAGAACACCGTGTTGGACAGCGCGTTGCCCTCCCGCAGCAGGTTGGCCGGAGCGGTCACGGCAACCGAGGCCGCGCGCGCGATCGCTCTGGCGCTGAGTGCAAGGACGCCATCGAGCATCGTCAGCAGGAGCAGCGGCACGAGAGCGAAGCGCGAGGCCAGCGCCGCGAGGGCGAGAAACGTCAGCGCCTCGAGCCCATAGAGCGCCGGCAGGACTCTCGCTGCGGCGAGGCCGTCGATCCTGGCCACGAGCGCCGGCGAAATCAGCGCCGGCACGAACTGGGCGCTCAAGAAGAACGCCGCGGCCCCGATCGCGCTTCCCGTGTGGCGGTAGACGAGCACGGCCAACGCGAGCGCGCCGATCGCCACCGCGAGTTCGTTCAGCCCGTAGGCAACGAGCAATCGCCGATAGCCCCGGAGCGCGAGGACCCTCCTCATCACCGCGAGAAGTATCCCCGCTCAGCCGAGTTCGCGCTTCGGACATGATCCACCGTCCTCGCCGCTGCCATCATCAGCGGCGTGGCTGATCAGTTCGCAATCGAGGTTCGCGGCCTGCGCAAGGCTTACGGCGACTTCGAGGCGGTGCGTGGGATCGACTTCAGCGTCCCCAGCGGTCAGGTGTTCGGCCTGCTGGGCCCGAACGGAGCTGGGAAGACGACGACGGTCGAGATTCTCGAGGGCTACCGCCAGCGCAGCGCCGGCGAAGTCACGGTCCTCGGGTTCGATCCGGGCGAGCGCTCGCGCGCTCTGCGCTCCCGCGTCGGGATCGTCCTTCAGAGCACGGGCCTATACCGTCACATCCGGGTGCGGGAGGCGGTGGCGCATTTCGGCTCTCTCTACCCGCACGGGCGCAACCCCGACGAGGTGATCGCACTAGTCGGCCTGCAGGGCAAGGAGCAGGCGATGGCGCGAACGCTGTCGGGCGGCCAGATGCGCCGGCTCGACCTCGCGCTCGCGCTGGTCGGCGACCCTGAACTGATCTTCCTCGACGAGCCGACCACCGGCTTCGATCCGGCCGCGCGGCGCGCGGCGTGGGAGACGATCCGCTCGCTCAAGGGCCTGGGCAAGACGGTGCTCCTCACCACCCACTACCTGGATGAAGCGCAGGCGCTGGCCGACCGCGTAGCGATCATCAAGGACGGCCGGATCATCGTCGAAGGCGAGCCTGGATCGCTTGGAGCCGGCGCCGGGGCCGCTTACCGAGTGGCCTATCGCGACGGCGACGGGACCCTGCTCGAGCAACGCACGCACGACCCGACGACGCTGCTCTACGAGCTCACGAGCGCCGCGCTGGAGCGGGGCGAGCGGCTCGAGGCGCTGACGGTAACCCGCCCGACGCTCGAGGACGTCTACCTCGAGCTGACCGCCGCCGAAGGTGACGACGCGAGCGCGGAAGCCGGCGACGGCGGCGCCGATGGCAACGGGGCGATGCCGGAGCTCGGGCGCGAGCGGCGCGGTCGCGGCCGCCGCGGATCCAGCGGTGATCGGCGCGGGCGGCGGCGGGAGCGGCGATGAGCGAGGTCGTGCAGCTCGCCTGGCGCCAATACCGCCTCGAGCGGCGCTTGTTCTGGCGCAACCCGAGCGCGGCGTTCTTCAACTTCCTGCTGCCGCTGCTGTTCCTGGCCTTCTTCGGCGCGATCCTGCACGGCAATCAGCACGACCTCAACGTGATCGTGCCCGGCATCGCCGGTATGGCGGTGATGTCGACCACGTTCACCGCGCTGGCCTTCAACATGACCTTCCTGCGCGAGCAGGGCGTGCTCAAGCGGATCCGCGGTACGCCGATGCCGAGCGTCTCCTATCTGCTCGCGATCGCCGGCAACGCGGTGACCAATACCGTGCTGCAGATCGCGATCATCACGGTCGCGGGACGCGTGTTCTTCGGCACCGGCTGGCCGAAGGACTGGCTCGAGCTGTTCGTGTTCGTCGCGGCAGGCGTAGTCTGCTTCGCCTCCCTCGGAGTCGCGTTCTCGCACGCGATCCCGAACTTCGATTCCGCGCCGGCGTACGTGAACGCGGTGTTCCTGCCCGTGATCTTCGTCTCCGGCGTGTTCTATGACGCCGCGCGTGCACCTGAGTTCATCAAGGGCATCGCCCAGGCCCTGCCGCTCAAGCATCTGATCGACGGTCTCTCCGGCGCGATGGTCAAGGGAACCGGTCTCGGCACCAACGTGGCCGCGCTGGGAGTGATCGCGGTGTGGGCGGTGCTGGGCGTGGCGCTCGCGGTACGCGGCTTCAGCTGGGAGGGCCGGCGGACATAACCCGCTGCGCGCGTGCCGGCCGCGGCACGGCCTCGATCCGGAGCACTGGCGGCGCGACGCCGTGACGGCCGGTATCGTGGCGGTGCTTCGCCGCCGCCGCCGTTCGGTCCCAAGGCGTCTGAGCGCGATGCCACGCCGTCCCGGCACGAGATGTCGTCAGCCCCTGCACAGCCGTCGCAAGAGGAGCTCATTCGCGCAGAGGCGCTCGCAGCGCCGACCCAGCGCGGCATCGGGCGCGGTCAGTGGCGCCGGTGGCTGACCTCGCCGCGGCGGGAACGCACGTGCGCGATTCTCCTCGCCGTTGCGGTCGCGATCTCGGTCGCAACGGTGCTCATCCAAACCCACGGCGCCACCTTCAGCATCGACGAATTCCTGTACTACATCGTCGATCGCGGCTTCCGTTTCAAGACGCTGATGAGCCCGCACAACGGGAACTTCACCGCGGTGATTCGCCTCCTGTACGCGATCGTCTTCAAGCTGGCCGGTCCCGACTACACGATCTTCCGAATCTGGCTAGCCATCGAGGTCGCGGCCACCGGAGTGCTCTTCTACCTGCTCGCCCGCCGGCGGATCGGGGCTGTGGCCGCACTGGCGCTGACGCTCCCGCTTCTGTTCCTCGGGTCTTCGATGGATGTCGCAATCTCCACCATCGGCATCCAGCACCTGCTGAGCGTGATCCTGTGCCTCGGCGCGTTGCTGGCGCTGGAGCGTGGGGGCCGCGCCGCCGACGTGCTTGCGTGCTTGCTGCTGACCCTCGCGGTGGCGACCTTCTCGATCGCGTTCGCGTTCATCGCCGCTGTCGCTGTCTCAGTGCTGCTGCGGGCGGACCGCGTGCGCCGGGCGTGGATCTTCGTCATCCCGATCGGCGTCTACCTGCTGTGGCTCGTCGCCGCGCCCAAGTACAGCGGCCCGGGCTATCTCGGCGCCACGAACGTCAGGGCCAGCAACATCTTCTTGGTTCCGAGCTTCCTCGCGCAGTCTGCGGCGAGCACAATCGCGGGGGTGAGCGGCCTCAGCTACGACTTCAGCCTCTCCAGGCCGTCGACAGTGCTGACCAACTACTCCTGGGCGATCCCGCTGGCGCTCGTAGCTGCAGCGGGGCTTGCCTGGCGGGTGCGGCGCGGCAGCGTCGACCGGTGGTTCTGGGCCTACCTGGCTATCCCGCTGGTGTTCTGGCTGTCGATCG
>JAFAZV010000265.1 GCA_019239445.1 Solirubrobacterales bacterium
GGGCCGCGTACCGCTGAGCGCTCGAGGCGCGCCCCAGGCTCAATCACCACCCGGCCGTCAACCTGCGTGCTGACCAGCTCCCCGGCGATCCGGCCTTCGATCGTCTCGAGCACAAGTCGGTTGGCGGCGAGCATGTCTTCGAGCCGCCCCGTGTCCTTCCACCAGCCTCTGACCACGTGCGGCTCGACACGCAGGCCGCTGTCGACGAGGTGCTGGATCGCGTCGGTGATCTCGAGCTCGCCGCGCCCCGAGGGACGGATCGACCGAGCCGCGTCGTGGACGCACGGTGTGAACATGTAGACGCCGACCAGCGCCAGGTCGGTTGCCGGCTCGGGCGGTTTCTCGACCAGCCTGACCACCTTGCCGTCGTCCAGCTCCGCGACCCCGTAGTTCTCCGGATCCAGCACCGGCGTCAGCAGGATCAGCGCGTCGGGGCCGTGCTCGCGAAACGCCGCCACGAGATCCTCGATTCCTCCCTGCAGCAGGTTGTCGCCGAGGTACATCACGAACGGCGAATCGGCCAGGAACTCCTCGGCGGTCAGGACGGCATGTGCCAGCCCGAGCGGGGCGTCCTGCTCGATGTAGATGAGCCGGACGCCGAAGCGCGCTCCGTCACCCGCCGCCGCCCGGATCTCGTTGCCGGTTTCAGGGGCGATGATGATCCCGACCTCCTCGATCCCGGCCGCCGCCATGGCTTCGATGCCGTAGAACAGCACCGGCTTGTTAGCCACCGGCACCAGCTGCTTGGCGCTCGTGTGGGTGATCGGGCGCAGCCGCGTCCCCTTGCCTCCCGACAGGATCAGTCCCTTCAGCTCCGTCATACGCGCGGCAGCGTACAGCGGAGATGATCGTCAGTAAGCGCCACCGAGCTTGCGGTGGTCCCAGCTCGCGGTCCGGCGCGCGACGAACTGCAGCGCCACCCGCTTTGCGGCCTGTGCGCGGACGGCGTCGAGAAACTCGGGTCCGGTGTGGCCGCTTCCATAGCGCGCGAACAGCTCGGCCCCGAACGTGCTGACGAGGTCGAGCTCGCGATGGATCACGGTGTCGGCCTCGATCATCACCCCGCGCAGCTCCTCGTAGCGCTCGCCGGTCTCCAGCTGGAGCGTCGCTCGGCTGTCGCGTTCGAGGTTGCGGACTTTCTGCGATTTGGCGTAGGTCCAGGCCCAGATGCCCTCGTCGCGAACGAGGAACCACAGCGGCATCAGGTGCGGCCACCCGCGCGGGCCCACCGTGGCGCAGATGAGCACGCGCTGCTCGCCCACGAAAGCCGCAACCTCCGCGCCGCTCATCGCGATCCGCGTCCGGCGGCTGCTCACGTGGCGGCGGCGCCGGCACCGGCGACGATCGCCTCGGCGGCGGCTCGCACCGCAGCGCGAGCGTCCTCGGGATCGAGCACCACAGCGTCGCCTGCCTCTTTCAGGACCTCTCGAACGAGCCAATCCACGCCCGCGAAGCCGAGCTCGACGATCACCGCCCCATCCTCGAGCTCGGCCACCACCGGGCGCTCCTCCCGTGCCCAGCGCGCCCGCGCCGAGGAGATCCACAGCCGGGCGCGGCGCGATGCCGGGACCTCTCCGGTGCGCGGCCAACCATCGACATCGGCGGCCGGATCGACGTCGGGACGCGGGTCGAAGCCCTCGTCGGTGACACCGGCCGACTTGATGCGGTCGAGGCGGAAGTGGCGAACGTCGCCCCGCGAGGGGTCGAAGCTGGCCAGGTACCACCCCTCCTGGCCGTTGATCAGCGCGTAAGGCTCCACCACGCGCGTGGTGAACTCGTCCTCGTTCTCCTTGTAGTACTCGAACGACAGCAGCCGCTGCGCGGCGATCGCCCGCGACACGACGGCGGCAATCTCCGCGTCGTCTCCGCCGGGCGGAGCCACCTGTAGACCCTCCCGCGCCGGGTCCTCGCCGAGAGCCGCGACCACCTTTTCGCGCGCCGACGCCAGCGAGCCCTCCGGGATGTGCTCGCCGATCAGGTCGATGGCGGCGATCAGTGCCTTGGCCTCGACCGGAAGCAGCCGGGCCGGCCGCGCGAATGAATCTCCGTACGGCTCGGGATCGACTTCGATCGTCCCGTCGGCTCCGATCTCGGCGTACAGCACGTAAGTGCCGGCGCCGAAGTTGACGACGTTGAGTACGGAGATGTCCTCGCGGAGCTCCTGCTCACTCACCTTCAGCTCGCGCATCAGCAGGCGAGCATCGAGTCGCCGCCCGGCTCGCCCGGCGTCGATCAGGATGCTGGCCAGCGTGACCAAGCGGGCGAAGCGCTCCGGGCGGATGGCCGCGTCGGGATGATGGCCGTTCCCGTCGACGTCGGCGCTTCCGGGCCTGGGCTCGGCCTCGCGTTCTGGGCCCGAGGCTCCGGCGGCGCCGACCGGCGCCAGGACGGGGTCGCCTGAGTGGCGCTCGATCAGCAGCTGCACGCGATCGCGCAGCTCCTCGGCCAGCGCGTCGGGGCCGAGGATCCGCGCGTGCTCCCCGAGCCCGAGAACCCAGGCGATCAGCTGGCGCGAGTTCGCGTACGAGGTGAGGAAGATCCGGTCCCCCTCCTCTTCGCCGGCACGGATCTCGCCGTAGCGGCCGAAGTGGCGCTCGATCTGCCAGGCGATGCGGGCGCCGATCCAGATCTCGGCCGTACCCATCGGCTCGCCGAACTGCCAGTCGATGCGGTTCGCGTAAGCCCGAGGGTCGAAGTTCGCCGGGCGCTGGAAGTCGTGCTCGGCCTTGGTCGCATAGCCGATCTTGCCCCGGATGCGGGAGAGCCGGAACACCCGGATCGCTTTGCGCTCGTGCGAGCGACCCACCAGGTAGAACTGACCGCCCTGGTAGAGCAGCTGGTAGGGATCGACGCGACGTGCCCCGAGCTCGTCGCGCTCCATCGTGTAGTAGTCGAACACGATCGTCTTGCGCCGGAAGATGGCGGTCTCGATCTTGGCTAGGCGCTGGGAGACCTCATGGCCGCCCGCAGCGCCGGTGATCCCGAGCGCCACGGTCCGATGCTCGGGCGCGCTCAGCGGGCTCGGCCGCCCCCAGGAAATCTGCTGCAGCGCCAGTCGCAGGGGTTCGGCGTAAGCGAACTCGCCGTCGAGCAGCTGCAGCGCGGTCCGCAGCGCCGCGAGTTCGGCATCGGTGAACTCGATCGCGGGGAGGTGGAAGTTCTCGGGCGGCAGCGAGTAGTTCTCCTGCTCGACTAGCCCATCGGCGGGTTTTTCCACCGTGAGGACGATCCCTAATGCCTCGAGCTCGGAGCGATCGGCGTAGAACCGGCGCGCGAACGCATCTTCGTTCATCACGCTGTAGCCCTCGACGTCGCGCCTGATCTCCGGCGCCGTCACCGGACGTCGCTCCGCCATCAGGTAGGAGATCAGCGACAGCTGCCTGATCAGCTTCTCCGTGTCCTTTGCCACGCTGCTGCAAGGGTAGTTGGGAGCCGATTTGCGCCGAAGTCCAGACCGTCGCCCGACGCGCAATTTGCGCACATCGGCGCAAAGTTTTCACCTTTGCCGGGTTGCCGTTGCCTGGAGCCTCGACTGGGTTGCCGGGTTGCGTTGCCCGGAGCCTTGACCGGCCAGGCGGCTACGCCGCTGCGCGCTCGCCCTCGAGCGTTCGGGCCCCGAAGTAGGCGCCGGCGCCGATGCCCTTGTCGTAGCCCGACCATTGCGCGCCGGCGGGTAGGTCGCGTTGCACGCGGTCAAAGCTGCCGAGCTTGCCGCCCAGGTTGTCGATCATGTGCACGAGCGTGGCCTCGCGCGTACAGGGCACGACCGGACTCCCGTGCTCGAGCGACCCGTGGTGGCTGAGGATGATGTGCAGCAGCGCGCGCTCGAGATCGGTCGGGAAGCCCCGCATGCGCTCGATCTGCCGGCGCACGCGGTAGTAGCCGAGCGCGATCTCGCCGTGGAGCCGGCCTTGATCGGACATCCCGATCGCGCCGTCGCTGAGCTCATAGGCCTCGAGCTTGCCGATGTCGTGCAGCAGCGCCCCGGTCACGGCCAGGTCACGGTCGATGCCCGGGAAGGTGGCGGAGATCGCACCCACGGCCTGAGCCACGGCGAGGCAGTGCTCGAGCAGGCCGTGGCGGTAGGCCTGGTGGTAGTGCTTGGCGGCGGGCGCGTCGCGGTAGCGTGTCCACGTCGAGCTCGCCTCGCCCAGTAGGGCGCTCAACAGGCGCCGCAGGTGAGCGTTCTGCACGGTCTCGACGAGGGCGCGCAGGTCGCCTTCCATCTGGGCCGTTGTCCGGTGCGGCCCGCCGGCCAGCTCCTGGGGGTCGTATTCGCCTTGACCGGCTGCCCGGACGCTCTCGAGCAGCAGTCGCCCACCATCCCGAGGCTCGGCCCTGAACCGGCCGCGCACGTGGACCACGGCCCCCACGCAGCAGATCTGGCGCGCCCGCTGCACATCGTCGTCCAGCCGAGCCAGGACGCTGCCGGTGCGATCGCCGAGCAGCAACTCGAGACACTCGCCGCCGGCGCTCTGGACGCGTACCTCGAGGTCGCGGACGAGCATCGCTTGTGCGACCTGAATCCCGTCTGAGAAGTCTCGGACCTGCATGCCGCGGCGACGATAGAGAGCCGGGCGGACGCCAGGTAGAGTGGCGCCCGGCGATGGACCGCACGGCGATCGTGACCGGTGGTAGCGGCGGCCTCGGCGCCGCGGTGGTAGCGCGCCTACTCGAGGAGAGCTGGCGGGTCGTGGTCCCGTGGATCGCCGAGACGGAGCTCGAGCGCCTGCCGAAGCGCGACGGGCTAGAGCTGATCCAGGCTGACCTGTTCGAGCCCGAGGCTGCCGGCGCGCTGGTGGCCGCGGCGGACGGCGACGACGCCCCGCTGCGCGGATTGGTCAACCTTGTCGGCGGCTTCGCGGCCGGCGGCAGGGTCCACGAGACTCCGATCGAGGAGTTCGGAGCGCAGTTCCGGCTGAACCTCCGGCCCACGTATCTGGTGACCCAGGCTGCGCTGCCGAAGCTGCTCGAAGCCGGCGATGGCGCGATCGTGTGCGTCGGGAGCCGCGCCGCGCTGCAGCCGTTTCCCGGCGCGGCGGGCTACATCTCCTCCAAGGCCGCGGTAATCGCGTTCGCCCAGGCGGTGGCGGCGGAGTACCGCAACGCCGGCGTGCGCTGTAACGCGATCATCCCCAGCGTGATCGACACGCCGGCCAATCGCGCCTCGATGCCCGACGCCAACCACGACCGCTGGGTCAAGCCGCAAGAGATCGCTGGCGTCGTAGCGCACCTGCTTTCGCCCGACGCGGCGCCTACGAGCGGCGCCGCGATCCCGGTGTACGGGCGCGCCTAGCGGCGTGCCGGCAACGTTTGCCCTGGCGGGCGAGCGAAAACCGAGGATGGCAAGGACGCAGGAGTCGATGCGTAGCAGCGCTACGCGAGGCTCCGAGGACGCCGCCAGCCGAAGGTTTGCAGCCGACCGACCGGGCGGACGTTGCCGGGAGCGGCGCTAGCGCGCTTCGACTGCGGACACGCGCCACCG
>JAFAZV010000282.1 GCA_019239445.1 Solirubrobacterales bacterium
GCCGATTCGCGCGCTCGCCTCGCCGGCGGCAATCGACGGCGCATAGGACTCGACGAAGCGACCCCGCCGCGCGAGCGCCAGAGCACGCGCGTGGGCGATGTCGTAGTCGCGCCAGTCGCCGCTCGCGCCGCCTTCCTCACTCAGCCGCTCCAACAGGCGCTCGGCCTCTTCGATGCTCCCTGCCACAGCCTCGCACCAGGCGTACGTGGCCAGAGCTTCGTTTCGCTCGGCGTCGGCCTCGACGCCCGTTCGCTCGAGCAGCTCGAGCGCGGTGCGTGCGCTGTTCAAGCTGACGCGCGGAACGCAGATCGGCCCGTGGTTGGCGCGGGCATGCCTGAGCCAGGCGCGAGCGAGTTCCAGCGGCTCGCCCCCGTCGAGCAGCGCGAAAGCGCGCCGGAACGCGTCTTCGGACTGATCGCGGCGGTGGCGCCAGGCCTCGAGCTCAGCCAGTTCGAGCCACAGTGCGGCCCGATCGGGAACGATCTCCAGTGCCTCCTCGACGTAGCTCGCCGCCTGCTCGAGGGCGCCGAGCATCCACGCATCGGTCGCGGCGCGGACGAGGTGAGGAACGGCTCGCGCGTCGGCACCTGCCAGGCGCAGCTGGCGCGCCACCTCCGCGCCGGTCACGCCACGATCGATGAGGGCTCTGGCCCAGCGCAGATGGAGCCCGCGCCGGCGGGGTTCGGCGATGTCCGCATAAGCGGCTTCGCGCAGCAAGGCATGCCGGAAGCCGATGCGCCCCGCGTCTCCGAGGAGGATTCCGGTCTGGAGCGCCTCGGCGGCGGCATCCTGGAGCGACAGCTGTTCGAGCTCCGGTAGCTCGACCGACCGGGCCGCCACGGCCGCGATCTCGACGACGCCGCGCACGTCGCCGGCGAGTGGGGCGACGGTCGCGCGTACGGATGCCCGAAGGCTCTCCGGAACCTGCTCGCTTCCGCCGGCGAGCGCGCGGGCGCTCTCGACCGCGAGCAGTGGATTGCCCTCTGCCCGCCGCACCACTTGCCCCACATCGGCGGGCGCAATAGCGGCGGAGGCGCGCGCCAGCGTGGCCACGGGCTCGGGCGCCAGCGGCTCGAGATCGACCTCGCAGCCCAGCAGGGCCCGCGAACGCAGGGCCTGCTCGAGCCGATCGGCGTCAATGCTCGGAGGCAGCGCACGGCGGGTGATCACGATCATCATCCGCAGCCCTGACACGCGCCGAGCTGCGTATGCGGCGAGCTCCAGGCTCGGGGCGTCGGCATCGTGGGCGTCCTCGAGCACCAGCAGCAGCGGCGCATCGCGAGTCGCCCAGGCAAGCAGCGCCACAACCGCTTCGAACAGCCTGGTGCGCTGAAGGTCCGGGACGACCGGCACGCTCGGGCGGCCGCTGCGCGCGAAGTGCGCCGGGAGCTCGGACACGAGTGCGGCCAGGTCGTCCGGCCAGGCTGCCTCGGCTGCAGGCGCGGGCAGCGACGGCAGGAGTTCGCGGATCAGCTCCGCCCAGAGGCTGAACGGGGCGGTGCCGCCGAGGTCGAGCGCGGCGCTCCAAGCCGTCCTTGCCCCTGAAGCGCTCGCGCGCAGCCGCAGCTCGGTGGCCAACCGCGTCTTTCCGATTCCAGCCTCGCCACGGATGACGGCAACGCAACCGGAACCACGCGCGGCTGCCTGCCAGGCCTGAATCAACGCCGACAGCGCCGGCTCGCGGCCGACCAGCGGCAGCAGGCCTGGCTCGGTCCGCGGGGCAGAAGCCGCCTCGGTGGGGGGTTCGGCCCGCAGTTCCTCGGCGAGCTCCCGGGTCTGCCGTGAGGGCGCGACGCCCAGCTCGCGGCGAAGCCGTTCAGTTAACGCGAGGTAGGTACGTAGCGCGCCGGCTCGATCGCCCTGCTCGGCGAGCCGCCTCATCAGCCGACAGTGGGCCTGCTCGTCGAACGCGTCCATGTCGACTTGGCGCCGCGTCAGCTCGATCGCCGCGCGCAGCTCTCCACGTGCCTGCGCGCTGAGCGCAAGCTGCTCGATGAGCTCGACCACGCGCTCGCGGTGGCGCTGGCGCATCTGAACGACCCATTCGTCGTCGAGTCCCACGAGCAGTTCACCGCGACAAAGCGCAAGCGCCGCGTCCGGATCCTCACCAGCGAGGCGCTCGAACTCCGCCACGTCGATCCAGGCATCGTCCTCGAGCCGCACGTGATCTCCGTCGATGAGCAGCGCGCCTCCGAGTTGACGTCGCAGAGCCCACAGTGCGCTGCGCAGACTCGCCCGCGCACTCTGATCGAGCACGTCGGGCCAGAACGTGTTCGCGAGCTCAGCTCGGGACACGGGTCGCCCGGCGAGCGCGACGAACGCGAACAGCGCCCATGGCCGCTGTGTCGGCGTCGCTTCGATCGCCGTTCCTTGGTGCTCGACTTCGAGCGCCCCAAGCAGTCGTGCCCGCAGCACGGTGAGCCAAGCCTACTCCCTACGAATGCACGTTTGACGCGGTTTTGACGCCGCCACTACGCCCGCCCGGGACGCTTGCCCGCGTCAACCACTCCCAAAGGAGGCTGGATGAGCGCCACCTCAACCACATTCGATCTCGACCGCTTTGCGCGTGCCGCCGAGGAGCGCGATCCTGCGACTCAGCTGTCGATGTACGCAGCCGACGCGACGGTCACGATCGTCGACAAGGTCTCCCAGCCCAGCTCCCCGCGCGTCTTGCGGACGCACGAGGAGATCGGAGGCTGGCTGCAGGAGATGTTCGGCCGCGACATCACCCACGCCGTGAAGCACAGGGTGAAGGACGACACCGGCGTCGCGTTCACGATGGCATGCCGGTACGCGGACGGAACTCACGTCGTGTGCGCGACCGTGATCGCGCTCGACGGCGAGAAGGTCAAGGAACAGACGGTCGTCCAGGCCTGGGACGAGAAGTAGGAGGGCGAGGACGTGTCAACCACAGCACCCACTATCGACGAAGCCAAGCTAGACCAGTTCATGGGCCGCTTCGTCTCGGATCTCGGAGCCGCCTTGAGTGCGGCGCTGGTCGTGATCGGCGACAAGCTCGGGCTCTACAGGGCGATGGCTGATGGTCAGCCGGTGAGCCCCGAGGAGCTCGCGACGCGGACGGGCACGGACGCCCGCTACGTCCGCGAGTGGCTCTCCAATCAGGCCGCGGGCGGCTACGTCAGCTATCGCGAGGACCGCTTCTGGCTGAGTCCGGAGCAGTCGCTCGCGCTGGCTCAGGAAGGCAGCCCGGCGTTCGTGCCGGGCGCCTTCCAGCTCGCCACCTCACTGGTCAAGGACGAGGAGAAGATCAGCCGAGCGTTCGCGAGCGGCGCGGGCGTCGGGTGGCACGAGCACCACCACGATCTGTTCGCGGGCACGGAGCGCTTCTTCCGCCCCGGGTATGCGACCAATCTCGTCTCAGCCTGGATCCCCGCGCTCGAAGGCGTGGCGGCCAAACTCGAGGCCGGCGCGCTCGTGGCGGACGTCGGCTGCGGTCACGGGGCCTCGACGCTCCTGATGGCGGAGGCGTATCCGCGTTCGGAGTTCGTCGGGTTCGACCTCCACGACGCGTCGATCGAGCATGCCCGTCACGCTGCCTCGGCGGCGGGACTCGCTGGCCGTGTCAGCTTCGAGGTAGCAGCAGCCAAGCAGTATCCGGCCGCCGGCTATGACCTCGTGGCGATGTTCGACTGCCTCCACGACATGGGCGATCCGGTCGGCGCCGCGGCGCACGTGCGCGAGACGCTCGGTGACGACGGGACCTGGATGATCGTCGAGCCGTACGCCGGCGATCGTCTCGAGGAGAACCTCAATCCGGTCGGCCGCGTGTTCTACGGCGCTTCGACGCTGGTGTGCACGCCCGCCTCGCGGGCGCAGGAAGTTGGGCTGGCGCTCGGCGCCCAAGCCGGCGAGGGCCGGATCCGCGATGTAGTCACCGCGGGTGGCTTCACCCGGCTGCGCCGGGCGACGGAGACGCCGTTCAACCTCGTGCTCGAGGCGCGGCCGTGACGCGGCGCGGCACCTCCGGGCGGACCGGCGACGCTGACCGCTGAGCACGGTTCGCCCAACCCGCCGCGGGGATCGCCGTGGTGTTCGCGAGCGCGGGCGGATTTCAGCGCTCGCGAACGGAACGCCACGTCGGGATTGTCGCCGCCCCGTTCGTCAGCGCTCCGTACCGCGGTCGCTTCCGAACGTTGCGGCGATCCGCGGCGGCATGGCGCGTCACTGCTCAGCGGCCGCGCCGCTGCTGGTCAATGCAGGCGCCTTCGGAATCCGGGTGGGACGATCAAATCGCGGGGCACGGCGGCGCGAGCGCACGCACGGCGGCCCTCCCGTCCGCGCGAGCGCACGCACGGCGGGCCCCTGCGACCGCGCGAATCGCCGTAGCGTTCGAAGGCGCCGGCAAATCCAGGCGCTCACGAACGCTGGAGCGATTTTGCCGACGTGGTGTTCGGCAGCGCCTAGCTACACCGGCGTAATCGAACGTTGCGGCGATTTACGGGCATTTGAAGGGCGACGCGGATGCCGGCGGCGGTCTTGCCGTCGAGCACGAGCCGGCTCCATTCAGCGCCCGTCGCCCGCCGGCTGAGCGAAGCGCGTTCAAGGTGAGCGCGGCGCCGTCCAGCTCTCCGAGGTCCGTGACACGAGATGCGCCGCGATCGCGCAGGCGACGATGATCCCGAGGCCAAGCAGCAGCGCCGCGCCGACGCTGACGTGGAGGATCAGAAGCGCGCCCGACAATGCCCCCACCGCGAACGCGACCACCGCCAGCCCCCGCCGCAAGGTCTTCGGGTCATCCCACCCGCCACCACGTTCGGTGAGCGCGCCGGTGATCGTCAACGTCAGCACGACGGTGAGCAGATCCGGGACTTTGAGATACCGGATCGCCGCGAGCTGGGCTCCCATGGACATGGCCAGGAGCACGAGGATCGTGTCGCGCACCCCGACCGAGAACCGCGAGCCGGTCAGGATCGCCAGCAGTGTCACGGGCGTCGCCAGCGCGAGCTTCACCCCGAGAACGTTGCGCAGCGCGCGCCCCCGGTGAGATCGAGCCGCCCGGCACGCCCGACCGCCGATCAGCACACCGATCACGAACGCCCCGAGCGCGATCGCCGACGTCCCGACCGCGAACCCCTTCGCGCCGGCGGCGGCCAGCCCGATGAACACGAGATTGCCGGTCATCGTGGCCACGAAGACGTTGCCGAGGCGGAGGATGCTGACGGCGTCGACGACGCCGGCCAGCACGGTCAGCGCCAACAGCAGCGCCGGCAGGGGGCCATCGCGCTCATCGTGCAGTGCCGTCTTGATTCCGCGCCGCGCCCGCGTCCTGGTTCCTAGGCTGCTCGCTCGTGCGCTCACGAGGCCGACATTCTCACGCCTCCGGCCCGAGCCCAACAGCCCCGAGCGCTCGGCCGGCCTGCTCTCACGTGAGCGAGAGCTCGCTCAGGTACTCCGTGTGGTAATCGCCGCGCCGGAAGCCCGCATCGTCGAGCATGCGCCGGTGGAACGGGATCGTCGTATCGATCCCCTCGATCACGAATTCCTCCAGCGCGCGCCGCCCCCGCGCGAGCGCTTCGTCCCGGTCGCGTCCCCATACGAGCAGTTTGGCCACCAGCGAGTCGTAGAACGGCGGGATGCTGTAGCCGTCGTAGAGCGCGGTGTCGACGCGCACCCCCGGGCCTCCGGGAAGCTCCAGCCGGGTGACCTGGCCAGGTGAGGGGCGGAAGTTCTCGTCCGGATTCTCCGCCGTCACCCGGAACTCGATCGCGGCGCCATCCGGCACGATGCTCGCCTGCGAGATGCCCAGAGATTCGCCAGCCGCGATCCGCAGCTGTTCCTTGACCAGGTCCACTCCGGTGATCATCTCGGTCACCGGGTGCTCGACCTGGATGCGGGTGTTCATCTCGATGAAGTAGAACCCGCCGGCGCCGTCGAGCAGAAACTCGACCGTGCCCGCGCTCCGGTAGCCGGCCGCCTCAGTGAGACGGACGGCGGCGGCCGCCATCTCCTCGCGCTTCGGCGGCGTGAGCGCGGACGACGGCGATTCCTCGAGCAGCTTCTGGCGGCGGCGCTGGAGCGAGCACTCCCGCTCGTACAGGTGGATCACCTGTCCGGATTGGTCAGCCAGAACCTGCACCTCCACGTGGCGCGGGCGCTCGATCAGCTTCTCCAGATACAGAGCCGGGTTGCCGAATGCCGCCTCGGCCTCGCGAGCCGCCTCGTTCGCGCCGCGGTCGAGCTCATCCTGATCGCGCGCCACGCGGATACCAGTCCCGCCTCCGCCGCCCACGGCCTTGATCATCACCGGGTAGCCGATGTGCTCGGCCGCCGCGACAGCGTTTTCCGGAGCTACCGCGCCGTCGCTGCCAGGCACCACCGGCACTTCCGAGCGCTCGGCGAGAGCACGTGCGGCCGCCTTATCGCCCATCTGCTCGATCGCCGAGGCCGGCGGCCCGACCCAGATGACGCCGGCGGTCTCGCAGCGGCGGGCGAACTCAGCGTTCTCGGAGAGAAACCCGTAGCCCGGATGCACAGCGTCGGCGCCGCTGCGCTGCGCGGCGTCGATCAGCGCGTCGTGGTTGAGGTAGCTCCGGCGGGCTGCGGGCTTTCCGATGCAGATCGCCTGGTCGGCCCTGCGCACGTGCAGCGCCGGCTCGTCCGCCTCGGAGTAGACGGCGACGCTCTCGAGCTCGAGCTCGCGGCAGGCGCGGATTACGCGCAGCGCGATCTCGCCGCGGTTGGCCACCAGCACGCGCCTCACGGCGACCTCTAGCCGTCGAGGACGGCGAGATCCTGGCCGGCTTCGACGGTGTCCTCGTTCTCGACGAGGAAGCGCTCCACCACCCCGCCCTCGTCCGCTTTGACCTCGTGAAAGCTCTTCATGATCTCGACCAGGCCGATCACGTCGCCGGCCTGCACCGAGTCTCCCTCGCCGACGAACGGGTCGGCTCCCGGATCGGACTGCCGGTAGAACGTCCCCGGCAGCGGCGCCTTGATCGTCTTATCGCTCATCGCTGCTCCTCTCGCTGGCGCGTGGCTGTTGCTTTCAGGCGTCCTGGAGGCGATCCTCGCTCAAGCGTGCGGCGAGGTCACGCTCCAGCGCCACCGCCTCGTCGAGGTCCACCTCGACGAAGCGCACCCGGTCACCCACCGGACGAAGCTGGCCCAGCTTCCACAGGGAAGCGTGCACCACCGTGGCCGCGACGATGAAGCCGCCCGCGGTCGGGCCATCCGGGCCGAGCAGCACCGGTAGATCGCCGTTGATGTTGACCGCGCCGACCGGGTAGGGGTTGTCGAGGATGTTCGACGGGTGGCCGCCGGCGACGCCGCCGCTCGCGCGCACGTATTCGAAGCGATGCGACTCGAGACGCACGCCGGTGCGATCCGAGTTGCGATCGACCGCCCACGAGCGCGAGAAGAATTCCCGCATATCGCCCTCGGTCAGATAGTCCGGCGTCGCCTGCGGGCCACGCATCACCTCGATCTCCCACTCGCGGCCGTACTCGGGCCTGGCTGCTTCCGGCAGCTGCCGCGGGCGACGATCGGCGTCGTCCGCGCCGAGCGGCAGCCGGTCGCCGCCGGTGAGCGCTCGTCCCTCGAAGCCTCCCAAGCCACCCATCGTGTAGGTGGCTCGGGAGCCGAACAACTGAGGCACGTCGATACCGCCGGACACCGCGACGTAGAAGCGAAAGCCGGGACCGGGAGAGATGCCGATCCGGAGCTCCGCTCCTGACTGCACGCGATAGCTGCGCCAGAGCTCCACCATCTTCCCGTCTAGCGTCACCTGGCCGTGCGCGCCGCACACAGATACGGTCGCCTCGGCCTCGAGCCGCATCGTGAAGCCGCCGAGCGTGACCTCGATGCCGCCCGCGGCGCCGGGATTGCCGACGAGCAGGTTCGCCGCTCGGAGCGCGAGCGCGTCCATCGCGCCGGAGGGGAAGAAGCCTTGGCGCAGCATCCCGGGCCGGCCCGCGTAGTCCTGGACCGTCGCCTGAACTCCGGGCTCGACGATCTCGAGCCGTCGCGACCCATCCACGCTCATGTCCGCTCACCGATTGAGCTCATGGCACGTCTGTTCTCGCCGAGGCCTCTTCGCGATGCCGGCGACGCTCCTCGGCTTCTTCGTGCACCCGATCGCGCAGAGCCAGGTAATCGCCGACGTCAAACGGCTGCTCCTCGATCCGATAGCGGTAGCGATCGCCGCGCACGTCGTCAAACATCGACATCAACTCTTCTTCGCTGACCCGATGAAACCTCACCCGGTCTCCGGGCCGCAACAGGAGCGGGTTGTCCTTGAACACCCGGTTGCGGCCCCGCAGGTCGTAAACCGGGAGGCTGCGGCCAAGAAGCTGGTATCCGCCGGCCGACTCGACCGGATAGATGGCATAGCAGGGACCCCCGAGACCCACCGCGCCCTCCGCCGTCCAGGTTCGCGTCGGGTTGTACTTCGGCACGACCACGGTGTGCCGCGGATCGATCGGAAACATGAACGGCAGCCCGGGAAAGAAGCCGATGAACCCGGTCCAGTGCGCAGTCGCCAGCACCGCGTCGTAGAACTCCTCGCGTTCGGTGAAGCCGTTGTAGCGGACGATGTAGTCGATGTTGTTGGCGCCTTCGCAGTTGGGGGCGTCCTTGCGGATGCTGCGGATGTAGCGCTCGACAGCGGCGCGCGACTGCGAATCATCGAACGCGATCGGTAGCTCGATCACTCGGCTCGGGATCTCGATCTCCTGCTCCGCCGGTAGCGAATCGTGAAGCTTGGTCAGGTGGGCGATCAGCTCAGACGTCGACACCCGGGTCGGGTCGTAGCGCACGAGCATGGAACGAAAGCCCGGGGCGCTTTCGATCAGTCCTTCCAGTCGCTGGTCGGCCAGCGCGGCATCGACGGCCAAGACGAAGAAGTTGAGGGTCAAATCCAGCTCCATGTCGCCGTACTCGACGAGCAGCGACCGATCTCCGGCCTGACGCAGAGTCACGGCCGGATGTCCACCGGTGGGATCGGTGCGCTCGAGGATCGGCGACGCGGTGCCACTCATTGCCGCGCCGATCCCGTTGTGAGTTGACGCTCGGCGATCTCCTGTAGCGAGCGGACCTGCACGCGGTTCTCATCCAAACGCTGCCGCACGGCGCGTGCAACTTCGACCGCATTCGGAGCGTCGCCGTGCAGGCAGACGCTCTGCACGCTCACGTCGAGGTCACTGCCGTCGCTGGCGTCGATCCGGCCCTCACGAGCGACCCGCAGTGCCCGGGCGGCTACGCGGTCGGGATCCCAAGCCTGCTTGACCGCCTCGATCATGAGCGTTCCATCCGGGCCGTAGCCGAGGTCGGGAAAGGCCTCGGTGGCCAGGCGCACGCCGTGCTGGCGCACCGCCGGCTCGGCGTCGTGACTGAGCAGCAGCAGGAGCAGCTGCTTGTCGACCTCGGCGGTCGCCTGGGCAACCGCGGCGGCGAGCTCGAGATCCGCCGAGCACATCGCGTACAGCGCACCATGCGGCTTGACGTGGCCGAGCGTTCCCCCTTCGGCGTCGACGAACGCCTTCAAGGCCCCGATCTGGTAGAGCGCGTCGTCCCGCAGGTTCTCGGGCGAGATCGCCATGCGGCGCCGGCCGAAGCCCAGCAGGTCGGGCAGCGCGACGTGCGCGCCGATCTGCAGCCCGTGTTGGACGGCCGCGTGCACCGTCCGTCTCATCGTGCCCGGATCGCCGGCGTGAAAGCCGCACGCGATGCTGACCGAGGAGATGAACGGCATGAGGGCTTCGTCGTCGCCCAGCTGCCAGCGGCCGAAGCTCTCTCCCATGTCCACGTTGACGTCGAGCGCTGTGTCCTCGGACATCTCGATCTCCTCTCTGCCCTCTCGTCCTACCCGCGGTTATCAGAAGCCATCACCGCGACTCGTCATTCGATGGTCATAGCTTGCTCTTCGTGACTTCGTAAGTGGCTCTTAGTCGCTTCTTGGCGCCTTCTTCGCGACGGCGGCCACCGTTGGCATCGAAAACCTTTCAACCGCGGCCAGCGCCGGCCCGGCGCGCCGCAGGAGATTCACGAACGTGAGCATTCAGCGATTGATTTGCGGGCTTGTGGCCGCGGCCTCGACCGCGTTCGTGGCCGCGCCTGCCGCGTTAGCGGACACCACGTCCGCCGCGTCAGCGGGCACCACGCCCGCCACCACTGCATCCGGTGGGTCGGTCCAGACCGTGGCAGCCCAGTCAGCGGTCAGCGCCAACTGGTCCGGCTACGTTGCCGGCAGCAACGGCGGCGCCGGCTTCTCGAGCGTTTCCGGAAGCTGGACCCAGCCTTCCGTCAACTGCTCGTCCGGACAAGGTAACTCGTCCTTCTGGGTCGGGCTCGGAGGCTCCGGCGGCCAGTCGGGCGCCGCAGGTGGACAGTCGGGCGCGCTCGAGCAGGTCGGCACAGCGGCCGACTGCACCAGCTCGGGCACGGCCTCCCACTATGCGTGGTACGAGCTCGTCCCGTCCCCTCCGGTTCGGCTCAATCTGACCATTTCGCCGGGCGACCGGATGTCCGGAACCGTCAGCGTGAGTGGCACGAACATCACGGTCTCGCTCGTCGACCACACCACGGGCGCGTCGGCGACCCGGACGCTGCAGATGAGTAATCCGGACGTCTCGACGGCAGAATGGATCGCCGAGGCACCGTCGCAATGCGACGGCTCCGGTTGCCAGCCTCTGCCACTGGCGAACTTCGGCAAAGTCGATTTCAGCCAGGCCTCCGCCACGGCCGGCGGTCATACCGGCACGATCTCGGACCCGAGCTGGAGCGCGCAGCCGGTGGCGCTCGGCGCGGGCGCCGGCGGGTATGACTCGAGCACGTTCGTCTCGGGACAGGCCTCAGGTGGTGGGGCGCAGGCGTCCGGGCTGTCCTCGGACGGATCGGCGTTCTCGGTCAGTTATGGCAGCGCCGCCGGCACTTCGACGGTCAGCTCGAGTGGCGACGGGGGCTACGGCTCCACCGGCAGCGGCTCCGGCGCCAGCACGGGCGGGTACGACCCCGGCACCACTGGTAGCGACCCCGGCACCGCCGGCAGCGACCCCGGCACGAGCGGGTACGACCCCGGCACCGGCAGCGACCCCGGCACGAGCGGCTACGACCCCGGCACCACCGGCAGCGACCCCGGCACGAGCGGCTACTACCCCGGAGCGGGCGGCTACGGCTACGGCCGTGGCACCGTCCCCTGGTGAGCGCTTCTTCCCCCCATCCGCGTTCCTGACTA
>JAFAZV010000076.1 GCA_019239445.1 Solirubrobacterales bacterium
GCCGCGGACGTCCCGGACCACCTCGTGACGCTGGGCCAGCGGCCGCGTGAGCTCGAGCAGCAGCCTTCCCATCCGATCGGCGTGCGCCACCACCCCGTCGCGCTCGATGACGCGCAGCGTGGCCAGGGCGGCGGCCGCGGCCAGGTCATTGGTGCCGAACGTGGAGCCGTGACGCACGGCGCGCTCCATGCCGTCGAACACGCGATCGAACGCAGACCTCGAGACCAGCACGGCGCCGATCGGCACGAACCCTCCGCTCAGCGCCTTGGCCAAGCAGATCATGTCCGGAGCGAGATCCCAGTGCTCGAGGGCGAGAAAGCGTCCCGTGCGCCCGATCCCGGTCTGCACCTCGTCGCAGACGAACAGCGTCCCAGCCTGTCGGCACAGTGTCTGCGCCGCACGCAGGTATCCCTCCGGTGGCAGGTTCACGCCTTTGCCCTGGACCGGCTCGACGAACAAGGCCGCGACGTCACCGCGGTCAAGCTCACGTTCGAGCGCGTCGAGGTCTCCGAGGGCCACCCGATCGCAGCCAGGCAGAAACGGCCCGAACCCATCGCGGAACTCCGCGTTGCCGTTCAGCGACAGCGACCCGAGCGTGAGTCCGTGGAACGCGTGGTCGAGGTAGAGCAGGCGCGGGCGGCCAGTGGTCGCGCGCGCGATCTTCATCGCCGCCTCGACCGCCTCGGTACCGGTGTTCGCCGGCACCATGGCGGCCACGCTGTCGGGAGCCCGCGCGAGCAGCTGCTCGGCCAGCAGGCCGTTCAGCAGCGTTACCCCGAGCTGCGGCAGGTTCGCAGTCTTGGCCGCCAGAACGTCGTGCATCGCCGCAACCACGTCAGGGTGGTTGCGTCCCAGGGCGAAAACGCCGTATCCGGAGATCAGGTCTAGATAGCGCTGGCCGTCGGCTGCGATCAGGTGGGTGGCATCTCCGCTCACCCACGACTGGTCGAACCCGATGGTGCGCAAGATCCTGCTCATCTGCGGGTTGAGGTAGCGGTCGTTGAGCGCCATCTCCTCACCCGCGCGCGCGACCAGCAGCTCGCCGATCGTCGGCAGCCCGTTCACCTTTTCATCGCCCATCGGCATCAGCTGGGCCGTCCGGCGGCGAAGGTCAGGGCGCTCTCATCGCTGCAGGACAGCGCGCAGCGACTGCTTGACCGACCGCGTCGTGGCCAGCACGGCAGTCGGCTCGTAGCCACAGTGCGCCATGCAGTTGTCGCAGCGAGGATCGCGACCGCGCCCGTACGCCTCCCAGTCGGTGGTGTCAATCAGCTCCCGGTACGTCTTCGCGTACCCATCGGCCATTAGGTAGCACGGCCGCTGCCAGCCGAACAAGGAGTAGCTCGGGATTCCCCAGGCGGTGCATTGCAGATCGACCTTGCCCTCGAGGAAATCGAGGAACAACGGAGAATGGTTGAGCCGCCAGCGTTGGCGCCGGCCGTCGGCGAACGCCGCGCGGAACAGCTCGCGCGTCTGGCGCACGCCGAGGAAGTGCTCCTGATCGGGCGCCTTCTCGTATGCGTACGCGGGCGAGATCATCATCTGATCGACCTCGAGCTCGTCGTTGAGGAAATCGAGGACGCGGCGGACGGTGTCAGGCGAGTCGTGGGTGAAGAAGGTCGTGTTGGTGGTGACCCGAAAACCGCGCTGCTTGGCGGCGTGGATGGCGGCCACGGCTTTGTCGAAGACGCCGTCGCGACACACCGACGCATCGTGGCGTTCCCGCAGGCCGTCGAGATGCACGGCCCACGCGAAGTACGGTGAGGGCGTGAATCGTTCCATCTTGCGTTCCATCAGCAGAGCGTTCGTGCATAGGTAGACGAACTTCTTGCGCGCGAGGAGCTGGCGGACGATCTCGTCGATCTCGGGGTGGATCAGCGGTTCGCCACCCGCGATCGAGACCATCGGTGCGCCGCACTCCTCGATGGCTCCCACCGCCTGCTCGACCGGCATCCGGCGGCGGAGAACGTGATCGGCATGCTGGATCTTGCCGCACCCGGCGCACTCCAGATTGCACTGGAACAAGGGCTCGAGCTCCACGAGCAGCGGGAACTTCTCGCGCCGGCGCAGTTTCTGCTCGAGCAGATACGCCCCCACGCGCGCGGATTGTCTGAGTGGGACCGACATCGTCTCAGGCCTTTGGCCTCACTTCGGGGGGGAGCTTGAAGTAGACGTCCTCGCTTGCCACCGTTCGCTCGCTCAGGCTCGCGCCTCCGAGGCCGTCGAGCGCCCGGATCACGCCTTCGACGAGCGATTCAGGCGCCGAGGCACCGGCCGTCAGGCCGACGCGGCGCGCGCCCAGCAACGCCTCCGGAGGGATGTCACCGGCCCCTTCGACGAGGAGCGCGCGACAGCCCGCGCGCTCGGCAACCTCGACCAGGCGGCGCGAGTTGGACGAGTTGCCGGACCCCACGACGAGGATCAGATCACATTCCTGCGCCAGCGCCCGGACGGCGTCCTGGCGATTCTGGGTCGCGTAGCAGATGTCGCTGGAGCGTGGACCGACGATGGCCGGAAAACGCGCGCGCAGAGCATCCACCACCTCGGTCGTGTCGTCGACGGCCAACGTGGTCTGCGTGAGGTAAGCAACCCGTTGTGGGTCCTCGACCGGAAGCGCGGAGACCTCGTCGGGACGGTGGATGATGTGCGTGCGCTCGGGCGCCTCGCCGTAAGTGCCGTCCACCTCTTCATGGCCCTCATGGCCGACGAGGACGATGTCGAACCCCGCGGCCGAGAAACGTCGCGCTTCGGCGTGAACCTTGGCCACGAGCGGGCAAGTGGCGTCGATGACGTCGAGTTCGCGGTCGGCGGCATGAGCTCGAACCTCAGGCGAGACACCGTGGGCTGAGAACACCACCGTGGATCCGGGCGGCACGTCGTCGAGCTCATCGACGAATACCGCCCCACGCTGCTCGAGCGAGGCGACCACGTGGGCATTGTGAACGATCTGCTTGCGCACGTAGATCGGCGCTCCACGTTGCTCGAGCGCGCGCTCGACGATCTCAACCGCCCGCACGACGCCCGCACACGAGGCACGTGGCGAGGCCAGCACGACCTCCCGCGAACCCAGCGCGTGCGCCCACTCCTCGGCCAGCGCGCAGGCGCGGCGCAGCGTGCGGTAGGCGATCGCCGCGCCTGCGACCGTGCGCAGCGGCCGGTGCAACTCGCGACGGTAGGTGTCGAGGACGACGCGCAGCGTGACGAGCGGCCGCGCGCGCGCGGCCGGCGCCACCCAAGCCGATTCCATGTCAACGGCGACCGCGCCCGTGCGGTGCAGCATCCGCCGCCGCTCGCCAAGGACCAGTCGCTGGCTCGAGGCGACCGGCGCGATCCGGACCCGGAGGCCGCCGCGCCGCAGGACGCCGGCGAGGATCGCGGGATCGTCGCAGGGAGTTGTTCCGGTCGGGCCGCGTAGCTCGCTTGCCAGCACCACGTCACCCGGCTCGAGATCAGGATCCAGCGCGCCGCAGAAGCCTGCGATCAGGACGGCTCGGCCCACGCTTCCGTTCGCGAGCTGCGCCGAGCGCGCTGCGCGGCGTGGACCCATGCCGATCTGATGTACCCGTGCCCAGGGCGCGCCCGATCGCACCGCACGCGCCTCGACCGAAAGCGGCGCGAGCACGACGATCTCGCCGCTCGCGGCCGGCTCGATGGTCGCCGTCACGCTCATGTTCGTTCGCCTGCCAGCTGCACCTCGCCAACCGGAGGCAAGGTCGGATCAGAACTCGACTCGGTCCGCGTGGCCGCGCGTCGCAGCGCGCTCAGCACCTCCTCGGCGGCAGAATGCCCGCTGCGAACCGCGCCTTCCATGGTCGCGGGCCAGCCGGTGTCCGTCCAGGCTCCCGCCAGGACGAGGCCGGGGAGTGAGGTTCGCGGCGCGGGGCGGAAGCTGCGTGCGCCGGGACTGGCGCGGAACGTCGCCGCGTGCTCACGAGTCACGAAGAACGTTTTCACGGTGGCGTTGCGCGCCGCAGGTAGCAGTTCCGCCAGCGCCTCGAGGTAGCGATTGCGCAGCGACTCGATCGTCGCCGGAAGCTCCTCGTCCGCGGCCGAGAGCGACACCGCCACGTACTGGCCGTCGGCCAGACGGGCGCTCTGCGTTCGATCGAACAGATACTGCACGGGCGTATGCACACCCCCCGCGAACGGAACGTCCAGCACGCGTCGATCGTAGACGACGTGGAGGTTGACGATCGGCGAGGTTCCAAGTTCAGTGAACCGGCGGGCGTCGAGGCCGGCCTGCGCCGGGAGGAGCTGCGCAGCGCGATCGGGCGGGACCGCGAGAATCACGGCGTCGCAGCGCAGGCTCGGAGCCCCGCTGCACTCGACCTGAAAGCCGCTCCCCGCGAGCGTGATCTTCGACGCGGCACGTCGCAGCTGCACGTCGACGCCGGCCTCGATCAGCGCGTTCCGCGCCGCCGCATCGTGGATGTCCGATAGCGGTACGCGCGCATAGCCGATGTCGCCGGCCGAGGACTCCTGCAAGAGACCGAGCCGGAAGACCTGCGCCGCCTGCGCTAGGGAGGCATCGTCGAGTTCGAGGTTCAAGGTCGGGCGAGAGATCAAGTTCCACGCGGCCTCCAGATTCGGCGTGCGTTGCCCGTGCTCGCGAAGCCAGGAGCCGAACGAACGTTGATCGGTGGCGCCGTCGTCCGGATCGACGTTGCGCAGGCTCAGCATCGCCCGCGCCATCGTGACGCGTTCCCGCAGGCTGAGGAAGCGGTAGCTCGCGAGCGCGCCGGCGAGGTGCAGCGGCGCCGGGAGCCCGGATCGCCGCAGGCGCGAGCGCCGGCCGCCGGGGCCGAGGACGACGATGTCCAGGCGTGGTTGCATCGCCACTGAGGCCGTCGCCTCGAGCTCCTCGAGCAACGCGCGGTAGGCCGTGCAACAACGGAGGAACACGTGCTGGCCGTTGTCGGCGTGGATGCCGTGTCGCGTGAACGAATAGGCGGCCCCGCCCAGCCTTCCCCGCGACTCGAGTAGCGTCACGCCGGCACCGGCACGGGCGCAGTCGAGCGCCGACGTAATCCCGGCTAGCCCGCCCCCCACGACGGTGACGGTGTGGCCGTTCATGCGCGGATTCCCGAATCGGCGCGGCCGTTCATCCAAGGACTCCGGTTGGTCGCGCTGCGGCCAGGCTCCGCACCGCGACCCACGTCTTCTCCCAGGCCGGGAGTGAGATCCGCCGCTCGAGCACCTCGGCCGGCTCGCGCGAGATTCGCTCGAGGATCGAGCGGTAGATGCCGGTCATGGCGAGCACGCAGGCCGCGCTCCGCGGGTCGAGCAGGTCGATCAGCTGCATGCCGCGATCGAACCACTCCGTCGCCCGCGCGGCCTCGAAGCGAATCAAGGCGGCCGTCTGCGCTGAGCGGCCGCTGATCAGCTCATCGCAGCCGAAGCGCTCCAGATCCTCGGCGGGAAGGTAGACCCGCCCGCGCTCCCGATCCTCGCGCACGTCGCGCAGGATGTTCGTGAGCTGCATGGCGACGCCGAGGTCGTCGGCGAGCGCGTGAGCGCCGTTGCGCACCGCCGCGCCGCCGTCGCAGAAGATGGCCAGGCACAGGCGGCCGACCGAGCCGGCCACGCGCCGGCAGTAACCGACCAGCTCATCGAAGGTTCTATACCGCGTCCCGAGCACGTCCATCTCAACGCCGTCGATGAGCAGCTCGAGCGCGTCCGCCGGGAGGCTGAACTGCCGGTGGGCGTGGGCGAGCGCGATCATCACCGGATCCTCGAGCCGCGCCTCGTCCTCGAATTCGAGCAGCATCTCGCGCAGGTGCCCGAGTGCCGCCAGCTGCGCCGAAGGCTCTCCGCCGTCGTCGCCGATGTCGTCGACTCGGCGGGCGAACGCGTACACCGCGCTCATCGCCTGGCGCTTGGGGCGTGGCAGCAAGCGGATGCCGTAGTAGAAGTTCGCCGCTTCGTGCCGCGTGATTTGCTCGCAGCGCTGGTACGCGCGCTCGACCTCTAGCGCCGGGAGCGTCATCGTCCTGATGCGGCCCGTGGTAGGTGGGCGATGAGCCACATGCGGCGCTCGATCCGGCTCGGCTTGCGTGCCTGCTGTGCGGCACGCTCGAGCCCTCGCAGCGCGGTGCGGCCACCGGCGACGAATCCGGCCACGGCGAGTCGGGGCGCGAGTCTCAGCGTGCCGGCGAGCGCTGCTCCCTCCGCGAGTAGCCTGCGGGCGCGCCGCGCTTCGAACGCGACCAGGGCACGCCCCGAGGGGCTGGCAAGCGGTGCTGTCAGCGTCGCCTCGTCGCAGCCGAATCGCGTCAGATCCTCCTGGGGGAGATAGACGCGCCCGCGGGAGAAGTCCTCGCCGATGTCCTGGAGGTGCTCGATCACCTGCAAAGCGGCGCAGATGCGGTCAGACAACGCGATTCGCTTCGGCGTCGCGGCGTCGAATACGTGGAGCACGAGCTCGCCCACCGGCGCCGCGGAGAGCTGGCAGTAATCGAGAAGCTCCCCGAAAGTTTCATATCGAGTGATCGACTGGTCGCGGCGGTTGGCTTCGATCAGGCGCTTGAACGGCGCCGGCGGGAGCCGGCAGGCGCGGATGGTGTCAGCCAAGGTCGTCATCACAGGATGCTCGGGCTGTCGGTCCTCGTAGATCGCGTCGAGCTCCTCGTTTAGGTGGGCCAGCAGCTCGACGCGATGCGCGGGCACCTCGTCGCCGACATCGTCGACCAGGCGGGCGTAGCCGTAAATGGCCAACAGGTGCCGCCTCCGCGGCCCGAGAAGGACGCTTGCCACGGGAAAGTTCTCCCGGCTCGCCTGGGCCATTACCTCCGCCTGCGAAGGCAGGCCCTCGGTGCTGAGTGTGACCGCGCTCATCGCGTGCAGCGCCCAAGAGCCATGATCGGGAACACCAGCCGGTAGAGGTGGTAGTTGATGTAGAAGTCGGATGGGAACCCGGTTCCGGTGAACTGCGGCTCATCCCACCCTCCATCGGAGCGCTGCGTATCGACCAGCCACTGCACTCCGCGCCGGACGGCCGGCGAGCGCTCACCGGCGGCGTCGAGCGCCAGCAGCGCCCACGCCGTTTGCGATGCGGTGCTCTGGCCTCGCCCAATCCACGCCGGATCGTCGTAGGAGCGTGGATCCTCCCCCCAGCCGCCGTCTCCGTTCTGATGCGCCTCGAGCCAGCGGACGGCCCGGCGAACGCTCTCGTGCTGTGGCGAGACGCCGGCTGCGACCAGCGCCGGAACCACCGCACCCGTGCCGTAGACGTGGTTGACGCCCCAGCGCCCGAACCACGAGCCATCGTGCTCTTGCGTCGCCAGCAGCCACTCGAGCCCGCGCGTCACCGCAGGGTCCTCCGCGCGGCCGACCTCAGCCAGCATCTCGACCACGTGCGCGGTGACGTCGGCGCTAGGGGGGTCGATGACCTCGCCGAAGTCACAGAAGGGCAGGTCGCGCACCAACGCCCGCCAGTTGTCCGCGTCGAATGCTCCCCAGCCGCCGTCTGAGCTCTGCATTCCCTCGACCCAGCGCACTCCGCGCTCGATCGCCTCCTGCGTGCGCACGGCTGCCGGATGCCCCACCTTGTGCAGCGCGATTACGACTTCGGCCGTGTCGTCGATGTCAGGGTAGTTGGCATTCGCGAACTCGAACGCCCATCCACCCGGCTCGAGATCCGGACGGCGGACGGCCCAATCTCCTCGCGCGAGGATCTGTTCCTGCAGAAGCCAGTTGGCGGCGCGGATGACAGCTTCGTCGTCAGCGGGGACCCGCGCGTCGGAGAGCGCGATGAGGGCAAGCGCAGTGTCCCAGACGGGGGATTGACACGCCTCGAGGCGCCGGGTCCCGTCCTCGATCGTGAACGCCTCGAGCCCTTCGAGCCCCCGCGCCATCACCGGATGATCGAGCGCGTAGCCGCGAAGGTGCAGTGCGATCATCGAGTAGACCCAGGGCGGCTGGATTCCGCCCCACGATCCATCAGCCTCCTGCCGATCAACGATCCATTGCTCGGCGCGCTCCAGCGAGAGCTCGCGCAGCGGGCCGAGAGGACGCTCCTGGTAGCCGCGCAACAGCCGGTCGAGCGCGAGCAGCCCGCGCGCTCGCAGCGACGACGGCTGCGGCGGCGACCAGCCGTCGGGGCCGCCGAGCTCCTCGAGCGTGAACGGCAGCGCGCGCTGCGGTCGGTAGGCGAGGACCACCGACAGCGCCACGATCGTCTGGCGCGCCCAGCAGGCGAAGTCATAGACGTTGAGCGGGAACCACGGCGGCAGCAGCACCTGCTCCGGCAGGAGCGCCGGTATTCGTTCCCAGCTCCATGCGCCGAACAACGCCAGCCAGATGTGCGTGAACACCCTTGCCTTCTCGAGTCCGCCGGCCTGACGCGTGAAGGAGCTTGCCGCTCGCATGTGGTCGGCTTCGGCTGCGTCCCCCGCGAGTCGCAGCGCGACGTACGCCTCGACTGTGGTCGAGAGGTTCCCGGGGCCCCCCGCGAAGTTGCTCCACGATCCATCGGCACGCTGCTGCGAACGGATCCACGCCGCCGAGCGTTCCGTGGCGGCGGGTTCGCGGATGCCGAGGAATTCCCGGAGCAGCAGATCCTCCGCGTCCATAGTGACGTTGGTCTCGAGCTCGCCCTTCCACCAGCCCCCTGGGCTCTGGAGCCCCAGCAGGTAGCCGCGCGCCTGCGCCAGCGCGGCGCGCGCGTCTGCCGGCGCGGTCCCGGGCGGCCCCGTGCCGGCCGGCGCGGTGTCGGCCGGCACGGCCATGGACGGGTTCTCGCGCCCGCTCTCCAGCTCGTCACCCGAGTCGAGCGCCAGGTGGCTCTGGTCGGTCACTTCGCTAATCGTCGTCCTCCCGCTGTTTGATCTCGCAATCTAACAGCCGTCCCCGAGGCGAACCTTGGCCTCGCGCGGGAGGACGTTCGACCTACGCACCGGGCCCGAACCCGGACGACTGCACGATTACGCTACTGGAGCACGCGCGACAGCTCGCCGACGGTCTCGACTAGGCGCCGATCGGCGGCGTCGTGATCGCCTGCGAAGAGCTCGGAGGAGTGCTCGATGCGAAGGGCGCTGACGCGTCGGGTCCGGGCTGTACGCGCAGGCGGTGCCGTACACGGCGAACAACACTGCGGACTCTCGCCAGTCGAAACCCGGCGCGCCCGCGCGTTCCTCGAACGCGCCCCACGATCCGCCGTACTGCATGCGCACGGAGCGCGCTGCGACGGCGAACAACGGCTGATAGCAGCATTCGAACAATGCGTCGCCGGCGTGGGATGACAGCGCTCCAAAGATTCCGGGGCGAAGCATCGAACTGACGATCGCGCCGTACCCGCCAGAGGACTTGCCGCAAACGCCGCGATGCCCGGCTGCGGCGAGCGACGGATAGCGCTGATCGACGAACGGAACGACCTCATCGCAAAGGTAGTCGAGGTAGCGCCCGCAGCCGGAGGAGTTCAAGAACTGCGAACCACCCCAGCGGGTGGAGGCATCGACGAACACGAGCAACGCCGGCGGAACATCGGGCCTCGAGAAGAGCTCGTCCAAACGCTCGATCGGAGCTGGCCGCCCACCCCACGGGATCAGCCACTCATCTAGATAACCGCCAAACCCCTGCAGCAGGTACACCGACGGCAGCCCGTTCGCCGCATCTTGAGTTACTTGTGGCGGTCGGTAGACGAACAGCGGTCGCTCGGCCGGGTCGCCCAGCGGGTTGTCCTCGAGCGATTCGGACCGGACCAGGAGGCGATCGAGGGAACCCTGCAGCCGGCCCTTCCCTCCGCCGGCGGCGGCGGCCTCCACCTCATGCAGAGCCACGGCTCGACGCTACCACGGCCTCGCCCGCGCGCTGCTGTGGCCCGCGCGCCTGGATCCGACGTGCGTAGCCTTGGTGCGCGTGTTCGAGCGCCTCGACTTTCTCTACATGCCAAGCCACGACGCGGCGCACGATGTCGAGCATTTCGGCGCGAGGTTGGGCGGTGAGCTCGTCTTCGCGATCGAGGCATTCGGCACCCGGGTGGCGATGCTTCGCCTGCACCCAGGCCGTCCCGACGTGCTCCTCGCCGAACACCTGGCGGGCGACCAGCCGGTGCTCGTGTACCGCGTCGCCGAACTCGAGCGGGCGATGGATGAGCTGCAAGCGCGAGGAGCCGGCTTTGGCGCCAGGTTCGAGATCCCGCATGGCCCGGGGATCGAGCTCGTGAATCCCGGCCCTCAGCGCCTGGCGCTCTACGAGCTCACCCGCCCACACGCCGCTATGCGCCTCGCCGGGCGGCGCGACTTCTGAGACGTCAGCCTGGATGTCAGAATGGCGTGCATGGCGCAGGTGATGGCGCGCGCGAGCAACCAGGTGACAGCCACGCCGGAGCGCGTGCTGGACTTTCTGCGCGACTACAGGGAGTCGCGGCCGCGGATTCTCACCGACCACTACAGCGCCTACCGCGTTGAGCAGGGCGGACGCGGCGCCGGCACAGTGATCGGCTATCACTTCGCCGCGGGCGGGCGCGAACGCGACTACCGGCTCCGGGTCGAAGAGTCGCCCGGGGCTCTGGTCGAGCGCGATGAGTTGTCGTCGTTCGTGTCCCGGTGGACCGTGTCTCCAAGCGGCACGGGAGCAGAAGTGACGCTCGAGGGTTCATGGAGAGGAGCCGGCGGGGTCGGCGGGATCTTCGAAAGACTGTTCGCCCCGCTCGGCCTGCGGCGGATCTACGGCGAAGTGCTGAGCAAGCTGGCCGCCTCCATAGCCAGCTGAAAGCGGCGGGCGCCGCCGGCGGACTGTCAGGCCCGCAGCATGTCGATCACCAGCTCGAGGTGCCGATGCCAGTCAAAGCCGAACTCGGTCTGAGCCATCGTCGCCGACACACCGCACATCAGCATCGGGATGTCCTGCCGGCTGACGTCTTGGCGCATCGTGCCAGCACGCTGCGCGCGAGCGATGAGCTTGCCGACGGCGCAATTCAAGGCGGCGAACTCGGATGCGGCATGCGCCGAGACGTGCTCGCCGAACCCGGCCAGCGCATGCTGCATGGCGCAATCGGCGGCGCACACCTCGGCGTTGCGACGCAGCAGGTCGGCGAATACTGCGAACGGCTCGCCTTTGCGCTCGAGCGCCTCCTCGGCGTTCAAGGCGAAGATCCGGAACCTTTGGCGCACGAGCTCGCCGAGCAGAGCTTCCTTGGTCGGGAAGTGGCGGTACACGGTGCCGACGCCAACCCCGGCGCGGCGCGCGACATCGTCGATCTGTGCCTCGGCCCCGGCTTCGGCGAACACCTCGCGCGCGCTTTCGACGATGCGCTCACGATTGCGGCGGGCGTCCGCCCGCAGCGGCCGTGGGATCTCGGTCTCGGTCGTGGTCACAAGTGGTTAACCAGCGCCTTCTTGACAACCGGAATCATAGTTCACTATAGTCCCGGAAGCAAACGGAACCGGAGGTCCCCTTCCGTGACAACGTCGCTCTCAAGCTCTCGCGTACCAGTCCTCGATACCCCGCAGGCCAAGAACCGGGCGCTGATCCTGCTCGCGATGACGCAGTTCGTGATCGTCATCGACGCCGCGATCGTAAACGTCGCCTTGCCGTCGATCGGGTCGGCTCTGCACTTCGCCCGCGCCGATTTGTCTTGGGTGGTGAACGCCTACACGCTCACTTTCGGCGGCTTCCTGCTCCTCGGCGGGCGGCTGGCCGACCTGATGGGGCGACGTCGGATGTTCATCCTCGGCCTCGTCGTGTTCTCGCTCGCGTCTCTGGCGGGCGGCCTCGCGCAGTCCGAGGGATGGCTGATCGTCGCTCGCGCCGTGCAGGGTCTCGGTGCGGCAATCGTCTCGCCAGCAGCGCTGTCGATCATCACGACCACGTTCTCCGAGGGCGCCGAGCGCAACCGCGCGCTCGGGATCTGGGGCGCGGTCGCCGGCGCCGGAGGCGCTGCCGGCGTCCTGCTCGGCGGGATCCTCACGAGCGGTCTGAACTGGCGCTGGGTGCTTTTCGTCAACGTCCCGATCGGGATCGCGGCTGCTGCGCTGGCGCCGCGGACGCTTCCTGAGAGCCGCGCCGAGGACGACACGAAGACCTTCGACCTGCCGGGCGCGGTGACGGTCACCGCCGGGCTTGCGCTGCTCGTCTACGCGGTCGTCGAGGCCGTCAACGCCGGCTGGGGATCGTCGACCACGCTCCTGCGCCTGGCGGGTGCGCTCGTGCTGCTCGCCGCCTTCGTCGTCATCGAGATGCGCCAGCGCCACCCGCTGATGCCCTTCTCGATCTTCCGGCTGCGCACGCTCCGAGGGGCGAACATCGTTGGCTTGCTGATCGGGATGTCGCTGTTCTCGATGTTCTTCTTCATCTCGCTGTACCTCCAGAACGTCCTGCACTACTCCGCGATCCAGACCGGCCTCGCTTATCTGCCCCTTGCGGTGGGGATCATCCTCTCGGCGGGGGGAGCCTCCCAGCTGGTCACCCGCCTCGGCTTCAAGCCGCCGCTTATCGCCGGGCTGCTGCTGATCGCCGGCGGACTGCTTTGGTTCTCGCAGGTCCCGGCCCACGGCGGTACGTTCGCGGCCCACATTCTCGGACCGTCGCTGCTCGCCGCGGTCGGCCTCGGCTTCGCGTTCGTGCCGGTCACGATCGCTGCCGTCACGGGAACCCAACCCCATGAGGCCGGGCTCGCCTCGGGGCTGATCAACACGGCGCAGCAAGTAGGAGGCGCGCTCGGGCTCGCGATCCTCGCCACGGTCGCCAACAGCCGCACCCAGAGCCTGTTCCATGCCGGCGTCCATGACTCGTCGGTGGCGCTGACCAAGGGCTTCGATCGCGCCTTCCTCGTCGGAGCGGGATTCGCGATTGCCGGCGCTCTGCTGGCCGCGGTATTGATTTCCTCGCGCGACAGCCGCGAGCACGCGCAGGCGGCCCAGCAGGGCGAGGCTGCGGTTGCGCCCGCGGGCGCGAGCTGAAGCGGACCGTGCGCTGGAAGTGAGCTCGGCTTAGTCAGACACTAGGCTGCCGCGCTGATGTTCGATCACGTCACGATCCGCGGGGCGGACGGCGCGGCATCCGAGCGGTTCTACAACACGGTGTTGCGCCCGCTCGGGATCGACGAGACATATCGCACCGGATCGTTTTGCGAGTGGCAGGACTTCTCGCTCACCGCCGCGGCACGGGACGAAGGTGTCACCCGGCGCGCTCACATCGCGTTCGTGGCGCCTACGCGCGAGCAGGTGGACGAGTTCTGGGGCGCCGGCACGGCGGCCGGCTATGCCAGTGACGGCGCGCCGGGTCCCAGGCCGCAGTACCGGGAGGACTACTACGGCGCGTTCCTGCTCGACCCCGACGGCAACAGCGTCGAGGCCGTGCACCACGGAGCGTTACGTCGCGACGGGGTGATCGACCACCTGTGGATCCGGGTCCGCGATCTGTCGGCGTCTGGCCGCTTCTATGGGGCGATCGCTCCGCAAGCGCGACTACAGCCGGGCGCGCAGACACCTGACCGCGTCCAGTTCGCCGGCGCCACCGGGTCCTTTTCGCTGGTGCACGGAGCGCCCACCGAGAACCTCCACCTGGCCTTCGGCACCGACGACGATGAGGACGTGCGCGAGTTCCACCGCCGCGCACTCGAACGCGGCTATCGCAGCAACGGTGTCCCTGGAGAGCGCCCGCAGTATCACCCCGGCTACTACGCCGCCTACGTGTTCGACCCCGACGGCAACAACGTCGAGATCGTGAACCATCATCGGGCCGAGCCGCCAGCGCCGACTCGCCCTCCGCGCGGACCCCGCTAACCAGCCTCAGCGCGTACGCGAGATCCATTCGAGGATCGCGCGGGAATGCGTGATGACGGTCCCGTCGGGCAGCTTGAGCGCCGGCAACTTCGTCTCGCCGGTGGCCTGCCGCAGCTCCTCGCGCGACCCCTTGCGCAGGAACGGGATCGGGTGCCCGTGGCCGGCGATCACCTTGTCGTATTCGATCCCCGCGTCCCGCAGGGCCTCCTGAACCCGCCGGCACGGGTGCCCCCGCGGGCCACCGTCATCGCCGTGGCACACGAACAGGGTTGGGATGTCAGCCATTCATCTGCTCCAATCTTCGCCTTCGAGTTGCTCGACCTTCGGGATGACTTCGAGCGCGAGGCGCTCGAGCTGCCGTGCGTCGTCGGTCAATGGATTCAGCAGGATCAACTCGGCGCCCGCAGCCGCGATCTCGCTCACCCCCGCTGCGCACGCTGCAGGGGGTCCCGCGACCGCCACCCCAGGTACCGGCCGCCCGTAATGGTGTGCGAGCGCGGCTTCGATCTGCTCGTGTGCCCGGGCGGGGTCGTCATCGACATGGATGTACACGCGCTTGGCGATCCCAAAGCCCGCGGGTTCGCGCCCTTGCCGGTCGAGCTCGGCGCGCAGGACCTGCACCTGCTCGGCAAACTGCGCGCTCGACTGCGAGCCGGCGCCGAAGAAGCCATCGCCATGCCGGATGGCACGCCGAAGAGCGGCAGGATGGCTGCCGCCGATCCACACGGGCGGATGGGGAGACTGGAGCGGCTTCGGTTCCATCCGGCTCAACTCGAGCTGCCAGAAGCGCCCCGAGAAGCTGATTTCGGACTCGGTCCAGCAGGCCTTCATCAACCGGAGCCCCTCGTTGAAGCGGGCCACGAACGATTCCGGATCAACGCCGAAGGCGGCAAATTGGCGGCCCCGACCGCCGGCTGCAACGCCCACCTCGAGCCGTCCGCCACTGAGTCGATCGAGGCTGGCGATGCTCTTGGCCAGATGTACCGGGCTGTGCAGCGGCGTGACGAACACCGCGCAGCCGAGCCGGATCCGGTCCGTGCAGGCGGCTGCGTAGGTCAGCGTCTCGAGCGGGCTGAGAGAACCAGCCGCACCGAGCACCTGCTCCTGCGTCCAGGCGCTATGGAATCCAAGCTCCTCGGCCCGCTCGAGGTGCGCGCGAAAGGCGCCAGCATCGAATCCGTCGTGATCCGCGTACTGGAGAGCCGAGACCGCGAAGCGCACCACCTAAACGGTGACACAACCTCCCGCCTCGGGGGCCGACACGACATATAGGTTTATCTGCATCACGTGTATGGGTAGGGATTTCCCAAAGCGATTTGCACGATGATGAGCGAGAGGAGCCCGAGATGGCAAAGCTGAGCAAAGGCGACCACGTCCAATGGCGCACCTCGCAGGGGCCGACCAGTGGGAGGATTGAGCGCATCGTCGAGGGCACCACCACGGTCGGCGGCACGAAGCTGAAGGGCTCCAAGGACGAGCCGATCTACATCGTCAAGAGCGATAAGACCGGCAAGCGAGCCGGTCACAAAGCCGACGCGCTGAGAAAGAAATCCTCCTGA
>JAFAZV010000230.1 GCA_019239445.1 Solirubrobacterales bacterium
TCGCCCGCGCCATCGTCCGCGTCTCGCCGGCGACCGCCGCCGCGGTCAGTGCCGGCAACGCGCCGAAGGGCGACGTCTTGGGCGTGGCGCGGATCGCCGGCATCCAGGCGGCGAAGCGGACCGCCGAGCTGATCCCGCTGTGCCACCCGCTCCCGCTCTCATTCGTCGGCGTCGAGGCGACAGTGGACGAACACACCGGCCACATCGCTCTCACCGCCGAGGCCCGAACGACCGGTCCGACCGGGGTCGAGATGGAGGCGCTGACCGCCGCCTCGGTCGCGGCGCTCTCGGTCTACGACATGGTCAAGGGACTCGAGCGCGGGGCACGGATCGAGTCGGTCGAGCTGCTCGAGAAGTCGGGCGGCAAATCGGGGGATTGGCGGCGGGGGTAACTCGCCGGCGTCGGTCGCTCTCCCGCCGGGGCCCTTCCCGTAACCTCGCCCGTCGATGCGAGCTGCGATCGTGACGATCTCCACCTCCGTTGCCGCCGGCCGGACCGAGGACACCTCCGGGCACGCGCTCGCCGAGCTCGCCCAGCGCGCCGGCGCGGAGGTGGTCGCGAGCGAAACCGTGACCGACGATCAGCGCACGATCGAGGAGGCCCTCCGCCGCCACTCCGCTCCGCAGACGGGCATCTCGTTGATCTTCACGACCGGCGGCACCGGCCTGACACCCGACGACGTGACCCCCGAGGCGACACGGGCGGTGATCGACCGCGACGCTCCCGGCTTCGCCGAGGCGATGCGTGCCGAGTCGCTCAAGTACACACCGCACGGGATCCTGACCCGCGGCGTCTCGGGAATCGCGAACCGCACGCTGATCATCAACTTCCCCGGCAATCCAAAGGCGATCCGGGAGCTGTTCCCGGTGATCGCGCCGACGCTCGAGCACGTCGTCGCGACGCTCGAGCGCGAGGGTGGCAGAAGCGCCGGCCATTGAGCTGCGCGAGCTCAGCCGCCACTTCGGGGAGCGCCCGGCACTCGAGAACGTCTCGGTTCGCGTCCCGGCCGGCGCCACGCTGGCCGTGCTCGGCCGCAACGGCGCCGGGAAGTCGACACTGCTGCGGATCCTGGCCACGCTGCTGCGCCACCACTCCGGCGAGCTGCGGCTGTTCGGCGAGCCGCTGCCGCGGCGCGCGTTCGCGGTGCGCGCGCGCGTCGGGCTGCTCGCGCACGAGCCGCTCCTTTACCGCGATCTGAGCGGGCGCGAGAACCTGCGCTACCACGCCGAGTTGTACGGCGTCCCGTTCGAGCGGGTCGAGGAGCTGCTCCAGACGGTCGAGATGCGCCCTCGATCCGACGATCCGGTAAGGCTGCTCAGCCGGGGCATGGTTCAGCGCATCGCGATCTGCCGGGCCGTGCTTCACCGCCCCGAGCTGCTCCTCTTGGATGAGCCGAAGGCCAATCTCGACCCCGCCGCCGCGGAGCTCGTCGAGCCGCTGATTGGCCGCGCCAGCGGGTGCACCCGGGTGCTGACCAGCCACGATCCGCAGGCGGCGCTGGCCGAAGCCGACCTCGTGCTGGCCCTCGACGAGGGCCGGACCGCGTACGTCGGGGCGCCGGCTGGCCTCGCCGGCGAGCGAGTCAAGGAGATTTACGCGTGAGGACGGCGCTGACGATCCTCCGCAAGGATCTGCGCCTCGAGCTGCGCACGCTGGAGACCGTCCCCGCGATGGCACTGTTCACGCTGACGACGTTCGTGATCTTCCATTTCGCGCTGAACCGCGCCGCGCTCGAAGGCCAGCTCGCGGCCGGCGTGCTCACCGCCACCGTCCTGTTCGCAGCGATGCTCGGAGTCAATCGCCTGTTCGTTGCCGAACGCGAGCAGGGCGGCTTCGACGCCTTCCTGCTCGCGCCGGTCGACCGCACCGCCCTGCTCTTGGCCAAGGCAGCCGCGCTCGCGATCTTTCTCGTCGTGCTCGAGGTGATCGCGCTGCCCGCCTTCGCGCTGCTGCTCCTGGGGCCGTCGCTCGGCCGCCCGTTGCCCGGGATGGTCGTCGTCCTCGTGCTCGCGGATCTCGGCTTTGCCGTGATCGGGACGCTGGTCTCCGCGATCGCCGTGCACACCCGGGCCCGCGACCTGATCGGGCCGATCGTGGGATTGCCGTTGCTGATCCCGGCGCTGATCGCCACCGCCCGCGCCGCCGGGCCCCTCCTGGCCGCCCACGGCCCGAGCGCGCCACCGGGTAAGTGGCTGGCCGTCCTCGCCCTCTACGACCTCGTGTTCGCGCTGATCGCCTACGGCGTGTTCGACTTCGTGATCGAGGAATAAGGGTGAGGGTTAAGGCGCGGGGTGCGCGGTGTGCTCGGTGGCGCGCGCGACGACCAAAACGCGAGGAAGTGCGGACGCTCCGTGGCGACTTCATGCGAAATGGCGAAATGATCGCCCGAACGTTTGAAAGCTCCGGGCTACGCCGGCGTATGCATGCGATTTGGCGGTTTGAGCCCGCCGGCGGGGCTGAATCGCCGTAGCGTTCGTCCGCGCGCGCGTTTTCCGGGGCTCTCGAACAGAACGGAACGCCAAGTCGAGAAAATCGCCGCAGCGTTCGTCGGCGCCGAGATTCGCCGGCGCTCACTAACGGTACGGCGATCGGGGGTTGATCTTGGCGCTCCGCGCTCGGCGTCCAGCCTCGCCAACGACTGCGCCGCCCGAGTCGTCCGGCTGCCTCCTGCGCCCTGGCCCAGCATCCGCCGGCGACCACTCTCGGTGTCGCCATACCCACGAGACGGACCACTCAGGGTCTTTATCATCGAGAAAGGAATGACTTTGATCCCAGACTGCAGGACCCGCCGATGACCGTCTACGGTCGTGGACTGCGTCCTCTCGCGCTCGCCAGCGTGGCCACGATCACCCTGGCGCTGGCGCTCGTGTTCTTCTACGCCCCGCTCGACGCCGACCAGGGGTTCGTGCAGAAGATCTTCTACGTCCACGTCCCACTGGCGATCGTCTCGCTGTGCGGGTTCATCCTCGGCGGCATCCTCGCCATCGGCCACCTGAAGACCGGCGAGCGCAAGTGGGACATGCGCTCATACGTGGCCATCCACATGGCGCTGATCTTCTCGGTCGGGGCGCTGATCACGGGGTCGATCTGGGCCAAGGCCTCGTGGGGACACTGGTGGGTGTGGAACGAGCCCACGCTGGTGTCATTCCTGATCGTCGTGCTGCTGTTCGCGACCTACCAGCCGCTGCGCTTCTCGATCGAGGATCCCGAACGCCAGGCTCGCTACGCGAGCGTGTTTGCGATCGTCGCCGGCGCGTTCGTGCCGCTCAACTTCATCGCCGTCCGGCTCGCGCAGGGCCTCGTCCACCCGCGCGTGCTGACCCTCACCGGCGGCCATCTTCCTGGTGCCATGCGGCTCACGTTCCTGATCTCGTTGCTTGGGATCGCCCTGCTCTACACCACCCTCTGGAAGTACGAAATGGCGGCCAAGAACGCGCGCATGCAGACCCGGGCGCTGCGCCGGCTGATTCTCGGCGAGGATCACCTGAAACCACTCAAGCGAAGCGCGGCCCCCTCATGAGCGCCGTGTTCGCCGCCGCCCCCGCCTTGCCGCTGCACACGGCCGGCAAGTACGTCGCCGGCGCGTACATCGTGTTTCTCGCCCTGGTGCTCATCTACGTGACGATCATGGCCACCCGCCTCAGCCGCAACGAGCGCGAGCTGGCCGAGTTGCGGCGCGACATCGAAGCCCAGCGGGCACGTTCCGAGGAGCGCACCCGCGAAGCCGAGCCGGTCGGATGAGCGAGCTGCTGGCGATCGGCGTCTCGCACAAGACCGCGCCGGTCGAGGTGCGCGAGCGGCTCGCCTTGCCCGAGGCGCGAGCAGCCGAGTTCGTGCGCGACCTGCGCGGCGCCGCTGAGGTGCACGAGGCGGTGGCGATCTCGACCTGCAACCGCACAGAGCTCTACCTCGTCGTCGGCGAACCGGTCGAGGCCGAGTCGACGGTGCTGGCGATGCTCTCGAGCCAGGCCGCGACGCGCCCCACCGAGCTCGCGCCGGCGATCTACTCGCATCGCAACTGTGACGCCGCGCGCCACCTCTATCGCGTGAGCGCCGGCCTCGAGTCGATGGTCGTAGGGGAGAACGAGATCCAGGGCCAGGTCAAGCGCGCGTACGAGCTGGCGCTGGCTAAGGACACCGCCGGCCCGCTGACGAACCAGCTGTTCCGCGCCGCGCTCGCGACCGGCAAGCGGGTGCGCAGCGAGACCGGGATCGGAGCCCGCCAGCTCAGCCTGCCGGCGGTCGCGGTGGCGCTGGCACGCGAGCGGCTCGGTGACCTAACCGGCCACGAGGTCGTAATCGTGGGGACCGGGGAGACGAGCGAGCTGGCGGCGCGGGCGCTCGCCGACAGCGGGGGGCGCACAGTGTTCGTGGCTACGCGTCGTCGTGATCGCGCGCTCAGCCTGGCTAGGCGCTACGGCGGCACGACGGCCGGCTTCGACGACCTTCCGGCGGCGCTTGATCGCGCCGACATCCTCGTTACCGCCACCGCCTCGCCGCATGTCCTGCTCGAGGCCCGTGAGATGGCAGAAGTGATGGCGACCCGCGGCGGCAGGCCGATGCTGCTGATCGACCTGGCCGTGCCACGCGACATCGACAGCGACTGCGCCAGGCTCGACGGCATCTCCCTCTACGACATCGACGACCTCGAGGCCGTGGTGGCGCGCAACCGCAAGGTCCGTCAAGCCGAGGCGCGCAAAGCCGAGGGCATCATCGAAGAGGAGATCCAACGCTTCGCCGTCTGGCTCGGCTCACTCGAGGTGCTGCCTACGCTAGCGGCGCTGCGCGCTCACGCGACCGCGATCGCCGAGCAGGTCGTACGCGAGAACGAGGCAAAGTGGGAGTCGGCCTCGCCCCGTGACCTCGAGCGGGTCGAGGCGATCGCCCGCGCGCTCGTCAACCGCCTGCTGCATGAGCCGACGACGCGGATGAAGGAGCTGCGCGACGAGCGCGTGCACGCCCGGATGGCGCTCGTGCGCGACCTCTTCGGCCTCCAGGGCGAGGAAGCTTCCCTCAGCCCCGCGACCGACGCGCCCGAGCTCCCGGCCGCGGCCGAGGCCGCGGGCGAACCCGAGCCGCTGGCGGAGGTCCGCGAGCTCCGCCGGCGTTGATCCGCCTCGGCACGCGCGCCAGCAAGCTCGCTCTGGCCCAGACGCGCTGGGTAGCGGAGCGGCTGGGCGAGGAGGCCGAGATAGTGACCATCAACGCCACCGGCCCGGTGGACGACAAGTCGCGCTGGGTGAGTGAGCTCGAGCGCGCGCTGCTCGAAGATCGCATCGACCTCGCCGTGCACTCGGCCAAGGACGTGCCCACCGAGCTGCCGGAAGGGCTCGAGCTGGTGGCGATCCCCGTCCGGGCGGACCCTCGCGATGCGATCTGTGGCGCGCCCTCGCTGGGTGCGCTCGCCGGCGGCGCGCGCGTCGGCACGAGCAGCCTGCGTCGCGCGGCCCAGCTGCGCGCGCTCCGCGCGGACCTCGAGGTGAACGAGGTCCGCGGCAATGTGGACACGCGGCTGCGCAAGCTCGCCGAGGGACAGCACGACGCGCTCGTGCTCGCGGCGGCGGGGTTGCAGCGACTTGGCCTCGAGCCGGACGGGATCCTCGACGAGCTGGTGCCCGCCGCCGGCCAGGGGGCGCTGGCGATCGAGGCGCGAGCAGGGCACGCGGTGGCGGGTGAGCTGATCGATCCGGACGCTGCCGCGTGCGTCAGCGCCGAACGCGAGCTCGTCCACGCTCTGGGCGCCTCCTGCAATACGCCCGTCGGAGCCCACGCGCGCACCGTCGACGGAGGACTGGAGCTATCGGCGTGGGTCGGATTACCCGACGGTTCGGAATGGCTGAGGGATCTATATAGGGGAGGCCTTCAAGAAGCCGCGCCGACGGTCGCGCGGCGTCTGCTCTCGACGGGAGCGCGCGGGCTGTTACGACGAGCCGAGCGGGAGCTCACGCAATGACGGTTTACCTGGTCGGAGCCGGTCCGGGCGACCGCAGGCTGCTCACCGCGAGGGCGCTCGAGCTGATCGCGCGGGCCGAGGTGATCGTCTACGACCGGTTGATCCCGGACGGCGCGCTCGAGGGCGCGCGCGCCGACGCTGAGCTGATCTACGCCGGCAAAGAGGGCGGCGGCCCGTCGGTCGCGCAGACCGAGATCGAGCGAGTCCTGATCGAGCGCGGCCGCGCCGGGCGCGAGGTGGTGCGGCTGAAAGGCGGTGACCCGTTCGTGTTCGGGCGGGGAGGCGAGGAGGCCGAGGTGCTGAGCGCGGCGGGGATCGCGGTCGAGGTTGTGCCGGGTATCACGGCCGGCGTGGCGGCGCCGGCCTACGCCGGCATCCCGGTCACGCACCGCGAGATGGCCAGCGCGGTGGCGTTCGTGACCGGCCACGA
>JAFAZV010000297.1 GCA_019239445.1 Solirubrobacterales bacterium
TGCGAATACACACCCGCGTATGAGTTCCGAGCTCCCGGAGGCACCTCCAGTGACGGCCACCGCCCGAGTGATCGCGTTCGCCAACCAGAAGGGCGGCGTCGCCAAGACCACGACCACGCTCAACCTCGCGGTGGCCTTTGCCGAGGAGGGCCATCGCGTGCTGTGCTGCGATATGGATCCTCAGGGGAACCTGACCATGTCTCAGGGGATCGACCCGGACGCGCTTCAGAAGTCGATGTACGACGTGCTCGTCCACGGCATCTCGATCCGCGAGGTGATCCGCAAGCGCGAGATCGACGTAGCCTGTGCGTCGATCGACCTCGCCGGGGCCGAAATCGCGATGTCGACGATGATCGGACGCGAGCGCAAGTTGCAGAAGGCGCTGAAGGAGGTAGAGGAGGACTATGACTTCGTCTTCATCGACACGCCGCCGAGCCTCGGGCTGCTCACGATCAACGCGCTGACTGCCGCCCACCGTGTGATCGTCCCCGTGCAGTGCGAATATCTCTCAATGCGTGGCCTGATCCAGCTGCAGAACACCCTGGCGATGGTGCGCGAGCACTTGAACCCGGAGGTGGACATCGAAGGGATCCTGCCCACGCTCGTGGACACCCGCACCCTGCACGCCAAGGAAGCGATCGAGCTGCTCGAGGAGAACTTCGGCGAGCGCGTTTTTGCCTCGCGGATCCGCAAGACGATACGGTTCGCCGAGGCTCCGGTGAAGGGGATGTCAGTGCTCAAATACGATCCGGACGGGGTAGCCGCACACGCATATAGGCAGCTCGCCAAGGAGGTCCTCTCAAATGCCAACCGCTAAGCGCGCGAGCATGCGTGAAGGGCCGCTCGCTGCCCTGTTCCGAAAGACCGCCGAGGAGAGCGACCCCGCGGGTTCCCCTGCCGCCGCTCCGCCGGCGGACGCGCCCGGCGAGTCCCGTAGCCAGACCGCAGCGGGCGAGTCGCCTAGCGACGAGCCGTCCGAGCCGTCCGAGCCGTCTGAGCCGCCAGAGCCGGCCGTGCGCTCGGACGCGCCGATCCGTCCCGACCCGCCCGTGCGTCCAGACTCGCCCGTACGCGCCGACGTGTCCTTGCGCCCGGGGCGCCCCGCGCGCCGAGACCCGCCCCCAGACCCGGATCCGACTGACCAGCCGGTGCGCTCGCCGCAGGAGCGCCTGCGCCACGCTTTCTCCGCCGATATCCCGCAGAACGTGCTCGACGCGCCTGCCGCCACCCACGAGCCCGAGCGGCCGGCCGACGTCTACGCCCGCCCCGAGCGCGCCGGCGAGTCGTTCGCAGCGCCCCGGCCGGTGGGAACGCCGGTGATCCGCGTCGTCGGCGTCGGCGGTGCCGGCGTCAACGCGATCAACCGCATGGTTGAGGCAGAGATCTCCGGCGTCGAGTTCCTCGCCATCAACACCGACCTCCAATCGCTGCAGCAGTGCGCTGCGCACGACACCCTCCACATCGGCGACTCCATCACCCGCGGTCTCGGCTCGGGCTCGAACCCCGACCTCGGGCGGCAGGCCGCGCACGAGGAGCACGACCGCATCAAGGCGATGCTGCGCAACTCCGATCTGGTCTTCATCGCCGCCGGCGCCGGCGGCGGCACCGGAACCGGAGCGGCGCCAATCGTTGCGCAGATTGCGCGCGAGCTCGGTGCCTTGACCGTCGGGATCGTCACCCGGCCGTTCCACTTCGAGGGATCGCGCCGACGCGACCAGGCCGAGGCCGGGATTGCCGCCTTGGCCGACGAGGTCGACACCTTGATCGTCATCCCCAACAACCGGCTACTGAGCGTGCTCGACCGCAACACCTCGATGGTCGAAGCGTTCCGCGTCGCGGATGACGTCCTGCGCCAGGGGGTGCAGGGGATCTCCGACCTCGTAACCCTGCCGGGGCTGATCAACCTCGACTTCGCCGACGTGCGGACGATCATGTCCCACGCCGGCAACGCGCTGCTCGGGATCGGGATGGGCACGGGTGAGCGCCGCGCCGTCGAGGCGGCCGAGCACGCTGTCGCCTCGCCGCTGCTGGAGACCAGCATGGACGGCGCGCGCTCGATCCTGCTCTCGATCACCGCGGGGCGCGACCTCTCGCTGTGGGAGGTCAACGAGGCGGCCAAAGCGGTCGCCGAGGCCGCCCATCCCGACGCCAACATCATCTTCGGCGCCATGGTCGACGAGAAGCTGACCGATCAGGTCTGGGTCACCGTCGTCGCCACCGGGTACGGCGACAGCCCGTCCGGACGTGGTGAGAGCCGCTTCGCGTCACGAGCTCCTGACGCGCGCGCGACGCTGCGGGAGCCTCGCGGCGAGCCGCGGGTCAGCCGTGGCCGTCGCCGGAGCGGTGGCGCGAGCGTCGAGCTCGACGTTCCCGAGTTCATGCCGCGACGTTAAGTGGCACGTTTCCGAAGTTCCCCGACATTCGAGCGGCCCCCGGGGGCGCTAGGCGGCGTCCTCGCCAGCTCGCGCAGCGCTGCTGCCTCGAGGGGCCGCCCGCTCCGCATCCGGCGTCGCTAGCGGCGAGGGCCGCCAGCCGAGTCATCCGGCTGCCGGCTGCGTCCTCGCCCAGCATCCCCCGGTGACCACGCTCGGTGTCGACGTACTTCGGAAACTCACAACTAAGCTCCCGCCACCCGCTTGGGGTGATCGCCGCCGGCCACCCGACCACGGCTGCCGCCGGGGCTGACGTCCTGCGGGCCGGCGGCAACGCGGTCGACGGCGCGATCGGGGCCATTCTCGCCTCGTTCGCCTGCGAGCCGCTGCTCACGGCGCTCGGGGCCGGGGGCTACATGCTGATCGTCGCGCCCGAGCGCGAGCCGGTTCTGCTCGACTTCTTCGTCGAGGCGCCCGGCCGTGGCGCCGACCCGAAGACCCGAGCCGAGCTCGTGCCGATCAGCGTCTCGTTCGGCGACGCGATCCAGGTGTTCAACATCGGCGCCGCGTCGGTGGGCGCATACGGCCTACCCGCCGGCCTGTGCCAGGCCTCGACGCGTTTCGGCCGGATGCCGTTGCGCGAGCTGGTCGCGCCGGCGGCGGCGCTGGCGCGCCAGGGCGTCGTCCTGAACGCGCAGCAGGCCTACGTCTTCCAGATCCTCGGCGACATCGTCATCTCGACGCCGGAATCGGCGGCCCTGTTCGCGCCCGCGGGCAAACTGCTCGGCCTTGGCGACGTCGTCCGTCAGCCTGAGCTCGCGGACGCGCTCGAGCGGTTGGGGGACGAGGGGGCGGCACCGTTCTACACCGGCGACGTCGGCGCCGCGATCGTGGCGTGGGTCCGCGAGCACGGCGGCACCCTGACGAGCGAGGACCTGGCGGCGTACGCGGCGATCGATCGCGAACCGGTCCGGGTGACCTACCGCGGCCGCCAGGTGCTGACCAATCCGCCGCCGTCCGCCGGCGGGATCCTGATCGCCCGCGCGCTCGCGCTGCTCGAGGCGGACGCGGCCCCCCCGAACCACGAGCGCGTGGTCGAGGTGATGGAGACGATCCAGCGCGAGCGCACACCCGAGTTCCTCGAGGGGCTGGACGATCCCGAATTCGTGCGGCGCTTCCTCGCCGAGCGGCCGCAGCTCGGGTCGACCACTCACATCGCGGTCATCGACAGCGCCGGCTGGGCCTGCTCGGTGACGTGCTCCAACGGCTCGTGCTCAGGCGTGGTCGTGCCCGGCACCGGGGTGCACCTGAACAACATGCTCGGCGAGCAGGACCTCAACCCACTCGGGTTTCACCGCCATCCACCTGGGCGGCGCCTTCCGAGCATGATGGCGCCGACCGTGGTCATGCGCGAGCACGCGCCGGAGCTCGTGCTAGGCAGCGCCGGCTCGAACCGGATCCGCTCGGCGATCCTCCAGACGATCATCCGCGTGATCGACGATGGCCTGCGCGCCGGCGATGCGGTGCGAGCGCCGCGGGTTCATTTCGAGGACGGCGTCGTCTACGCCGAGCCGGGGATCGAAACCGGAGCGCTCGAGGCGGCAGGTCGAGCGATCGCGCGGTTTCGCGACCTCAACCTGTTCTTCGGCGGTGTCCAGGCGGTCGAGCGCGACTCCGGCGGCGACTTCTGGGGCGGCGGCGATCCGCGGCGAGGCGGGGCGGCGCTGGTCGTCGAGCCGGGCTAGCGATCGCCGTGGCGTTCGATGGCGCGGGCTGATTTCGGCGCTCGCGAACACTACGTCGATTCTCTCGCCGCAGCGTTCGTGAGCGCGCTCAACGGCTGCCGCTGACGAACGCCACGGCGATCCGGGCCCCCAATGGCCAAAATGCATGGATTCGCCGGCGACGCCATCCGCTTCCTTGCGTTCTGGCGAAATTTCCGCCCAAACGCGAGACAGCGGCGCCAACGGGCGGCGAATGCATGCGAAATGGTCGTTGGGAGCCGACTTCGCTGGCCGCCGGCCGAGCGTCCGCCGGCCGAGCGTCCGCCGGCGGAGCGTCCGCCGGCCAAGCGTCCGCCGGCGGCCGCGCGCCGGCCTCAGCGAACGCGCGTCGTCCGGGCCCCGGTCCGCGCCGGCCCAGTCTGGAACCACGCGAACACGAAGCAGGCCAGGCCGAGGAGGAACGCCGCGATCCCGTGCTTGACGTGGTGCGTGCCGGACCCGGCTTGGTGGCCGGGGAAGAAGCTCGGGAGGGAGCTCGCCGTGGAGACCCAGTAGATCACCGCGATCACGATCAGCACGATGCCGAGCACGACAGCGGGGAGGATGAGCGATCTGTTCTTCGTCATTTGGAGTGCCCCTTCTTATGCGGTCACGAGGAAGCCGATGGTCAGTGCCGCCCCCGCGATTGTGCAATAGATCGCAAACGGTGTGAGCCGGTTGGTCTCGAAGAATCGCATCAGGAAGCGGATCGAGATGTAGGCCGTGACGGCTGCGCACAGCGCCGCCACCAGCGCCGGGCCGCGCACGCCGTTGCCGTCCTTGCCGATCAACTCGGGGAGCTTGAGCGCCGCCGCGGCCAAGATGATCGGAGTGGCGAGCAGGAACCCGAACCGTGCCGCGTCGATGTTGTTCAGCCCGACCAACAGACCACCGCCCATCGTGATGCCCGAGCGCGAGATGCCCGGAATCAGGGCGAGCGCCTGAGCGGCCCCGATGCCGCCGGCTTGACGCCACGAGACGCGCTCGGCGATCCGCCGGTCCTCGTCCGGGTCGCGCTCCGGCTCACCGGGCGCACGCCGGCGCAAGCGCTCGAACGCGAACAGGAGCAGGCCGTTGACCAACAGGAACGCCGCCGCGGTGGTGGCGGAGGCGAACAGCTTGCGCAGCGGAGCCTCGAGCAACAGCCCGAGCAGGCCCGCCGGGATCGTGCCCACGACCAGCAGCCAGCCGAGACGGGCGTCGGCATCGGTGATCTCGCGGTCCCGCAACGACCGAACCAACCCGTTCACCACCCGCACCCAGTCACGCCAGAAGAAGCCCAGCAGCACGAGCGCGGTCGCGAGATGAACGGCGACCAAGAACGTGATGAAGAACTTGTCGTTCTGGTGGATGTTCCAACCGAACAGGCGGGGGATGACCACGGCGTGGCCAAGGCTCGAGATCGGGAACAGCTCGGAGACGCCCTGAACGAGTCCGATCACGATGGCTTGGAAGTAGGAGATCGGGTGCATGACTGCTGCTCCCACCGTCGGCAGCTGGGAGGAGTACGGCTAACCCCTGGCGCTTCGGCTCCGTGCCACTCCGCGCAGGAGCGATTGCCGCGGCGGGCGATGATAGCTGGCGATGCTGAGTACGGCGACACCCGCGTTGCCGACCCACCGCCAGCCACCCCCTCCGGCCCACCTCAGCCAGCCCCGCCGGCCCACCAACGCCGCCGATCCGGCACGATCCGCACGTGCGCCACCGCCCTCGTGCCGCAACCATCGCCGCCGCAGTCGCCACCGCGCTCACCCTCTCCGGTTGCGGGCTGAACGTCATGTCCGCCGACCTGTTCCTGCTCCGGCGAACGGGTCAGCCGCCGCCGCTCACGCTGCTCGTCAACGACGACGGCGTCATCCGCTGCAACAACGGTCCGGCAAAGAACATGCCGAACGAGCTGCTTCTCCAGGCTCGCGACCTCGCGAACAGCCTGAACAAGGATGCTCAAGCCGGGCTCAAGCTGCCGACGCCGCCGAACAGCGTCTACGCGTACTCGATAAAGCTCCCGAACGGGACGATCACGTTCCCGGACACGGCCGCCGCAGCGCGCCCGGAGCTGGCACAGGCCGAGCAGTTCGCGCTGCAGGCTGCCCACGGTCCCTGCGCCGGCTCGTAGCGGGTGTGCTCGTGCGCCGACGTGGCTGGCTGGGGCGCCAGAGCGGATCCTCGCCCGGGCTGACCCAAGCGCACCCGCGGCGGGCTAACCCAAGCGCACCTTCCCGTTGGACCTCGCTCGCGCCTGTGCGCGATCGACGAAGTCAAGCCGCTTCATTGCCGCCCGGAACAGCCGGGTCACGAGGCGCAGCCGCGCGTTCTCGGAGCGGAGGTCGAGCAAGCCCTGCTTGGCGTCGAGTCCGAAGTCGACAGTAGCGGCCATCGAGTACGCGGTCATATCGGCCAGCTCGTCCGGTCCGGGCTCCCGATCGGTGGCGCGCTTGACCAGCTCGGCATAGGTCTCACGCGCAGTTCGCACCAGCTCCGGGTCGACCGGGTCCGCGCGATCTTCGACGAACTCGATCACGCCGGCTGGATATGCGAGATGGCCTTGGCGCTCGAGCACCCGGATCGGGCGCGTACCGCGCGCGAGCAGGTTCAGTCGGCCATCGTCCATCCGCTCCAGCACCTGCTCGATCCGGCAGGCGCAGCCAATCTCGCGCAGCCCTGAATCCGACAGCCAGACGATCCCGAACTCGCGCTCGTCGTCGAGACACTCGTTCATCATCGTCTTGTAGCGCTCCTCGAAGATGTGCAGCGGAATCACTTCTTCGGGCAGCGCGACGATCCCCAGCGGGAAGAGCGGAAACTCGCTCACCGGCGCGTCATCCATCCCAGGAGTGTAGGAGTGCGGCGGCGCCGCTCGCCCAGGCGGCGGCCCGAGCGGGAACTAGGGTCTGCGCGCGGTGAGCAGCAGGTTGTAGAAGATCGCCGCCGGCAGCAACGGCTCGAGTACGCGCTCGTCGAGGCGCTGAAGCAGGAGATAGCCGTGAAAGGCGTACTGGCGCCAGAGCATCGGCACGTCGTCCGGCTCGGCCGTCGCCTCGAGCGCGCGGTTGAACCACCCGAACCAATTCGCCACGAGCTCCTCGCCCCTTATGCGCACGTCCGTGAAGCCTGCTCGTTGCGCGCGCCGGCTCAGCTCGCCCGGGGAGAACGCGTGGATGTCGACGAACCGCTCGAGATCGTGGTCGTCGCCGTCACCCGCCACGTGTGCGCCGTTGCCCGAAGCCGGGTCCGCTGGCGCGGCTCGCGGCGCCACGCCCGTCGGCGCAGCCCGCAGAAGCGCCCGCCACACCGGCGCCACCGCCGCCGCCCCCTGCTTGGGCACCCACGCCAGGCGGTCGCCGAACCTCGACGGCTCGCCGGCGAACACGATCCTTCCGCCCGGCCGCAGCACGCGCAAGAACTCGGAGAACGCGCGGCGAAGGTCCGGCAGATGGTGCAGCACCGCATGGCCGAGAACCAGGTCGAAGCTCTCGTCGGGGAACGGGAGCGATTCCGCGTCGGCGCGCGCCGCCCTCACGCGCAGCCCGAGCCGCTCGGCATTGTCCCCGAGCGCGCTCACCATTCCAGGTGAGATGTCAGTACAGGTCGCCTCTCGCACGACCCCGGCTTGGAGCAGGTTGAGGCTGAAGTAGCCGGTGCCGGCGCCGATCTCGAGTCCGTGGTCGTAGCCGCGCTCGAGCTCTCGCCCAAGCAGCTTGCGCAGCTTGCCCAGCACCTGCCCGCGGCCTATGTCGCCGAAGTCGATCCCCCACTTCGAGTCGTAGCCCGAAGCCGCGACGTCGTGATAACGGGTGTTCACCTCGCGGATCTCATCCGCGGTTCGAACCGCCTGCATGGCTCGCGGACATTACCCTGTCGCCCGCAATGAACACCTTCGTCCAGGGCAACCAGCCGCCCGGAGTGCCGCCACTGTCGCTGACCGGCGAACGCACGCTGCCCGACGTGCCGGCTGAGAACTACTGGTTTCGCCGCCACCTGGCGGTTTACGAATGGATCGCCGGCAAGGTCGCCGGCGCTCGCGTAATCGACCTGGCGTGCGGCGAGGGCTACGGCTCGAACGTCCTCGCCGAGCAGGCTCGAGACGTAGTCGGTCTCGACGCCAACCCCGAAGCGCACGAGCACGCGCGGCTGCGCTACCGGCGCGCGAACCTGACCTTCGAGCGCGGTCTCGTCGAGACCTACGGCCAACCCCACGCCTACGACGCCGCCGTGTTCCTGCAGACGATCGAGCACGTTCATGACCCCCGCGCGGTGCTCGAGCATCTGCGCTCGATCCTCGTTCCGGGCGGAATCACCTACGTCTCGACGCCCAACCTCCTCACGCTGGCCGCGCCCGGAGCGGAGAAATCGGGCAACCCGTGGCACCTCAAGGAGTACCGAGCGGCGGAGTTCGCCGATCTCTGCCGATCAGCGTTCCCGAGCGTCACCGTGTTGGGCGTCTTTCATGCGCGCAAGCTCCGGGCGCATGCGCTGGCGCTCAAGCTGGGCTGGGATACCGTCCACAAGCGCCTCGGCCTGACCTCGGTCTTCTATGACCGCTTCACCCCGGCGATCTCGAGTGGCGACTTTGCCATTCGTGCCGAACCACAGCTCGACCGCGCACTCGACTTCCTCGCCGTCTGCCGCGCATGAGCGCCGCTCCGGGCGAACTCGCGATCGTCCTTCATACGCACATGCCCTACGTCGAGGGCGGCGGCGAGTGGCCGCCGGCCGACGAAGCGG
>JAFAZV010000335.1 GCA_019239445.1 Solirubrobacterales bacterium
TGGCGCGGCGGCGGCGCGCTGAACGCCTCTCAGACCGTCGATGCGCAGGCGGCCTACGAGTCGCTCATGACGTTCCTGCCGACATTCCTCGCCGGCGCGAACTTCGTCATGCACTCGGCCGGCTGGCTCGAGGGCGGTCTCGTCTCCTGTTATGAGAAGTTCATCGTCGACGTGGAGCTGTTGCGCGAGCTGCGCTACGAATTCACGCCGCTCGAGGTCGACGAGGCGTCGCTGGCGTTCGACGCTCACACCGAGGTCGGCGCAGGCGGGCACTTCCTCGGTGCCGCTCACACGCTCGAGCGCTTTCGCGAGTGCTTCTACCGGCCGCTGCTCTCCTCGACCGAGAACTTCGATCGCTGGTCCAAGCGGGGCGCGCGCGACACAACCGCACGCGCGGGCGAGATCTGGCGCGCGACTCTCGAGAGCTATGAGCCGCCGCCGCTCGACGAAAGCGTGCGGCAGGAGCTCAAGGAGTTCGTCGCGCGCCGGCGGACCGAGCTCGGCGACTGAGCCGGCCCGCTGCGCTGTTGTGGCGCGCCGCTCGAAACAGCTGTCGGATCACGCAAAGTGCGTGACGACAACTCACCCCTCCAGGTCGAACGCTGCACGGTAGCTGACACAGACGACTGGGCGAGCTCGGTGATCTGAGGCGCCCACAACCTAAAGGAGCACCGGTGCAGCTGCTTGCGACATACACCTTTGGTCAGGCCTTGCTCACGATCCTGGAGTTCGCGCTGCTCTTCCTCTGGATCTGGATCGCGGTCACCGTGGTCGTCGACATCTTCCGCAGCCACGATCTATCGGGCTGGGCGAAGGCCGGCTGGCTCGTCCTGATCGTTCTCGTCCCACTCTTGGGCGTGCTGATCTACGTCATCGCCCGTAATGACAAGTTGAAGGCCCACGGGGTGAGCGACGAGCGCCAGCGCGAAATCGCACTCATAGCCGAACTCGAGGATCTAAAAGATCGCGGGATCCTCACTGACGATGAATTCCGGCGCGTCAAGACACAGGGCAAGCTGGCCCGAGAGGCGCCGCCATCACCGGACGAGGACATCACCGAGCTCGAGGCCCTGAAGGATCGCGGGCTACTCACCGACGAGGAGTTTCAGCGCGCGAAATCAAAGGCGCTCGCCTAATCGCGGGGCCAAGGATCGGGATCGATGTCTTAGAGGAATTCGGCCGCTGCGGGCTACCGGGCGATCGCTGGCCGAGGTATGTTGCGGACGTTTGCGCGCGCCAAGTCGACCATCTTGCCGACGCCGCCGTCGAGCACCGTCCTGCCCGCCGCCAGCGCAAATCCCTTGACCTGGGCCGTGGTGATGTGTGGCGGCATCGACAGCGCGTGCGGGTCGGTGACGAGGTCGATCAGTGCCGGCCCGGGATGCGCCAGAGCCTCGGTCAGGCCCGTGCGGACGTCGCCCGGCTGTTCGATTCGTATCCCGTTCAACCCTGCCGCCTGCGCGATCGCTGCGTAGTCGAAGTCGCCGTTGTCCGTTTGATGGTCGGGCAGACCGTCGACCATCATCTCGAGCTTGATCATCCCGAGAGCGCGGTTGTTGAAGAGGACGACCTTCACAGGCAGCTGGTGCTTGGCCAGCGTCAGTAGTTCGCCCAGCAGCATCCCGAGCCCGCCATCGCCCGACATCGAGATCACTTGCCGGCCGGGGTAGGCCAACTGTGCGCCGATCGCATACGGGAGCGCGTTCGCCATCGATCCGTGCAGGAACGAGCCGATCACGCGGCGGCGGCCATTCGGGGTGAGGTAACGGGCCGCCCAGACGTTATTCATCCCCGTGTCCACCGTGAAGACCGCGTCATCGGAAGCGACCTCGTCGAGCAGTCGCGCGGCGAACTCGGGATGGATCGGCAAATGGTGTTCGATGTCGCGCGTGTAGGCGTCGACGACGCGGTCGAGCGACTGTGCGTGCTTGCGCAGCATCCGATCTAGAAACGTTCGGTCGCTCTTCTGGACGACGAGCGGCAGGACCTCTTTGAGCGTGGCGCGCACGTCTCCGTGGATGCCGAGCTCCAGCGGCGTGCGCCGACCCAGGCGTGTCACATCGTGATCGACCTGCACGGTGCGCTTCCCGGGCAGGAACGCGTCGTAGGGGAAGTCGGTCCCGATCAACACGAGTAGCTCGGCCTCCTGGGTGGCTTCGTAGCACGCGCCGTAGCCAAGCAGGCCGCTCATACCCACGTCGTAGGCGTTGTCGTGTTGGATCCACTCCTTACCCCGTAACGAGTGTCCCACTGGGCTGTTCAACTTGCCGGCCAGTTCCATCACCTTAGCGTGCGCGTTCTCGACGCCCGCGCCGCAGAACAGCGTCACCGTCGCAGCCGCGTTGAGTCGTTCTGCCAGCGCCGCGACCTGCTCGCGCGCCGGAACGATCGTCGCTCTCGGCCGCGAGACGTAGCTGCTGCCCGTAGGCTGCGTCGCCGTGGTGTGCAGCACATCGCCTGAGATCACCAGCACCGACACGGCGCCGGCTCCCAGCGCATGCTGGGCCGCGATGCGCGCCACGCGCGGCATCTGCCCGACCTGGGTGACCTGCTCGCAGTAGCTGCTGCAGTCCACGAACAGCCGCTCGGGGTGCGTTTCTTGGAAGAAGCCGGTGCCGACCTGCAGGCTCGGGATGTGCGACGCGATGGCCAGCACCGGCACTCCGTTGCGATGAGCGTCGTACAAACCCTGGATCAGATGCGTATTGCCCGGGCCGCAGCTGCCCGCACAGACCGCTAGTTGACCGCTCAGCTGCGCGTCTGCCGCCGCCGCGAAAGCGCCTGCCTCCTCGTTACGGACGTGGACCCATTCGATTCCTGCCGACCGGCGGACGGCATCGACCACCGGGTTCAGACTGTCGCCGACCACGCCATAGATGCGCTGCGCTCCCGCCTCGCGCAGAACTTCGATCAGCTGATCCGCGAGCGTGCCCATACCGATCTCCTGTCGTTCACTGAAACCTGAAGGCGGTCTTTTCGCCGCTGCGCCATCATCCTTGACGCCGACTCGTCCGCGCAACTGCAACGCACCCCTGAGGAGCGTCGCTGCGCCTGCCGGATGCTCCGCCTTGCGGCGCGATCTGAGCTCGCTGACGGACCAAAACTGCGTGGCAGCGGACGGGCGGCGCTGTTAGGCTCTGGTTCGATGACTCATATATCAGCGCGTATGGGTCGGGTTCTCGGTTGGACCGGGGCACTTGGCGATCGCACGCTCCGATAGCCCGTCTGCCCCCGCCGCGCGTTCGGCCCCCCGCGGCTTGCTCGCCGATCGAGCCTACGCCGAATTGCGCGACCGGCTGGTAACGCTGCGCATCGCACCGGGCGCGCCGATCGACGAGGACGTGCTCGGGGGAGAGCTCGAGATGGGACGAACCCCGGTGCGCGAGGCGATCAAGCGGCTGGCGCACGAGAACCTGGTCACTGTGTTCCCGCGCCGCGGCACGTTCGCGAGCGAGATCAACATCACCGACCTGGCCCACATCTCAGACGTGCGAGGCGTGCTCGAGGGCCATGCGGCAGCGCGCGCGGCTCAGCGGATCACTGACGCCCAGCGGCTCGAGCTCGCACAGCTGCTCGCGGATCTCGGCCGCAGCGAGGGCAGCGATGACGTCGAGGCGCTGATGGCGCTCGACGCTCGCGTGCACCGCTTCGTCTACCGCTGCGCCGGCAACCCGTACATGGAGGAGACGCTGGCGCGTTACTACAACCTGTCGTTGCGGATCTGGTACCTGGTGCTCGACCGGTTGCCGCACCTGTTTGCCCGCGTGCACGAGCACGACGACGTGTTACACGCGATCGCCGACGGCGAGCCCGACCGGGCGCGAGACATCCTCGTCGAGCACGTGGCCACTTTCGAGCGGGAGATTCGGACCGTCCTCTAGTCACGCAGTACACATCCGAGAGAGAGAGAGGAGAGAGACGCACGATGAGGTACGACTATGTGATCGCCGGCGGCGGCTCCGCCGGGTCTGTGCTCGCGAACCGGCTGAGCGAGGATCCAAGCTCGCGGGTGCTCGTGCTCGAGGCCGGGCACATGGATTATCCGTGGGATGTCTTCGTTCACATGCCGGCGGCTCTGTCCTTCCCCATCGGCAACCGCTTCTACGACTGGAAGTACGAGTCAGAGCCAGAGCCGTACATGCATGGCCGCCGAGTGTTCCACGCGCGCGGGAAGGTGCTCGGTGGCTCGAGCAGCATCAACGGCATGATCTTCCAGCGCGGCAACCCGATGGACTACGAGCGCTGGGCGGCCGACACAGGCATGGAAGAGTGGGACTACGCCCACTGCCTGCCGTATTTCAAGAAGATGGAGACGTGTCTTGCCGGGGCAGACGAGTGGCGCGGAGGCGATGGCCCGCTGATCCTCGAGCGCGGCCCCGCTACCAGCCCGCTGTTCCGCGCCTTCTTCCAGGCCGTGCAGGAGGCGGGATACGAGCTGACCAAGGACGTGAACGGCTACCGGCAGGAGGGCTTCGCCGCGTTTGACCGCAACATTCACCGCGGCCGAAGGTTGAGCGCCGCGCGCGCGTACCTGCACCCGGTGATGAAGCGGCCGAACCTCGACGTCAAGACGCTCGCGTTCGTCAACCGCGTCCTGTTCGACGGTACGCGCGCGACGGGCGTCGAAGTCGTGCAGCGCGGCAAGGCGATGCGCATCGACGCCGGCGAGGTGATCCTGTGCGGCGGCGCGGTCAACTCGCCGCAGCTGCTCCAGCTTGCCGGGGTCGGCAACGCACGCGAGCTCGAGGCGGTGGGGGTGAAAGCGATCCACGACCTCCCCGGCGTGGGTGAGAACCTTCAGGACCACCTCGAGGTCTACGTGCAGTATTCATCGAAGCTGCCCGTCTCGGTGGCGCCGGCGTACAAGTGGCGTAACCGGCCCAAGGTCGGCGCTGAGTGGGTGCTCCGGCACACCGGACCCGGCGCCAGCAATCACTTCGAGGCCGGCGGCTTCGTCCGCAGCAACGACGACGTCGCCTATCCGAACCTGATGTTCCACTTCCTTCCAATCGCGATCCGCTACGACGGCAGCGCGCCGCAAGGCCACGGCTATCAGGTCCATGTCGGACCGATGTATTCGGACGCGCGCGGTTCGGTCAAGATCGTCTCGCCCGATCCGCGGCAGCACCCGGCGCTGCGCTTCAACTACCTGTCAACCGAGCAGGACCGGCGCGAGTGGCCTGAAGCAGTCGCGGTGGCGCGCAAGATCCTCACCCAGCCCGCGTTCGATCCCTACAACGGCGGCGAGCTCTCGCCTGGCCCGAGCGTCAGCACCGACGACGAGGTGCTCGAGTGGGTGGCGCGTGATGCGGAGACGGCGCTGCACCCGTCGTGCACGTGCGCGATGGGCGTGGGAGAACGGGCGGTGGTCGATCCGCAGACGCTGCGGGTCCGCGGCCTCGAAGGACTGCGTGTGGTTGACGCCTCGGTTATGCCCTACGTGACCAACGGCAACATCTACGCGCCCGTGGTGATGCTCTCGGAGAAGGCAGCCGACCTGATCCGCGGCAACACGCCGCTGCCGGCTAACCGCGCTCCGTTCTACCGCTACGAGCCTGCGATGGCGTCAGCACAATCGTCTGAAGCTCCGTGAACGACTGCATCACGTGCGCGCCGCCGACGCGGCCGATGCCGCTGTCGCTGCCCGCGCGACCGCCGAAGGGAAGCTGTGACTCCCAGTAGTTGCTCGACTCGTTGATGTTCACCCAGCCCGTGCGGACGCGGTCGGCGAACTCGAGGCCGGCGGCGAGGTCGGCGGTGAAGACCGCCGCGAGCAGCCCGTAGGGCGAGGCGTTGGTCAGCTCGATCGCCTGCTCGAGCGAGTCGATCGCGACCACTGGGGCCACCGGACCGAACGTCTCATCGGTGGCCACGCGCGCGTCGGGAGGCACGTCGCTCAGCACCGTCGGCTCCCAGTAGAGCGCGGTCGGGAAGCCGTCGGCGCGCGCGCCCCCGCTCATCACGCTCGCGCCTCGCGCCACCGCGTCCTCGACGTGGTCGTCCATCTTGCGCGCCACGCCCTCGTTGTTGAGCGGCCCCATCGTCGTCTCGTTTGCGAACGGATCGCCGAGCAGGATCCGCTCGGTGACCGCGCGAGCGAGCCGCTCGACGAACTCGTCGCGCACCGCGCGGTGCACGAGGATCCGCTCCCCCGCGGTGCAGCTCTGGCCGGCACACAGGTAGCAGGCGCTCAATGTCGCCTCGACCGCGGCGGCCACGTCGGCGTCGTGCATCACCACCAGCGGTCCGTTGCCGCCCATCTCGAGGAGCGCCGCCTTCCCGGCGGCGGCTTGCGCGACATGGCGCCCCGTGCCCGTCGAGCCGATGAACCCGACGCCGTCGACGCCCGGATTGCGCGCGATCTCATCGCCGACCACTGGCCCCGGGCCGGTAACGAGGTTGAACACGCCGGCGGGCAGGTCGGCGTCCGCGATGCAGCGTGCGAGCGCCACGGCGCACACCGCCGTCGATGGCGCGGGCGTCCACACGACTGCGTTCCCGCAGGCGAGCGCCGGCGCGATCAGCTCGGCCGGCATCGTGTACGGCCAGTTCCAGGGACTGATCACTCCGACTACGCCGCGCGCACGGCGCACGAGCATCACGCGCTTGCCGGGCGAGAACGAGTTGGGCAGCTCCCCGACCAGGCGCTTGCTGTCCTCGGCGGCCATGCGCCAGTACTCGGTCAGCTCGTCGACCTCGTCGTAGGCCTCGGCACGCAGCGGCTTGCCCTGGTCGAGCGTCAGCGTGCGCGCGAGCGCGTCGCGGCGGGCTTCGATGATGTCGCCGATCTGGTGCATCTTGGCCGCGCGTTCGAAAGCCGTCAGCCCGGCCCACGCGCGGGCGGCGGAGCGCGCCGCGGCGATCGCGCGCCCGGCGTCCTCGCGATTGCCCTGTGGAATCGTGGCGATCACTTCGCCGGTGGCTGGACTCGTGGCTTCGAACGTCTCGCCGGTCGCGCTCGGCTCCCACTCGCCGCCGAGGAACATCTGCTCGCGCTGCACGCTGCTGCTGGTCATCGGCGCTCTCCACTGGCGGGCGGGGGACCTAGCAGCACCAGACCTCACCAACCCTCGTTGACACAGTTAGACAACTGATATATAACCGCCCGATCAGGCCTGGGTCAATGAGTTCAACGTGTGGGTGCGCGCGCCGGGTTACGGGTCTGGTTCCCGGGGTTTTGTCGGCGCCCGCCTGACCGCAGCGAGCGGACTGGGGAGGTTGATCGATGGAAGCTACCGGAGCCACCGCCACAGAAAGCAACGAGCTCGCCGGGTTCGGCTACAAGCAGGAGCTCGACCGATCGCTCGGCAGCTTCTCTTCCTTTGCCGCGGGCTTTAGCTACATCTCCATCCTGACCGGCGTCATCCAGCTGTTCGCGTTCGGCTTCGCGTTCGCCGGCCCAGCGGTGTGGTGGACGTGGCTGATCGTGCTCTTCGGTCAGATGATGGTGGCGCTTTGCTTCGCCGAGATGGCGGGGCAGTACCCGCTTGCGGGTTCCGTCTACAACTGGTCCAAGCGCGTGGCGGGCGACTACTCGTCCTGGATGACCGGGTGGATCTACGTGGTCGGCTCGATCGTCACCGTCGCGGCGGTCGCGGTGGCCTGGCAGGTCGTGCTGCCGCAGGTTTCGACCGCGTTCCAGATCCTCGGCAGCAAGGCCGATGCCGGCACATACCTGACCAAGGGTGGCGCCCAGAACGCGCTGCTGCTCGGCGCGATCCTCGTCGTCTTCGGCACCATCGTGAACATGGCCGGGGTCAAGGTGATGGCGCGGATCAACAACTTCGGCGTGATGGCCGAGCTGATCGGCTCGACCGTGCTTGTGATCCTGCTGATCTTCCACTTCACCCGCGGCCCGGGAATCGTGTTCCACACTCTCGGGCTCGGCGCCGGACACAAGTGGGGCTACTTTGGCGCCTTCATCATCGGCGGCATCATGAGCGCCTACGTCATGTACGGGTTCGACACCGCGGGCACGCTAGCCGAGGAGACGAACGACCCGAGACGCGCGGCGCCGCCGGCGATCATCCGCGCCCTGATCGCCGCTGCGACCATCGGCGGTCTCCTCATCCTGTTCGCGCTGATGACTGCCCACAACATCAACGACAAGAACATCCCGTTGCTCGGCCTGCCCTACATCCTCAAGCAGGTGCTCGGCAACACCACTGGCAACGTCTTCCTGGTCGACTCGGCGATCGCGATCACGGTCTGCACACTGGCGGTGATGGCGGGGTGCATCCGCTTGCTGTTCGCGATGGCGCGGGATGGAAGACTCCCGTTCGGGACGCACATCGCACGCGTGTCCGGAACACGCAAGGTCCCGGTGATCCCGGCGATGCTGGTCGGGTTGATCGCGCTCGCGCTGCTGGCGGTGAACATCTCGAACCAGAGCGCGTTCCTGGCCCTGACTTCGGTGGCGATCGTGATGTTCTACCTCGCTTACCTCGGCGTCACCGGCGGGATGCTGGCCCGGCGGCTGCGCGGGACGTGGCCGAAGCCGGACCACGGTCCCTACTTCTCCCTGGGACGCTGGGGCCTGCTCGTGAACGTGGTGGCGGTCGTTTACGGTGCGCTCGTCGCCGTCAATATCGCCTGGCCGCGCAAGGCCGTCTACGACGCGCTGGCGACCAACGGCCACGGCCACTGGTACTGGCAGTACATCGCGATTCTGTTCATCGGCATCGTCGTGATCGTCGGCTCGATCTACTACTTCGCCGTCTACAACCGAAAGCCGATCGAGGTGCTGGCCGAGCATCGGGCGCAGGTGCCTGACGTGCCCGAGGCGGCGATGGGCGAGGTTGCGCCGTGATCGCACCGGCGCCGCGCGAGGTGGTGCCGTGATCGGACCGTCCCCGCGCCATTGAGCACGGCGCCCGCGGCGCTGCCCGAAGTCACCCGTTTCCTTCGGAGCCATCCTCCCTTCGACACGCTCGACGCGGCCGCCATGGAGCGTGTCGCCTCCGGCGCCGAGGAGGAGTTCTTTCCGGCGGGGACGGCGATCTTCTCGGAGGGAGCGGGTCCGATCGAGCATCTTCGGGTGGTTCGCCGCGGCGCGGTCGAGCTCGTGCACCAGGGTCGGGTGCTCGACCTGTTGGGCGCGGGCGAGCTCTTCGGTCAGGCTTCGATGCTGACGGGCCTGCCTGCGGGCTTCGAAGCTCGCGCGGTCGAAGACACTGCCTGCTACCGGCTCGCGGATGAGGTCGCGCGCGAGCTCGCGCGGGCGCCTGCGGGGCTGCGCTTCGTGGCCCGGTCCCTGCTCGAGACAGGGGCCGAGATCGGAGGGGCGGCCGAGCCCTCGGGCGATCCGGCTCATCAGCCTGTCGCGTCGCTGATCCGCACGCCTCCTGTCGTGTGCACGCCCGCGACGACGATCCAGGAAGCGGCGCAGCGGATGTCCGACGCGGGCGCGGGCTCGGTGGTCGTTGAGCTTGTCCAGGGCGGGCTCGGGATCATGACCGACCGCGACCTGCGCCGCCGGGTGATCGCCGCCGGGCTCAGCGGCAGCGAGCCGGTCTCACGTGTGATGTCGTCCCCGGCATACACCTCCCCGCCCGACCGGCTCGGTGGCGAGGCGCTGCTCGACATGCTCGACCGAGGGATCCGTCATCTCCCGATCGTGTCGGGCACCGGCCGCGTCCTCGGAATCGTCGAGGACCTGGACCTGATCACCGTGCAGACGCGTTCATCGTTTTATCTGCGCCGGCTGATCGCACGCGCGGAGTCGGTCGATGAGCTGGTAGCTGCGGCGGCGGATTTGCGGCCGATGGTGATCGCGCTGCACGACGCGCGGGTTCCGGCCATTAACGTGATGGCGATCTACTCGGTCGTCGTCGATCTGCTCACGCGACGCCTGCTCGAGCTGGCGGTAGCCGCCAGCTCGGCCAATGAGCCGGTGCCGTCGTTCGCCTGGCTCGCGCTCGGCAGCCAGGCCCGTCGCGAGGCCGGGCCGAGCTCAGACGTCGACAGTGCGATCGTCTGGTTCGGCGGTGTTCCCGAAGAGCAGATCCGGCCCTACCTGCACGCCATCGGCCAGACCGTGGCCGATGATCTCGAACGCTGCGGCTTCTGTTCCGACACCCACGGAGCGTCGGCCTCGAACCTCCTGTTCGTACGCTCGCTCGAGTCCTGGCAACGGGCGGCTCGCAGCTGGATCGAGGATCCGACCCAGGAGAAGGCGCTGATCCTGACTTCGGTGCTGGTAGACAGCCGCCCTGTCTGGGGCGTGCATACTGGACAGCCGGTGGCAGACACGTTTCGGATCGCGCCGAGCAGCCCGGCGCTGCTGCGCATGCTGGCGCGCTTCGCGCTCTCGCACCGCCCGCCCACCGGCTTCTTTCGTGGGCTGGTCGTCGAGCACGGCGGCAAGCATCGCGGGCGGCTCGATCTCAAGCACGGCGGCGTGATCCCGATCGCCGACCTCGCGCGGTGGGCGGCGATGAAGGCCGGAGTGACGAGTGCCTCGACGCTCGAACGGCTCCGCGCCGGGGTCGAAGCCGGCAGTCTGTCGCCATCCGACGCGCACACCCTCGAGGACGCGTTCGAGCTTATCGCCGAGCTGCGCCTGGAACATCAGGTGCAGCAGCTGCGAGCTGGACAGGAGCCTGACAACTACGTCGACCCGCGGACGCTGAGCCCGCTGACGCGGACGCACTTAAAGGAGGCGTTCCGCGCGATCGCCGCAATCCAGCGCCGGCTGGCCGTGCAGGTCGGGATGAGTCCGCGATGAACGACGACTGGCGCGCGTACCGGCCGGCGATCTGGCTGGCGCTGCTCGGCGTGGCAGTCATCATCATCGTGAGCCCACACTATCTGGGTGCGTTTCTGCTCGGGCTCGCGATTGGCGCGGCTATCCGCATCCGCCAGCGGCGTGCCCGGCAAGACCGAGCACGCGCGCGGCAAGGTCAGGGGCGCGCGGGGCCACGTCGCTGACGTGCGCGGCCACGCCGCTGACGCGTCGCATCAATCGAACATGATCACGCTGCCAGGTCATGACCCCGTCGAGCTGGCGGTCGATGCACGAGCGGCTCGGCACTCGCACATTGAGAATCGATGTGATGTCCTTGTTGGAGTGGAGCTATCTACGTGGCGGCCCGAGTGCTGGCCACGGCTGAGGAAAGGTCGCTCGGAACTTGTTTCTGGTACCAGCATTAGGCGGCAGCACTCATGGCTTTCCCTGGTGGTGGTTCGTCGTCGCCGTTCTCGTGGTCATCGTCGTGGTGGCCCGGTTCCTATCCGGCCGTCGGTAGACCGGCCCGGCATGGGGTGGCGGCGTCGGACGCGTTGCGCGTGATCCTGCCTGCACCTCCTCCGACGTGGATCCCTAATGCTCGGAGCGCGCAGATTGCCCGATTTACCTTCCCGAGCTAGAAACCGGGATCCAGCTGGTGGCTGGGCGTCGGGCGGCGTAGGCTGGCGGTAATCCTGACTATGACCTCCGAACGCGCAAGCCGGCGGTTAGCGGTTCAGAGGGCGAAGGCCCCCGGCCGTCCACGGGGCGGACGAGGTCTCACTTCTTTCGCGTGCTTCTTGGCGTTCATGGCAGTGGCCAACGCGATTGACGGAGGCCTGCGCGTCGTATACGGCAATGGTCACCATCACCACTGGGTGCGCCTGGCCATCAACGTTGCCTTGGCGGTTTCGCTGTCGGCTTGGGCACTGCTGAGGGTTCGGGCCCAGTGGGGTGAGGACGCTGGCTTGCTCGTGCCGGGTCCGATTGAAGGAGAGCGGGAACGTCACCAATCTCGCGGCCGTCGACCACTCTGGCTTCGCGTGGCGCGCTGGGTGCTCATCGCCGGGCTCACTGCAGTTGCGGTGACAACCGTGATCTCGGAGTGGGGCACGCTGCAGAGCGCGTTCAAGGAGCTCGGGCATCTGCATTGGGGAACCTTGCGGTGGGCGATCTATGCCGAGGCGCTCGCCATGATCGCCTTTGCCCAGCTGACCCGGCTCCTGCTTCGCGCCGGCGGGGTGAATCTCGGCATGGGATCGATGGTCGGGCTCACCCTCGCCAGCAACGCCGTGGCGCTGACGCTCCCCGGCGGTCCTGCCTGGGCTGTCACTTTCTCCTTTGATCAGCTCCGCCGGAGGGGAGTGAGCCGGGCTCTGACCGCTTATGCCCTCGCAGTCACCTGGACGCTCTCGGCCGTAGCGCTCGTCACGATCGCGCTGGTGGGAATCGACTTTGCGGGCGATGTCGGGCCGGCGGCCCCGTTTCGGATCGTGGCCAGCGTCTGCACGGTTGCGCTCGGTGTCCTCGTAATCGGCAGCGTCGTGGTGTTGCGACTTCCTCGCTCGCGCGCTGCCGTAGGGCGGCGGGTCGATCGACTCCGCGAAAGCTCGCGGTGGAGCAAGCTGGGCGAGTTTGTCCACACAACTCAGACTGAGTTGAGCCAGGTGCGAGTCCGCGCGCCGCTCCTGCTGCGCTGCATCGCAGCCGCGCTACTCAATTGGATCTACGACTGCGGCTGCCTGGTTTTCTCGATCCTCGCTGTGGGCGGCCATGTGCCGTGGCAAGGTGTGCTGGCTGCCTACGGCCTGACGCAGCTCGCTGCGGCGCTGCCCATCACCCCCGGCGGCATCGGTGTGGTGGAGGGTTCACTGACCGTCCTGTTGGTCGCCTACCACATGCCGACCGCAACGGCGATGGCGAGCGTGATCGTTTACCGGATCATCAGCTTCTGGATCCTCGTGCCGGTGGGTTGGGGAGCGGTCGGAGTGCTGCTGGCGCTGCAGCGCCGGGGTCGTGCCCATGCGGCATGGGTCGCCGAAGTCCCGCGAGCCCGCCGTCCCCATCGCCCAGCCACCACCGCGTAGGCGACCGGAGCGCAGCACGACGAACTTCCAATGAGCGCCGGGCCGCGTCGGCGAGCCCGTAACGCGCCAGTGCCGCCATGGCAGCCTGGATTCCGGCGCCCCGAACTCGGTCGAGCACGACGTCGATCACGACTCGGCCGGTCAAGTCGGGACGCCGCTGCGACTGCGTGAAGAATCCGGTCGCGACCCGTGAGTGCCACCTTCGCCGGAACGTCGAGGAAGTTGTCGGGCTCGTCGAGCAGCAACACATCGGCGTCCGCGGCAAACAACAAATCGAGCACCAACCGTTTTCGCTTTCCGCCGGACAGGGTCAGTGCGGTCGATCCGCGATCTCGTCGAACGGAGCGCGAACGATCCGCCGGCAGGCTTCCTCCCACTGCCCCTCTAGCTCAAACCCGCCAAGCGCCGACCAGTCGGCGATCGCGCTGCCGAGCTTCATACCTGCAGCCACGTCGCCCTCTGCGACCCGCGTCTCACAGGCCGCCATGTGCAGGCCGGCGGCGCGGACCGCGCCCGGTGCCAGCGACAGCAGCAACTCGCGAACGGTTCGCTGGTCCTCCGCGGCGCCGACGTCCTGAGCCATATAGCTGACGATGCCGCCAAGTGAGATATCGCCGTCATCGGACACGAGCGCGCCGCTGAGGATCTTCAGCAGCGTGGTTTTCCCGACTCCGTTCGCGCCGACGAGCCCGCTGTGGGTTCCCGACGCTACGCGAAAAGACACATCGGAGAACAGCAGTTCGCCACCGGGATGGGCGAATGCCAGACGCGACACGGCGATGTGCCCCATACATCGCTACCACGTTCGTCGGCGCCCGTAACGGGCCGCGCCACCGAACGCTGCGGCCATCAACGAGCCCAAACGCACTCCATTGCCGCGGGCTGGCTAGCCAGCCAGTAGGATGGGGCGCCGGGCGCCTGCCGGCGCGGCGGTAGGATCGCTGAGAGGCGCAGATCGAAGGAGCACCACGAGGAGGGGCGATGTCGAGCACCAGGGCCAGGCTGGAAGACGTCCTCGTAAGCGACCGCGAGCACTGGCTCGATGGGCCACCGCACGACCTGTTCGCGCAGATGCGCTCAGAGTGCCCGATCCACTGGACGGCACGGATAACCGACTATCCGGACGAGGCGGGCTACTGGTCGGTCACGCGTGCCCATGACATCCACGCGGTCAGCCGCGACTGGCAGACCTATTCCTCCGAGCTCGGTGGCGTCACCGCGGTCACCGATGTGTTCCCGCTCGAGCTGATGCGAGCGATGTTCATCGGCATGGATCCGCCCAAGCACGACCGGTTGAAGATGCTCTTCCAGGCCGGCTTTACGCCGCGTCGTATTGCCGCGCACGAAGGGGCGATCCGCTCGATCGTGACCGACGTGCTCGACCGACTCGACGGCCGCGAGACCTGCGATCTGGTCACCGACGTGGCGCAGCCGGTGGTCTCGCGCGTGATCGGAAGCTTCATGGGCATCCCGCGCGAAGACGATGCGGCCTGGGCAACGCTGATGAACTCAGCCCTCGGTGCCGGCGATCCCGACCTCAACCCGGACGGCGTCGAGAGCGTCGTCAGCAAGGACATCCCCGAGATCTTCGCCCGCTGCCAGCGGATGATCGCCGAGCGGCGCGAGCACCCAACCGACGACCTGACCAGCGTGCTCGTCCACGCCGAGATCGACGGCAACAAGCTCGAGGAGCACGAGATCGTGATGGGGTTCTTCCTCCTCGTCGCCGCGGGCAACGACTCCACCAAGGCGACGTACTGCAGCGGCATGCGCGCGCTCATGGACCACCCCGACCAGCGCCAGCTCCTGCTCGACGATCCGTCGCTGGTCCCGCGCGCCGTCGAGGAATCGCTGCGGATGTACCCGGCGTTCTCGCACTTCCGGCGCACCGCAACGATCGACACCGAGCTGGCGGGCCAGAAGATCCAAGCGGGCGAGAAGGTGGTCATGTGGTACGTCTCCTCCAACCGCGACGAGACGCGCTACGAGGATCCCCATCGCTTCGACGTGCGCCGCGCCGGCGACCATCAGGCCTTCGGAGCCGGCGGCCGTCATTTCTGCCTGGGCGCCGCGCTCGCGCGCCTCGAGCTCAAGGTGATGTTCGAGGAGACGCTCGCGCGCTATCCGCAGATGGAGCCGGCGGGCAAGCCGATGATGGTCGAGTCGGGGTTCATCAACCAGTTGAAGACGCTGCCGGTCAGGCTCTCGCCGG
>JAFAZV010000344.1 GCA_019239445.1 Solirubrobacterales bacterium
CGCTCGATCGGGTCGCCGTATCCGCCCCCGCCCATCGACAGCGTGCGGTAAACGTCGTGGTCGGTCATCGACGTGGCCGCGTACGCGCCAAAGGTTTCCAGCCGCCCGTTCAGATCGTGCAGCTCGGCGGGCACATCGCCACGCGCAAAACGCTGGCGCACGTCGCTGTCGCGCATGATGGCGAACTGGTTGGTAGCCGACGGCAGGCCTCCGCATAAGCCCGGCGACTCGGGCGCCTCGGTTCCGAAGGTATGCAGGATCTTGGTTGGAATCCGGTCCGTGCCGTGCGCCGTGTACATCATGGTGACGCCGGCGCCGCCTCGGAACTTGCCGGCGCCGGCGGAGTCGATCGCCTGCCGCCGGTGCAGGTACAGGATCGGGTAGCGGAACTCGTAGCTCTCGACGTTGGCGATCGTCGCGCGCAGTGAGCTTGTGTGTCCTCCTGTGTCGATGCCGTCGCGCACAGGCATGGCACCGCCTCCACCAGCCATGCCGTCGAGCAGCGGGCCCGCGAACGTACGTCCCTCGCCGTCCTGCCCGAACAGCTCCTCGAGCGTCTTCGTACCCTGCCATCCCGCCATCGCGCGCTCGCGATGCCGATCGCTCGCCGCCAACATCTTGCCGATCGTGATGCTGGCGAGGTTGCGCACCTCCCAGATCCCGGTCGTCGTCGATTTCGAGACGCCGGCCGGCCACTGCGCGTGGACCACCGTACCCGGGCGTGAACGCACATCGATGATCCGGCTCAGTGCCGCCGGCGACCATGGGATGTCCCAGCACAGGTAGACGAGCATCGCTGCCAGCACGCCGCCGCGCAGCCCGTGAATGGTGCAGTTGATGACGGCGGGGGCCTGCGCGTCCGTTTCGCTGAAGTCGAACACAAGCTCGTCGCCGTGCTTGACCATCGTCACCTGACAGGTGTAGATGTCTTCGCCGAGTTCGATGTAGCCGCGGTGCCGCCACGTCCCATCCGGCAGTTCCCGCAGCCGCGCACGCATGCGGCGCTCGGTGTAGTCGATCACGTCGGCCATCGCGGCCAGTACGAGCTCGACGCCGAACTCCTGAAAGGTCTCCCGCATGCGCCGCCGGATCACCTCCACGGCGGCGACCTTGGCCCGGAGATCCAGCGCGAGGAGATCGGGAACCCGCGAGTTCTTCAGGTACATGCTCTCGATGTCCCGGCGGAACCGGCCACGCTCGACCACCTTCACAGGGCCGAACAGCGGCTGCTCGCCGTGGATGTCCGCAGCGTCGAGCTGGACCTGACCGGCTGTCGGTCCACCCGTGTCGATCGCGTGCAGCGACGCACCGGCCCACGCCACCAGCTCGTCATCGTGAAAGATCGGAGCAGCCACCTGCACACACGTCTGGTGGCACACCGAGACGTACGGGTCGTTGCACAGAAACACGTCGCCCGGTTCAAAGCCAGGATTCTCGGCCATCTCCCGGCGCAGGTACTCGACGTGCGAAGCCAGCGTCGTCGCCTGCGCGCAGATGAAATTGTCGATGTAGACCAACTCTCCGTCAGCGGTCATCAGCCCGGTGTTCATGTCGAACACCTCGGTGGCCACGGGCGAACCCGACACACGACTTATGGTCAACGCGCCCTCGTCGTTGATGTACCAGAGCCGGTGGCGGAGGATCTCGAACGTCCTGGGGTCGAGCCGCAGCCGCGATGCGGCGACGACGGTCATGACGCGTGCGCCTCCGCCAGAACCTCTTCGAGCACGTCCTGCTTCGCTGCGCCTTCATCCGTGCTCATGATCAGCTCGGGCAACTCCTCGACGCTCACCACGACGCCGAAGAACTGCCGCACCTTGGCCATCGTGTCCGCATGAAAGGCGGGTCGCGGATCCGCGATGCAGTCCTCGACAGCGATCACGTCGAGGTCGCGGAAGTAGGCGTCGCGGATGGAGGTCTCAACGCAGAACGCGGTCGTCGTCCCCGAGACGATCACCTGCTCGATGCCCAGCATGCGCAGCTTCGCGTCGAGCGTGGTCTGAAAGAACATCGACGCACGATGCTTCTCGATCACGTAGTCCTCGGGATGCACTTCGCCCGCCACCTCGTCGATGAACTCGACCTCCCACGTGCCGCGCAAGCACGGCGTCCACGCCTGCTTGGCCTGGTGGGTCGGGACGCGGTGCCGCCGCCGCGTGACGTCCTCCGGAAAGTGGGTCTGCTTGGACCAGAACACGGGGATCTCGCGCTCGTGCGCGAGGGCCACGAGGCGCAGCACGTTCGGCACGATCGCGCGCTGGTTGGCCACACCTATGCCGGCCTTCTCCATACGGCTTTCGGGATGGCAGAAGCCGTTCTGCATGTCGATCACGAGCAGCGCCGCGACGCGGGGATCGATGTAGGGCGTAGTTGAGGACATCAGGCTCCTATTTCGTTTTGGGGGTTGTTGATGGCTCAGCCGCCAGGGGCTTGTGATCGCCGGCGTACCGATCGAGCTCCTCCTCGATGCTGCGCACATGCGCGATCAGCGCCTGCCGCGCCGCCAGCGGGTTTCCGGCGCGAATCGCCTCGACGATCGCGCGGTGCTGTTCGAGCGAGCGCTGCGGGCGGCCGGGCATGTCCCATGTCGCGGCCCGTTCCCGCAGCAAGCGTCGGCCGATCTCGTCGAGCAGCTCGACCAGCGGCGCGTTGCCGGTCGCGCGATAGAGGTTGGTGTGAAAGCTGACGTCGATCTGCACGAGCATCGGAATGTCGCCGGCCTCCAGGACGTTGGCCATCTCCTCGAGCGAGGACTCGAGCTGATCGAGCTGCGCCGGGGTACGACGCCGTGCGGCCAGCTCGGCCGCGAACGCCTCGAGCCCCCGACGCACCTCGAGCAGCTGATGGACCTGGCTCGAGTGATGGCGCGTCCACTCACGCCACTCAAGCCGCACCGTGTCAGCGTCCGGCCGCGCGCGTACGAACGTGCCGCTGCCGTGGCGAACCTCCACCACGCCCAGCGCCTCGAGCAGCTGGATCGCCTCCCGTACGGTGCTGCGGCTGACGGAAAGCTGTTCGCTCAGCTCGCGCTCGCTTGGGAGCTGGTGGCCTGGCTGTAGCCATCCCTGCTCGATCACTCGCCGAAGCTCGCCGAGCACACGCTCCTTGAGCGACTGCGTCTGGAGCGACGAGAGCTGGAGGGGACTCGGCCGCCGCTCCGGTCGCGGCCGCAGCTCACGCGCCATCGCCGGCCTCCAGGTGACCATCGTGGTTGCGCATCCGCGCCGCGGCGTCCTGCACCGCATCGACGATGTTGTGATAACCGGTGCAGCGGCACAGGTTTCCGGCTAGCGCCGCGCGTATGTCCTCCTCGTCCTCGAGCTCCGGCTGCGTACGGATCAGGTAGTCGGCAGTAAGCAGGAAGCCCGGGGTGCAGAAGCCGCACTGGAGCGCGTGGTGGTCGCGGAATGCCTCCTGGAGGGGATGAAGCCTGTCCCCGTCTGCGAGCGCCTCGACGGTGGTTACGTCGTGGCCGTCGGCTTGGACGGCGAGCAGCAGGCACGAGCGCACGGGTTCGTCGTCGAGCAGGATCGTGCACGCGCCGCAGACGCCATGTTCGCAACCAAGATGCGTCCCGCGCAGTCCCAGGTCGTCGCGCAGCACGTCTGCCAGATGCCGCCGCGGTTCGACCTCGAGCGTGGTCTCACGGCCGTTGACGCGGAGCGCCAGCCGCGTACGTTCGGTGTCGATGCTCATGCCGGGCTCCCCAGGTCGGAGACCGCAGCCCGAGCCGCCGCCTGACGGAGCACACGGTGAGCGAGCGCCCCGGCGGCGCGTCGGCGGTAGGCCGCGGTGGCGTGCACGTCGTCGACCGGCTCGAGTTCTGCGCTGACGCGGTGCTGGACCTCCGCGAGCACATCGTCGTCGAGCTCCCGGCCCAGAAGCGAGTCCTCGACCCAGTCGATGCTGACGGGGGCAGCAGCCACCCCGAACAGCACCAGGCGGGCATGTTCAACCGCCAGGGCCTTGAGAGTCAGCCCGGCTATCGCGCCAACGAGAGCGAACGCGCCGTGGGTACGCGCAACTTCCGCGAAGCCCCAGCCGGTGCGCGCGGGTGGTACGGGAACTTCGATTGCCTCGAGCAGTTCGCCCGGGTCGATCGCCGTCATCAGCGGCGCGAGGAAGAAGTCTTCAGCGGCGACGGTGCGGGACCCATTCTGCGAACGCAGCGCGAACGTGGCGTTCAGCGCGAGCATCACTGCAGGCAGTTCCGCCGAGGGATCCGCATGAGCAAGGCTTCCTCCGATCGTGCCGCGCAGACGGATGGCGAGGTGCGCGACATGCTCGAGTGCCTCCGGCAGGATGGGCAGCGTGGCCGCGATCTCGCGGTCGCGCTCGAGCGTGCGCTGCCGGGTCATGGCGCCGATCCGCACGGTGCCGTTGCGGCTCTGGACACCCGAGAGCTCGCTCACGCGGTTCAGATCGATGACCGTCTCTGGGCGCGCGATCCGCATGTTGAGCATCGGCACGAGACTCTGTCCGCCAGCGAGCAGGCTGGCATCGTCGGGTTCGCGCGCGAGCAGATCGAGGGTCTCTTCGAGGCTCGCCGGCGAGCGATAGGTGAAAGGCGCGGATTTCACACGCCGGTTCCAAGCCGGAGCTGCGCCGCAGCCGCCTCGATCAGGCGCACGATCTCGCTGGGGCCGAGTGGAGTCCGGCTGATCCGGACCTCGTATGGCGCTAGCGCGTCCTCGATTGCCGCCGCGACCGCCGATGGAGAGCCGATCGCGCCGGCCTCACCCACCCCCTTCATGCCCCCTGGGATGAGCGGCGAAAGTGTCTCCTGGTGCGCCAAGCGCGGCCGCGGCACCTCCATCGCCGTCGGTAGTAGGTAATCCATGAAGCTCGCAAACTGCGGGTTGCCTTCCAGGTCGTAAGGGAGTTCCTCGAATAACGCCTGGCCGATGCCCTGTGCCAGGCCCCCGTGGATCTGGCCATCGACGATCATCGGGTTGATCAACTGGCCGCAGTCGTGCGCGTAGGCGTAGTCCAGGAACGAGACCTGTCCCGTCTCGACGTCGACCTCGACCACCACCACGTTGACGCCGTACGGCCACGCCATTTGCGGCGGATCGAAGGTGGCTGTCGTCTCCAAGCCGGGGTCGACGTCATCGGGCAGATCGATCGCCCGGATATAGGCCGCTCGCCCCACGTCGGCGAACGTGACCGCCGAGCTCGGGGAGCCGCGGACAAAGGCGCGGCCGTCCTCGAGCACGATGTCTTCGGGGGCCGCCTCGAGCATGTGCGCTGCGATCCGGGAGACCTGTTCGCGCAACGTCTCGGATGCCTTCATCACCGCTGCGCCGCCGACCGAGGCTCCGCGGCTGGCGCCGGTGCCGTAGCCCGTGTATGGACAGGAGGCGGTGTCGCCGGTGACCACGGTCACGGCATCAGGGGTGACGCCTAAGTTGTCCGCGCACACCTGTGCGAGCGCGTTGGTGATGCCCTGGCCCATGTCGCAGAGGCCGGTGTAGACCGTGACGTCGCCGCTCGGCTCGATCCGTATGCGGGAGATGTCGTAGCCGCCCTGGTCGACGCCCCCCTGATTGAGGACGCGCGAAGGCCCAAGCGCGGTGTTCTCGACGTAAAAGGAGATGCCGATGCCGACGTGCCGTCCCTCCTCACGCAGCTCGCTCTGGCGCTCACGCCAGCTTGCGTAGTCGAGCGTCCGGAGCGCAAGCTCAAGGCAATCCTCATAGCGACCGCTGTCAAACACGTGGTGCAGGCCCTTGTACGGGAAGCGGTCGGGAGGGATCAGATTGCGTCGGCGGATGTCCGCTGGGTCGAGATCGAGCTTCTGGGCTGCGCGGTCGACTAGGCGCTCGACGACGAAGTTCGCCTCGGGCTGCCCCCACCCACGGTAGGAGCCAAGCGGAGTCTTGTTGGTCAGCACTGCGCGGGCACGTACGCGGGCGTTCGGGATCGCATAGGCGTTGGTCATCATCACCGCCGTCAGCCACACGGGGCCATAGCCAACGGTGTGCAGCGACGCCCCCATGTCTCCCAAGATCTCGGCTTTGACGCCGGTGATTTCGCCGTCGCGCCGCAGCGCCATTTGCGCGTCGACCGTCTCCTCGCGCGCGTGGCAGGTGGCCACGAACGACTCGAGGCGGTCTTCGATCCAGCGGACCGGCCGGCCGCTCGCTCTAGCCCCGAACGCCACCGCCGCCTCTTCGGGATAGAAGTGGAACTTGCAGCCGAACCCGCCCCCCATCTTGGGGACGATCACGCGGATCCGGTGCTCGGGGATGCGGAGCACGTCGGCCAGCAGGTCGCGCGCGATGTGGAGGATCTGCGAGGAGGTCCAGATCGTCAGCTCGTCGCCGAAGGGATCCCACTCGGCCACCACACCCCGGGTCTCGAGCGGGCAGGCGAACAGTCGCTGGATCTCGATCCGCTCCTCGATGACCACGTCGGCCTCCGCGAACGCGCCGTCCACATCACCCATCTCGGATTCGAAGGTGGCCGCGAGGTTGTCCGGCCAGTCGTCGTAGACCAGCGGTGCTCCCGCCTCCAGCGCCGCCTCAGCCGAGCCGATCGATCGCCGCTGCTCCCACTCGACGTCGACTAGTTCGGCGCCGTCCTCGGCCGCGTGGGGGGTCTCGGCGAGCACCATCGCTACGGGCTCGCCCACGTAGCGCGCCCGCTCCCGGGCCAGGAAGTAGTACGGCGTGTCGCGCTGGCCCGCGAAGTTGTGCGTGCAGGGCTGAGGACGGATCGCAGGTGGCATGTCCGCGGCCGTGAGCACGAGGCGGACGCCAGGACACGCGCTCGCCGCCTCTGTGTCGATCGAGACGATCCGCGCGTTGGGCAGCGGGCTGCGGACGAACGCCGCGTGGAGCATGCCGGGCCGCGCGATGTCCGCTACGTAGCGTCCGCCGCCCGCCAGCAGCTCGGCATCCTCGCGTCGCTTAAGCGACTGACCTACCCACCGCGGCAACTGGTCTGTCCTCCGACGTCCCTCTCTCCTGGGCCCAAGATCTCGTTTCTACACCCGCTGGCTGGGAGGTGTCAAGCCTCTTCGGCCGAGTTAGCGTGGGCCTAACCAGTCGCCAAGAACCAAGAGGACTGACCACTTGTGCGAGGACGATGGTTCGCCCGGGAGCTACTTTGTCTGCGTGAGTGTCCAAAGCTCTGGCGGGCGCAGCGCATCGCCCGCGCTGCTCCTCACCGGCGTCGTGCTGGTCGCGATCAACCTCCGGCCCGCGGCGGCAAGTGTTGGCCCGCTGCTGCCTCGGATCCAGTCGGACACCGGCCTCTCCAACGGATGGGCAGGAGCGTTCGCCGCCCTGCCGGTTCTTTGCTTTGGGCTCCTGGCGCCCGCTGCCCCGATCCTCGCGAGGCGACTCGGCGCGCACGCCGCGATCGCGATAGCGATGGCGCTGTTGCTCGCCGGACAGCTGGCCCGGCTGATCCCGGGCATGGGTTTTCTCTTCTTCGGCACCGCCGTCGCGGGGTCAGCGATCGCGATCGGCAACGTCCTCGTGCCCGTGCTGGTACGCCGAGACCTCGCGGGGCGCTCCGGCACGAGTATGTCCCTGTTCGCGGCCACGCTGGTCGGCGCCGCCGCCCTGGCCGCCGGTGTCTCAGTTCCCGTGGCCGACGCGCTCGGCGGTGGCTGGAGACCCGGCCTCGGCGTGTGGGCACTGCCGGCCGCCGTCGCGGCATTGGCGTGGCTGCCGGTTCTCACCCGCGGTGACGCGCCCGGCCCCGATGAGGATTTCGGCGGATCAGACACCCCGCCGCTTCGAACCGTCACCCGGAGCGCGCTCGCGTGGCAGGTCACCCTCTTCTTCGCTATCCAGTCTGCCGGCTTCTACGCGACGCTGGCGTGGCTTCCCAGCATCTTCCGCAGCCACGGCTATAGCGAGGCGGACGCGGGCCTGCTCCTCAGCCTGATGTTGGTAGTCGGCGCGTTCACCGGACTGATCGTCCCAGGACTCGCGCGTCGCGGGCGCGACCAGCGCGCGCTCGTTGCCGGCTGCTGCCTCCCAATCGCCCTCGGCTGGATCGGCATCCTGCTTTGGCCGACGTCCGCTGCCTACCTCTGGGTAGTGCTGCTTGGGCTCGGTGAAAACGGCGCCTTCCCTCTGGCCCTGATGCTGATCGTGCTGCGGGGCGGAAGCGTGAGCAGCACCGCAGGGTTATCCACCATGGCTCAGTCCGTGGGCTACGCACTGGCCGGCCTTGCCCCACTCGCCGTCGGCGCCCTGCACGGGCTGACGCACTCCTGGACCCCGGAGATGATCCTGCTGCTAGCCCTCGTGCTACCCCAGTTCCTCTTCGGCTTGCCTGCCGGGCGCAACCG